>CAYVLC010000031.1:0-22728 GCA_964452155.1 uncultured Dysgonomonadaceae bacterium
AGTTGCACAAGAAGTTGTAGATACATTTTTGGCAGACCTAAGAAACCATAATAGGTTTGAGATAAAGGGTTGATATACGACTTCCTAGGCACAATTAAAGATTCGCCCAAAGTGAAAGAGGCCTTTACCAAGATTGGCTTGATGCCTTACATTGACGAGCTGAGAATAGCAGACCAAACTCACAACAAGTATTACATCAAAAGGCGCTTATCAGAAATAAAAATACAGAGAAGAGACACAAACAAAGCCATTAAGAAAGAAGGAGAACAAGCATTGCGCAGTTTTTTTGAACAGGTGAAAGTGTCCAACAGAACTTATCCGGAGCTGAACTACGCTCCATTGATTGCAGAACTCAACAGTGTGATTGTTGAATACACAAACTTGATAAAAACCCGTGCAACTTATAATAAAAAAAGAGCCCTAAAAGCTAAAGAAAAAAAGAATGCTGCTTTGGCTAAGCAAGCAAATACCGAAATGCAGCTGATGTGTGTAGATAAAAAACCAACGGGGGTGATGATTGTGAGGAAAAAGGGAGAAATAATTGACAGTTGACAATTGACAATGATTTACTTTAGGCCTTAACGGTCAATGGATAGTAATGAATGGAAATCTGCGCTCCCGCAGGCGCAAGTCTCTGACTTGTGACTTGGTAGAATAACTACCCACATCTTGAATAGCATGCTTTCGCATGTGAATAATTGGAACACGGATGACACGGATTGAACGGATGAACACAGATAAATGCCGCGTAGCGTCCTAGGACTGATGGAGCTCCTGCTCCGTCTATTTCTCTACTTGCGTAGCGAATGACATATTTACCTACGGCAGAAACGAGTTGTAAGTTCCCACCAGCAGATGAAATAGCAAGCATTTCATTGTCATCAACTGTCAATTGTCAATTAATTAAGGCCTATACTGGTATTTCTTCGAGCTTTAGCGTCTTTGCGAGAAACATTGTTCTATTAATCCCGAATGGATTACATGTTTATAGTATCATAAAAATAGAAGGTGCGACCACGAGGTGGTCGTATGTATATATGTGCTAGGTTATAAACATGAGTCCTCTCGAGACCGTGCTATGCAAAAGCTTTGCTGGCTCATTACAAATGAGCACAAACAAGATATTATCTAAAATTATCTACAATCCTTTTCCTATCTTCGCTCTCCTTAAAGTTCTTGTGATAGAGTTCTATAAACACTATTTTATTCTGTTCGGAAAAATAGGCATAAATTAATCTCAAACCAGAGTTTACCCCTCTTCCTTTAAGTGATCTGCACGCAATTTTCCTTACTTTAATAATACAAGTTTCAATTCCCAAATTATCGATACGAAAACTGAAAGGAGGTCTCTCGTCTGGTCTCACTTCAAAAACTTGTTTCACTACACATAGATCATCATTGAGCGTCCGGAACTTCTTCAATAGATACTTCAAATCTTTTTTATACTCTGGCAACTCGTCAAAAATCATATCTCTTCGATTTCATCAACATAATTCCTAACGGAGTATGGTGCATCTCTATAAAAAACCAATTCATAGTTCACAACCTCCCCCTCTTTGGTAGCCACCCAAGGCATATCTTTGTGCGAGTAGTTGCTGATTGCAGTAGCAGACCAATCACTCATTTGTTCAATAACCCGATCAACCATCTCCTTTTCACTTGCTTTTAGTTGAGTCAGGTCGGCTTTCACCAAAGGCAAATAACGCGTTTGAGGATAGCCATGAAAGTCAGTTTTCACCCTCTTCAATTGTCTCTCATCAATCATCTGACTGATTACTGAATCAATCTTTTGAGGCACTGGCCCATAAGGTAGTTTTCGATAGGTAGCACCTGTGAGGTGCTCTTCATATAATTCGTAGTAATTGAAATCGGAAAAATAGAGCAGTTTGTACAAAACAGTTTCCCCTACATTGGGTTTACCAGCACACTGCGATAGTATATAGAGCAGTATATTTTTGAACTTATCCACGTGCAAGTTGGGTGTGGAGACTCGCTCTTGTGTTTGGATTGGTTTATCAATACTTTTGTCGTAAAGCTGTTTAGATGCAGTAAAATTATCTGAAACAAACTCATCTAACGAAAACTTCAGCACCCACGATAGCTTTTGCAACTCTATCACATCCAAACCTCTATTACCCAGCTCAATTTGAGCCAGCGACGAACGAGAGATATTCATACTTTTGGCCAATTCTTCTTGCGATAAGCCTTTCAGCTTTCTAAGTGCTGATATTCGTTGTCCAATGTTTTGCTGGGTTAATAGTGTATTCATAATCTTATGTTGCATTTCAGATAATAACAATACAAAGATATGAATTGTTTTATAATTAAACAATTGAATGCTCTAAAACAAAACAAGCTGTTTCAATTTTCAACTGTCATGTGAGGTATGCAAGTAAATCATTGTCAACTGTCAACTGTCAATTATTTACTTTACCCTCCCCTCCAGCACCTCCTCAATATCTTTCAACTTCACATCTTTTGTTTTCAACAAAATAAGGAAGTGATACAACAAATCGGCTGCTTCGTTTTTAAACAAATCGAGGTTGTTATCCTTCGATTCAATTACTAACTCAACGGCTTCTTCACCGACTTTCTGTGCCACTTTGTTTACTCCTCTTTTAAAAAGCGTGCTCGTGTATGATTTGCCGCTACCATCGGCAATGCGTTGCTCAATGGTATCTTCGAGTTGGTAGAGAAATCCTTTTGGAGTTTCCTCTTTGAAGCACGATGTGCTGCCAGTGTGGCAAGTTGGACCCTGAGGTGCTGCTTTAATGAGGAGCGTATCGTTGTCGCAATCTACCGCAATTTCTTTCAAGAAAAGAAAGTTGCCAGAGGTTTCGCCTTTTGTCCACAATCTGTTTTTGCTTCGGCTAAAGAAGGTAACTTTGCCTTCGGCTTGTGTTTTGTCTAGGGCTTCTTGGTTCATATAGCCCAACATCAATACTTGGTTGGTGTGTATGTGTTGAATAATGACAGGAACCAACCCGCCGTGTTTTGAAAAATCTACTTTCATACTTTATTTTGAATGTTTTTTGTTGTTGTATCATTAAATATTTACCTACTCGTGCGGTTTTACCTGCGGCAGACACGGGTTACAAACTTGCGCCAACGGAGTGTACTGAAAGCTTCTAGCTTTCAGACTAGAAGCCGGAAGCTTCAAGTACAATAACCTACTTTTATTAAATGTTTATTTCATTTTCACGCAAATAATCTTTCAATTCGCCAATATTTATCTCTTTGTAGTGAAACACACTTGCTGCCAATCCACTTTCCACATTGGTTTGTTGGAAAAGCTCTAAAAAATCTTCTTTCTTACCCGCACCACCCGAAGCAGTTACAGGAATGGTGACAGCATTGGCAATTGCCTTAGTTATGTCGATAGCGAAACCCGTCTTAGCTCCATCGTTGTTCATAGATGTGAGCAAAATACTACCCGCACCCAGTTCTTCTCCTTGCTGTGCCCAATCTAGGGCTTCTAAATCTGTAGCCTTCTGCCCACCATTGGTATATACCATCCACTGGCTATTGTCATCCAATTTGCAATCGATGGCCAGCACTACCCTATCTTTGCCTAATTGACTGGAAAGCTGGGTAATCAATTCGGGATTTCTGATTGCTGCCGAGCCAACGCTCACTTTATCTGCTCCTGCATCTATCACCGCTTGCGCCTCAACCACAGAGTGAATACCACCACCAACAGTGAAAGGGATGGTTATCTCTTTTGCAACCTGTGCCACCAGTGATAACACCGTTTTGCGGTTTTCGTTGGTTGCCGTTATGTCTAGTAGCACCAATTCGTCGGCACCCTCTTGCTCGTATCGTTTGGCAAATTCTACAGGACTACCTACTTCGTTGATGTCAACGAAATTAATTCCTTTCACTACGCTGCCGTCCTTAATGTCTAGACAGGCTATTATTTTTTTTGTTGTCATAAGAGGTAATTATTTAGAGTGAGTTGAAATGAACTTATTTAACTCCTTAATTGTAATTCTATTTTCATAAATAGCTTTGCCAATAATTGCACCTTCGCAACCAATCTCAGACAGATCGTACACATCTTGTATGCACGACACACCGCCACTGGCAATTAGTTTTATCTTATTGTTGTACAATATTTCAGCGTACAGATTGATGGAGGGTCCTTGCAACATGCCATCTTTGGAGATATCGGTACAGATGACATAAGATATTCCTTTCTCTTGGTATTGATTGATGAAATCAATCACATCTACTTCCGATTGTTGGAGCCAACCATGCGTAGCAATTTTGCGGTGAAGACTATCGGCACCCAAAATAATCTTGTCCGATCCGTACTTATCTATCCACGATTGAAACAGCTCGGGGTTTTGAACAGCTATGCTGCCACCCGTTATTTGCGTTGCTCCGTTTTCGAATGCAATGCGTGCGTCTTGGTCTGTTTTAATTCCACCTCCAAAATCTATTTTCAATGATGTTTGGGTGGCAATGTCGTGCAATATCTTATGATTGACAATGTGGCTCGATTTTGCTCCATCTAAATCTACTAAATGTAGGTATTTGATGCCGTTGGCTTGGTAATTTTTAGCTACTTCTAGCGGACTGGTGTTATACACTTTCTGGGTGCTATAGTCGCCTTTGGTCAAACGAACACACCTTCCGCCTATAATATCTATGGCTGGGATTATTCTCATTGTTTTTTATATTTTTGGGTTTGAAGAAGATGAGTAATAGCTGGCTAGATGCTAGCAAATTGTTAGAGGACTCCTTTAGTACTCGGAATCTGAAAATCATCTCCCACTTTCACCGCATTCTTTATAGCTTTTGCAAAAGCTTTGAAGATTGCTTCTATTTTGTGGTGTTGATTGTCGCCTTCGGCCTTAATGTTTAAGTTACACTTAGCAGAATCGGTAAACGATTTAAAAAAGTGCGAGAACATCTCTGTAGGAACATCACCAATCTTCTCATACTTAAAATCTACGGCCCACATCAACCATGGGCGACCACCAAAATCTATGGCAACTTGCGCCAAGCAATCGTCCATGGGCAAAAGAAAACCATACCGCTCAATTCCTTTTTTACTACCAATAGCTTGAAGAATGGCTTCGCCCAATACAATGGCAACATCCTCAACAGTGTGATGAGCGTCCACTTCTAAATCGCCATCCACCTTTATCAGCAAGTCAATCTTGCCATGTCTGGCAATTTGATCTAGCATGTGATCAAAGAAATGCAATCCGGTATTGATGTCACCTTTACCTGTTCCATCCAAATTGACAGTAATACTAATATCTGTTTCGGCAGTTTTGCGCGTAATAGTGGCTTTGCGTGGCACACTTTTAAGAAATGAATAAACCTGGGCCCATTCCGTGGTGCTCAAAGCAGCATCGGGATGCTCCTCTTTGTTTAAATAAATTGCTTTGCAACCCATGTTTTTGGCCAATTGCACGTCTGTTTCTCTGTCGCCTATCACAAAAGAGTTTTTGAGGTCGTAATCTCCCTTTATATAATGCGTGAGCATGGCGGTGCCTGGTTTGCGACCAGGAGAATTTTCTTCTGGGAGTGAAGG
Organism: uncultured Dysgonomonadaceae bacterium; assembly: GCA_964452155.1. GTDB lineage: Bacteria > Bacteroidota > Bacteroidia > Bacteroidales > Dysgonomonadaceae > UBA2632. Next base: position 5,546 of record CAYVLC010000031.1, read on the forward strand.
GTCTATCAACTCCTCCTTAAACACCACTCCTTCGTTGGCAAATGCTTGAATAAACTTCTGATGAGCAGGTATAAAAGTATCCATGGGAAAAGAATCAGTCCCTAGCCCATCTTGATTGCTCACCAACACCAAGTCGTAGTCCAACTCATTGGCAATACGTGCCATGTACTGAAAAGCATGTGGATAAAACTCAAGCTTTTCTAAGCTATCTATTTGATAAGTAACGGGAGGTTCTATAATCAAAGTTCCGTCTCGATCTATAAACAACACCTTTTTCATTGCGATATATTTTTTAGTTCTGTCAGTAATCTGTCATTCTCTTGCTTTGTGCCCACAGTTATGCGTATGCAGTTTTTAATAACCGAGTTACGATTGCGCACAACTACATTTTTATCAACAAGCTTGTTGTAAATATTGTTGGCATTGTCCACTTCTACCAATAAGAAGTTGGCGCATGAGGGGTATATCTTCTTCACTAGTGGCAATTGCAACAATTGGTTCTCCAATCGCTTCCTTTCTGAGAGAATCTCACTCCTTTCTGTTTCAAACAAATCTGGTTGTGATAACTTTTTAAGTGCCTGTTGCTGATTGATTGTACTGATGTTGTAGGGTGGTTTTATTTTGTTGAGCAATGCTATAATCTCTGCTTGTGCAAAGGCAAAACCCACCCTGATTCCTGCCACCCCCCATGCTTTGCTCAATGTTTGCAAAACAATTAGGTTGTTGTATTGATGAATGGCTTGTGCTTTTGATGATTCGGGACTAAAATCGATGTAGGCCTCATCTACCACTACAATGCCATTGAACTTCTCAATAATTTCGTCAATACCCTCTAGCAAATTACCAGTAGGATTGTTGGGCGAGCAAATAAAAATCATTTTCACAGCAGCGTCTTTATCAATTGTTTCAAAGATAGACTGCTGGTTTAGCTGAAAGTTGGGAAGCAATGGTATATTGACAATCTCAACATCGTTTATATTTGCCGACACCTCGTACATACCATAAGTAGGCGGACAAATAATTACTTTATCCTTCCCTGGGTTGGCAAATGTGCGGAAGATTAAATCAATTACCTCATCGCTTCCATTACCCAGAAAGATATTTTCCGATGGAACAGATTTTACTTTTGCAAGTACCCTTTTCAACTCCGTTTGATGTGGATCGGGATAACGATTGTAACTACCATTTGGGTTCTCGTTGGCATCTAGGAAGATTCCCTCCGTGCCAGAAAACTCATCGCGTGCGCTGGAATAAGGAGACAAATTGAGAATGTTTTGCCTAACCAGCTTGTTTATATCTATGTTCATTGTTTATCAATTTTACGTAGGCGAATAGTAACCGCATTCTTGTGAGCCATTAGTTGTTCCGCTTCGGCCATCAACTCTACAGCAGTACCAATATGTTTTAATCCAACTTCAGAAACAGATTGAAAAGTTATTTTCTTTACAAAGCTATCTAACGATACGCCGCTATAAGAGCGGGCAAACCCATTGGTTGGCAAGGTGTGATTTGTGCCAGAGGCATAGTCGCCAACACTCTCGCAACTATAGTTGCCTAAAAACACAGAGCCTGCACTTTGTATCTTCTCTATTTTTTCTTCTGCATTGCAAAATGCCAAAATCAAATGCTCTGGAGCATACCTGTTGCTAAAGATGATGCACTCATTTATGGACTCTAACAGAATGGAGCGGCTATTTTGTAAAGCTTTCTCTGCAATTTCCTTGCGCGGCAGCTTTTCTAATTGCTCTTGCAAAGAAGTATTTACAGCATGGAGCACCTTTTTATTGTCTGACAACAAAACCACTTGACTATCTGGTCCATGCTCGGCTTGCGAAAGCAAATCGGCAGCTACAAAATCAGGGTCGCAGGTATCATCGGCAATTATGAGCACTTCGCTTGGGCCTGCAGGCATGTCTATGGCTGTGCCATAGAGTTGAGCAATCTGCTTGGCTGCAGTAACATACTGATTGCCAGGGCCAAATATTTTATCTACTTTGGGAATAGACTCTGTGCCCAATGCCATGGCAGCAATTGCTTGAATGCCACCAACTGCATATACCTTTTGGATGCCTACCAAATTGGCCGCATATAATATATATGGATTGATCTCTCCATTTTTATCGGGTGGTGTGCAAAGCACAACCTCCTGGCATCCTGCAATTTTTGCTGGAATGCCCAACATCAATACAGTTGAAAAGAGAGGAGCTGAGCCGCCTGGTATGTAAATGCCTACTTTATCAATAGGGCGGCTTTCGCGCCAACAGGTAACACCTTGGCTAGTTTCTATCTTCTCTACAGGCTCAGATTGCGATGTATGAAACTTGTTAATGTTTTGATAGGCCTTCTGGATGCTCTCTTTCAATGTAACAGGCACGTAGCTTTCGGCACCGCTAATAACAGTTAAGTCGAGCGGCGAAAAATTGTAGTGTGTACCATCAAATTGCTGGCTGTACTTTGAAACTGCTTTATCTCCATTTTGCTGAATATCTTTGAATATATTCTCGGCAATCTCGAACAAACTGCTTTGATCTACTACAGGACGCTGCACTAACTTTGCCCATTCATCAACATTTGGATTACTGATTATTTGTATCATTTGGTTGTATATCTCTTACTGTTTCCGTTTGTTTATTTACAGCCTTTCAGGATAAGGGGGGTGCACACTTCAACAAGCTCAGCGACCGCCCACCTCTGCTTGAAAAGACTAGAGAATCATTTTTTCAATAGGCATTACCAATATACCCTCTGCTCCAAAACCTTTAAGCGCATCTATCACATTCCAAAAATCATCTTCCTCTACTACCGAGTGTACGCTTGACCAATCGGAACCCGACAAAGGTAAAATAGTGGGGAATCGCATACCTGGTATGAGTGTACATATTTTTTCTAACGAATCATTGGGCGCATTCAGCACAATATACTTGCTCTTAATGCCATTTTTATACGCTTTTATCCTAAAGAGCAGTTTATCTAAGATTGCAGCCTTCTCTTCCGATAGATTCTTATTGGATATTATAACGGCCTCACTTTTCAGCACCGTTTCAATCTCTTTCAATCCATTCATCAACAACGTACTACCTGTACTTACAATATCAAATATCCCCTCTGCTAAACCAATACTGGTAGCTATCTCCACACTTCCACCAATTTCTTCAATATCGGCATCAATGTTTTTCTCTAAGAAAAAGCTCCGTAGAATTTTAGGATAGCTAGTGGCTACCTTCTTACCCTGAAAGAAAGAAACATCTGTATAAACATCATCTTTGGGAATAGCCAGAGAAAGTCGGCAATTGCCAAAACCTAGTTTTTCTATCGTGACAACATCTTTGTCTTTTTCCAACACCTCGTTTTCTCCCAATATACCAATATCCGCAACACCTTGCTCCACATATTGAGGGATATCATCGTCGCGCAGAAACAATATTTCTATAGGAAAGTTTTTGGCATTTGTCTTCAACTTGCGGTCTCCGTTAGATACTTTTATACCACACTCCATTAATAAATCGAGCGATTTTTCACTTAAACGACCTTTTTTCTGAATTGCTACTTTTAAATTCATCATTATTTTTGTTATTGTGTCTGAATAAAAACGGTTGGAAAACAAAAAACCCGCCTGTTTTTATTCAGACGGGTTTTTAATTATATTATACACGAGCTATGCATACATCAATTCTTCCTCGCCTGATAGCAAGTATGAATATGATGATGATGTAGTCTGTTTAGTTTCATTTTTGAACTGTTATGGCAACAAAGATATGTATTTTTTTAAAATAGACACTATAAATATACAAAAATCTTTTTTGAATGATTAATTTAATATTAAATCAAATCACTACCCTCGAAGGACGTATCATGTGTTTTGGATCTAAAATCTTTTCGAGTTGCTCTTTGGTCAGCAATTTTTTATCGAGTACCAATTGATATACACTTCCTCCAGTATTTAGTGCTTCTTGTGCAATTGCGGTGCTGTTGGCATAACCAATAAATGGTTTGAGTGCGGTTACAATTCCAATGGAATGCTCCACCATGTATCTGCAATGATCTTCGTTGGCAATAATACCATCAACACACTCTGTGCGCAGAGTATCGCAAGCACGCTTCAACCATGTGCTCGACTCAACAATGCTTTGCACCAATACAGGCTCCATCACATTTAGTTCTAGCTGAGCAGCTTCTGAAGCCATAGTTACTGCCAGATCGTTACCGATAACCTTAAAACAGACCTGATTTACCACTTCTGGTATCACAGGATTTACTTTGCCCGGCATAATGGAAGAACCTGGTTGTTTGGGTGGCAACTTTATTTCGGCCAACCCTGTTCGCGGTCCCGATGCTATCAGCCTGAGGTCATTGCATATTTTAGACAATCTAATTGCTAACATTTTCATAGAGGCCGAGTATGCTACCATAGACGAAGTATCGTGCGTAGCTTCTATAAGGTTTTCGGCTAGCACAATGTCCCATCCCGAAATATCCTTAATGTATTGAGTACACAATTCGGCATAGCCTGGCTCAGCTGTAATGCCTGTACCAATAGCCGTTGCACCCATATTTATGGTTAGAAACTCTTTTGAAACTCGGTTCAGTCGTTTCAGTTCGCTTTTCATTGCATCCATATAAGCACCAAAAGATTGGCCCAAAGTCATAGGGACAGCATCTTGTAGTTGGGTGCGACCCATTTTAATTATATCGGTAAATTCAATAGATTTCTTTTCGAAAGAGGCAATTAGCTTTTCTAAAGACCACTTAAGCTCATCGTGCAACATATATAAACCCAAATGCATTGCAGTTGGATAGGCGTCGTTGGTTGATTGGGCCATATTTACATGATCGTTAGGGTGACAGAAAGTGTATTCTCCCCTCTGTTTGCCCAATATCTCCAGTGCTCTGTTGGCAATAACTTCATTGGCATTCATGTTTACACTGGTGCCTGCACCACCCTGCACCAAATCAATAGGGAAATGCTCTGAGTGCTTACCGTCCACTAGTTCTTGGCAAGCACTAACTATGGCGTTGGTTATTTCGTCGTTAACAAGTTTGAGCTCATTGTTAGCCTTTATTGCTCCCATCTTCACCAAGCCCAAAGCTTTTATAAACTGAGGATACTCAGACAATAATTGACGACTAATATCGAAGTTTTCGATACAACGCAAAGTCTGAATTCCAAAAAGTGCCTCTGTAGGTACCTCCTTCTCGCCCAAAAGATCGCTTTCGGTGCGTGTTTTCCCTGATGTTTTAAATTGATATTGTTTCATGAAAAAATAATTATAAAAAATATTGATACTATCTCTTCGAGTTATAAATATATATAATGTACAAACGTAGCCGATCTTTTATTCTGTCAACTGTTTTACAAAGGTATGCAAATAAAGCATCGATAGGAAATAAGAAAATAGACAAAAGCTTAGAGTCACCTAGGGAGGAATTATATGATAATAAAAGCGAGTAGCTATTTATTTAAAGCAAGTTGATGTCTTTTCATTTCTAAAAAACATGTTATATAACACATAGAATAATTTTGCATTAATCGATTAACTCAATATTTTTGCAGTCCGTTTTACATCAAATTATAGATTCACACACACATGAAAAAAGTTTCTCTAAAAACCATTGCCGATTCACTAGGAGTTTCCACTGCTACTGTATCTCTTGTTTTGAGTGGCAAAGCTAAAAAAGGCCGCGTCAGTGATGCAACAGCAAAAAGGGTGATGGATAAAGTGAAAGAGCTTAATTATGTGCCTAACACTCTAGCGAAGGGCTTGCGTATGGGGAAATCGAAAACAATTGGTTTGGTAGTAGCAGACATTTCAAACGTCTTTTTTGGAACTTTGGCATTACACATTCAAGAGTATGCAGAAAAAGAAGGTTATGCAGTAATAATAGTAAACACCAATGAGCAATACGATAAAATGGAGAAAATGATTCAATTATTGAAAGCTCGGCAGGTAGATGGATTTATAATTACCCCTACCGAGAATAGCAAACCTTTGATTGAAGAATTGATAGCCAATAAACTATCATTTGTGCTGGTGGACAGAAATTTTCCAGACTTACCCGTAAGCTCTGTACTTATAAACAATTATGAAATATCTTATCTTGCTACTGAACAGTTAATTAAGCAGGGATGCAAAAATATAGGATTGATTACATACAAACAAGATCAATTCCATATAAATGAACGTAGAAGAGGTTATGTAGAAGCCTTGAAAAAACATGGCATCTATAATCGTGTGAATATTGAGGAGATATACTATGAAACTTTAAAAAATGATGTTGAAAAAGCAATCTATAATCTAATAAAAAGAGAAGATAAAATTGATGGAATATTCTTTACAACTAATTCAATATCGATAAACGGTGTTAAGTCATTAATTAAAAACAATGTCGATATACCCAACGAAATTAAAATAATGTGCTTTGACGAAAGCGAAGCTTTTTACTTGTTGCCCTATGATGTTCCATTTATTAAACAACCCATTGAGCAAATAGCACAAAAAGCAATGGAGCTATTAGTAGATAACATTGAGATCGTTAAGATGAACAAAGTAGAAAAAATAAGAAGCATCATTCAAGCAGAATTAATAATAGCATAAAAAATTTTAGATACAAAGTTAAACGATTAATCAAATGGAAAATAATTATCCTACAATTGGTATTCGCCCTATAATAGATGGGCGACGAAAAGGCATAAGGGAATCACTAGAGGAAACAACAATGAATCTTGCAAAAAGTGCAGCAAAGTTGTACACCGATACGTTGAGGTACCCTGATGGAACACCTATTAAGTGTGTTATAGCAGACACATGTATAGGTGGAGTGAAAGAAGCGGCGTTGTGTGCCGAGAAGTTTGAAAGAGAGGGAGTAGGGCTTTCCTTATCGGTAACTCCCTGCTGGTGCTATGGCTCCGAAACTATTGATATGAATCCAATAATTCCTAAAGCAATTTGGGGGTTCAACGGAACAGAACGCCCTGGAGCTGTTTATCTAGCGGCTGCATTGGCTGTGCATAACCAAAAAGGATTGCCAGCTTTTGGGATATACGGAAAGGATGTAAAAGAAGCCAACGATACAACTATTCCAGAAGATGTAGAAGAGAAGTTGTTGCGCTTTGCGCGTGCGGGGCTGGCTGTAGCTATTATGCGCGGAAAATCTTATCTGGCCATTGGATCAGTTTCAATGGGTATTGGAGGGTCGATGGTTAATCCAGATTTTTTGCAAGAATATTTGGGAATGAGAACAGAGTATGTTGACTCTAGCGAGATTATACGCCGCGTTCAAAAAGAGATTTACAATAAAGAAGAGTATCAGAAAGCACTTAGCTGGACGCAAAAAAACTGCATTGTTCGAGAAGGCGAAGATTACAATCCTGAGCACCTGAAGGAATTGCGCACAAAAAAAGATGAAAACTGGGAGTATGTGGTGAAAATGACGCTCATTATGCGTGATTTGATGATTGGCAATCCAAAGCTCAACGAAATAGATTATAGAGAAGAAGCTTTAGGTCATAATGCAATTGCTGGTGGATTTCAGGGTCAGCGCCAATGGACTGATTTTATGCCCAATGGTGATTTTTCTGAAGCTATTCTAAATTCATCATTTGATTGGAATGGGATTAGAAAGCCTTTTATGTTCGCAACCGAAAATGATTATCTGAATGCAATAAGCATGCTGTTCAATCACCTGTTAACAAATACGGCTCAAATATTTGCAGATGTTCGTACTTACTGGAGTCCTGAGTCAATTGAACGAGTTTCGGGCTGGAAGCCAGATGGTGTCTTAGAAAATGGGGCTATCCATTTAATCAATTCGGGGTCTTGTACCCTCGACGGAACAGGGCAACAATCGGATGATAATGGAAATCCTATTATGAAACCACACTGGAAAATAACTAATGACGAAGTAGAAAAAATGCTTGAGGCTACTACATGGTATCCAGCATCATTAGAATATTTCAGAGGTGGAGGCTATTCTTCGAAGTTTCTTACAAAACCCGGTATGCCTGTTACTATGTGCAGACTAAATCTTGTAAAAGGAGTAGGTCCGGTTCTGCAAATTGCCGAAGGATGGACAGCAACATTTCCTGATGATGTTTTTGATATCATAGATAAGCGCACAGACAAGACATGGCCCTCTACTTTCTTTGTACCAAGACTGACAGGCGAAGGTAGATTCAAGGATATATATTCTGTAATGAATAATTGGGGAGCAAACCATGGTGCTATTAGTTACGGACATATAGGTGCTGATTTAATAACATTGGCTTCTAATTTATCTATACCTGTAAACATGCACAATGTTGATGAGAATGAAATTTTCCGTCCAGATGCTTGGTCTGCTTTTGGTTCAGATAATGAGGGAGCAGATTTTCGTGCATGTAAGTCTTATGGACCATTATATAGATAGTATCTGTATAGAAGCCACAATTTTAGATTATGATGAGAAAAAACTAGATAATAAAACATCAGCTGAAAACAGCCCATTTAACTACTTCGAAAATTTCTTACTACTTCGAACTAATAATTAATTCAAATATGAAAAAGAAGAAGAAGGTTATCAGCCTTACAAATACCTTAGTGATGCTTTTAGTAATCACATCCTGCAAGACACAAAGCTCAGAGAGCAATAATGACAAAATGGAAATCGAACATGGAGTTGTCTTTTCTGAAAAAGGGAAATTTGGAGGATGGCCTGCAAATAATGGTATTTGGGTGTGGGGAAATGAGGTTTTAGTGGGCTTTGTAGAAGCTGATTATAAAGAAACAAAAGGTTTACATACTTACAACCCAGTTACAGCAAAACATATATATGCACGCAGCAAAGATGGCGGAAATAGTTGGTCCATAGAAGATGCGTATGAACATGGACAAACCGCTTGGGCACATGATAACAATGTGAGTGAAGATAAAGCACTGCCTCCAGCGCAATTAACAAAAAGTATTGACGATTTTACAAATCCAAATTTTGCAATAACATTTCAAAGGCACAATAATCATAATGGGCCTACACATTTTTATTTTTCAAATAATAGAGGTGTTGATTGGCAAGGTGCTTATATATTTCCTGATTTAGAAACAGACGGTATTGCATCTCGTACCGACTACATAATTGATGGTGAAAAAGAGATGAGTGTGTTTTTGACTGTAGCAAAATCAAACAAAAAAGAAGGAAGAGTGGCACTAGCAAGAACAGTAGATGGAGGTGTAAACTGGAAAATCATTTCATGGATAGGCCCAGAGTATGAGGGATTTGATATAATGCCATCATCACTAAGACTATCATCATCGAAGCTTTTAACCGTTATTCGGTCCAGAACGTCTGATAATGTCGATTTCTTAAAAAGCTACCTATCTGTTGACAACGGTGAAACATGGGAAAAACTCAAAGACCCAGTTTCCGACACAGGAAAAGGAGGCTCACCACCAGCACTACTAAAATTGAAAGACGGACGATTAGCATTAGGATATGTATATCGTAGCAATTATGGCTCTAGGGTAAACATACGATTCAGCTCGGACGATGGCTTAAGTTGGGGCGATGAAATAGTGCTACGTGATGGAGATGGCGCTAATAGAGATGCAGGCTATCCACGAATGGTAGAAAGGGAAGATGGGAAGTTGGTCTTGATATATTATTGGAACAATGTAAATAAAAAAGATGAAGAGCCTTACCGTTATATTGCATCTACAGTATTCGATCCTAGTCAATGGCAATAATTATAAATTAAAATATAAACGAAAACTAAAAAGCTTTACCAAATGAAACTATCTCTACATACAAAAACTGTTCTATGCATTGGGGTTCTAATTTTAATTATAACAGGATGCCAGCCAAAATGGAATATCGATAATCCTTATGCTGAAGTGGACTGGGGTATAGACAAGCAGTATAAAGCCAACTTTCACACACATACTACTCGTAGCGACGGGCGTATGAATCCTCATTCTGTGGTGGATAAGTATCATGAATTAGGTTATAGTATATTGGCCATTACAGATCACAACAAGGTAACATATCCTTGGACTTTGTTTTCTGAAATGGAAGTTAGCGATACTTCTAAGAAACGTTTAGAAAAAGAAGAGCTCGAGGAGTCGAGCCTCGATTATGAAAATCGAGAACCGCTAAAGTTAGGGTTGTTGTCAATACAAGGCAACGAGTTATCGCATCATCATCATATTGGGAGCTATTTCTCTGATCACAATGACACACAAACCGTAGAAGAATCGCTAAAAGCTACAGTTGCAAAAAACGGGCTGCTTATCTTCAATCATCCTGGACGTTATACTCGCGATGATTCTGAGGTGTACACTGTAGATTGGTATGTTGACTTTCTGCAAAAGTATGATCATTTAATTGGTATTGAAATTTACAACCAAGGTGATCGTTACCCCAACGATAGAGAGCTATATGATGCTGTGCTCTCACGCACGATGCCCAACAGGCCTGTGTGGGCTTACTCCAACGACGATATGCACCACAGTGCAAAACTTGGCTACAATTGGAACTTAATGTTACTCCCAGAACTTACAGAAGAGTGGGTGCGTAAAGGAATGCAACAAGGACGCAGTTTCTACGTACATGCTCCGCTTGGTCATAACGGAACAAAACTGCCTGAAATAAGGGAAGTGAGAGTTAACAACCGTAAGGGTTTGATTGAAATTAATGCAATAGGCCACGATTCTATTCGATGGATTTCGAATGGTGTAGTTGTTCACCGAGGGAGCCGACTCTTATTGAAAGATCAGCATGAGATTAAAAAATATGTCCGTGCCGAGATATACGGTTCTGATAATTTTGTGATGGGTACGCAACCATTCGGAATTAGATAACCTCTTGTTATTTTTTTATTCACTAAAAACACTAAAGCAATGAGAAAAAAATATTTCGTTCTGTATTTATTTATATTCCTGTTTTCCATTTGTCTAAACTACACAGCTTATGGTCAGCATAATAAAGCAAAGCCATTTCCAGATCGGATTGTTTTGAATCTGGCAGAGGATGCATCTACTTCTATAGCCGTTACCTGGCGCACAGACTTGCAAGTTTCGGAAGGATTTTGTGAACTTCAAAGCATAACACCTAGTCGCATAGATCCATCAAACACACAATCATATAAGGCTAAGACCACACAAGTAAAATACGAATACGATGGAGAACCCACTATTGAGGCCCATCAACATTCATTTGTTTTCACTGATTTGGAGCCTGGCAAAAAGTATTTATATAGAGTAGGCAAAGATAATTTATGGAGCGAATGGCTCGAATTTGAAATGCCCGCAGATGACAAGAGTCAGTTCTCGTTTATATACTTTGGTGATCCCCAAAGCAATATAAAATCTGAGTGGTCGAGAGTAATAAGGAAGGCTTACAGTATGAGCCCCAATACTTCGTTCATGCTTTATGGTGGCGATATAATAAATAGGGCTGGAAGAGACTTGGAATGGGAGGAGTGGTTTGTAGCAGGTTCTTATATTTATGGAGTAGTGCCACAAGTTTTAACTCCTGGCAATCATGACTACAAGAGTTTAGAGCTCGATCCCCATTGGAAATATCAATTTACTCAACCCAGTAACGGACCCGAATTAGTAAAGAATACTTGTTATTTTTCCGACTACAAGAATCTAAAAATAATCTCTATCGACTCTGCTACAGAACATGAACTAAGTGACGAAAACGGAGAAGCACTGAGAAAACAGAAAGTTTGGTTAGACTCTGTTTTGACAGCCAACACAAAAGATTGGGTAATAGTTACAACTCACCTACCTTTTTACTCTTCTAAAGAAACTAGAGATAACCCTTTAATAAGAAAACATTTTCAACCTATTCTTGAAAAACATAGAGTAGATATAGTACTAACAGGGCATGACCATTCGTACGGCCGTGGCACAGCATCTGATTTTACATCAGAGCCATCCGTGGTTTATGTAGTCTCGGTTAGTGGCCCCAAACTATCGGGAACTAGCGACAAAGAGTGGATGCAGGTAAAAGGAAGTAATATACAGTTGTTTCAAGATATATCAATAGAGAACAACAGACTTCATTATAAAGCATTTACTGCTGATGGGGAATTATTTGATGAATTTAAAATAGAGAAAAATGTTAATGGTGAGAGTGAGTTTATTGAATTGAATACAAAGAGCAGCTCATTCTAAAGAAAGAAATATACTTGAAAACATTAATTCTAAACGGATTAATCAGTCAAGGGCTGTATCGTTGTAGTAAAATTCGATATCAGAGCAGACTACCTAGAAATTGCGATGCTTTTACCCATTGCTAAACATAATATATAGATAAGGTTTAAATTACAATAATGCTTTTAAAACTCAGTATCAATCAAAATAATATAAATATGAAACGGAAAAAGACTTTTAGAAATATCGGAATCTTATTTTTATTCTTCTCGGTGGTTTTCTCCAGTTGTTCTCCCTCGAAACAAAAGGAAACATATCGTGTGAAAAACCTAAATACGAACTGGAAGATGCAACCGGACGAAAAAAATTTGGGTGTTGAGGAGGGCTCCATTTCGGAAAATGGATACGACGATTCATCTTGGCTTGAAGCCGTTGTGCCAGGAACTGTATTAGGAAGCATGGCTACCACTGGCGTAATTGAAGACCCATATTTTGGCATTAACATGCAAAGCGTAGATGCTAATCAGTTTAAGCAACCATGGTGGTTTCGAACCACTTTTGATATTGAGGCAGATGATTTAGATAAAATCATTAGTCTTAGGTTTAATGGCATAAATTACCGAGCCGATCTGTGGGTGAACGGAAAAAAAGTTGCTGGAAAAGAGGATTTTGCTGATACTTATCGAATGTTTACTTTTCATATCTCAGATGTAGTAGTAGAAGGCAAAAACACCTTAGCTCTTAAAATGTGGCCTCATGCCGATGGTGAATACTCTATAGGTTTTGTAGATTGGAATCCGCATCCCCAAGACCGTAATTTGGGTATTTTCAGGGAGGTATTTCTTGAAATAAACGAAGGTGTAAAAATTAGAAGCCCATTTGTTTACTCCAAAGTAGATAAACAAAGCCTTAAAGATGCCGAGCTTTTTGTTCAAACCGAATTGACCAACTCTTCAGCCAAAAACGTTAAGGGAAAGCTACGTGTAAATTACGAACTGGGTGTTGTTGAAAAAGAGGTTTCGATACAACCAGGAGAAACACTTTCAGTTAAATTTTCTCCACAAGACTTCAACCAGCTTTCAGTAAAAAACGTGAAACTATGGTGGCCCAACGGAATGGGCGAACCCAATCTTTACAACCTTACAACGGAATTCATTTCTGAAGATATAATTATAGACCGAGTAGATAAAAAATATGGTATCAGAGAAATTGACAGCTACCTGAATGAAGATAAAAACCGAGCATTTAATGTGAACGGTAAGTTTGTTCTACTCAAAGGAGGCGGCTGGGTGGACGATCTTTTGCTTCAAGACACACCAGAAACAATTGAGGCTCAACTACGCTACGTAAAACACATGAACCTCAACAGTATTCGTCTCGAGGGCTTCTGGGGGAAAGACAACACACTCTACGACTTGTGCGATGAATATGGGATATTGATAATGATAGGCTGGAGTTGCCATTGGGAATGGGACGAGTACTTACTAAAACCTACACATGAAAAATATGGCGGTGCCACTAGCGACGAAGACATTCAACTAATGGCCGAATCGTGGAAAGACCAGATGCTTTGGTTACGCAACCACCCAAGTATATATGTGTGGATGTTGGGTAGTGACAAGCTTCCAGCACCAAAGCTTGAAATGAAATACATAGATTTGTTTGAACAATACGACCCATCGCGACCCTATATAACCTCTGCGGGTGGTGCTGGCACCGAAGACAATAATATAGTTGCTGAAGTTCCATTGGTGAGCGACATTAGCGGCCCTACAGGCATGAAGATGTTGGGCCCTTACGCTTACACGCCTCCAGTTTATTGGTTTACCGACACACAGCTTGGTGGTGCCTATGGTTTCAATACAGAAACTTGTCCTGGCCCAAACATTATGCCACTGGCTTCGCTGAAGAAAATGCTGCCAGAAGAGAGTTTATGGCCCATTGATACAACCTACTGGGAATTTCATACTGGACGTAATAATTTTAAAACCCTTAGCCGTTATCGAAAAGCACTGGACGAGCGTTATGGAAAATCGAATAGTGTTGAAGAGTTTGCATTCAAAAGTCAGGTAAGCAACTATGAACTGATGCGCCCCATGTTTGAAGCATTTGTAGCGCACAAACCCAAGAGCACCGGACTAGTTCAGTGGATGCTAAACTCGGCTTGGCCAGAATTGTACTGGCAACTGTACGATACATACCTGCAACCAAATGGCGCATTTTATGCGGTCAGAAATGCTTGTGCTCCTCTTCATGCAATTTATAGATATGGTTTTGAAGATATTTATCTTGCCAACGAAGATTTAAATGATGCCGATAACCTGACAGTCAAGATAAGACTTTTCGATATTAATTCGAAAGAAATATTCTTAGAGGAATGGAAGGGAGATATAAAATCTAACACCTCAAAATTCATTTATAAGCTACCAGATATAAAGGGCACTACTTCGGTTTCATTCTTAGACCTTCGTATCTTTGACGAAAACAACTCGGAGGTGGACAACAGTATTTATTGGCTATCGCAAAAACCAGATGTTTTGGATTACGAGGCAGCAAAAAAACTGGATTGGCCTTACTTTACTCCACCAAAAGAATATGCAGATTTTACTGGGCTAGATAAACTTCCTAAAGTAAAGTTGGAATACGATTACACATTTAAAGAAGAGAATCAATTTGGTATAGTTCAGCTAAAGGTTAAAAACCCATCTGAAACTATCGCTTTTTTCCTTTATATGGATGTAATAGATTCGGCAATGAATGCGCCCATCTTACCTGTATTTTGGGATGATAACTATATAACTTTGCTTCCAGGAGAGGAAAGAAGCTACAAAGCAAAATACTTTTTGAAAGATACAAGTAGTGGCAAACCTCAAATAGAACTAAAGGCTTGGAACGTAGAGTCGATAACTCTAAAATAAACGAAAAATCTCTTCCGACATAGCTATTTGTGTTGTATCCTACCCTAGCAATGATGTTAGGGTAGGATTTTTTGAAGCACAATTACTGTTAGCCCTCTGCAGAAATTACCAAGTGTCTATGAAGAAAGCAGTGCAATTTGAACTTTTAAGAAAAAACATGGCAACAATTATCAACCACCAATAAAGCAAAAAAACAACAAACGATGAAAGCAAAATGCAAACTGATGGAAACAAATTTAATCTGGCTACTAAAAAACATTGTCAGAAGAAGCTTTATGATTCTATTTATAGCACACTCTATCAACTCTATAGCCCAAACGAACAACACTGAACAAAAAGATTATCTAAGAGTAGAAAATGCTGAGCATATTGTTGTTTACTCAGAAGAAGGTAAATTTCTTGGATGGCCAGCAAATAACGGTGCCTGGTCTGCAGACGGAGAGAGTATGCTTGTTGGTTTTACTCATGGAGATTATAAACTTATAATAGACAATCACAACATTGGAGAAAATCAGGTAAGCTGGTTAGCTAGGAGTACCGATATGGGACATACTTGGGAAGGATATGATCCGGTGGGTTATGTGGGTGATTTTGGTAAAAAACCAGAACTTAAAACATTGAAGAAGCCAATCGATTTTTCGCACCCACAATTTGCTATGCGCATGGTGGGAGAGGCCTACCATGGTTCGGATGACGAAAGAGGTCATTTTTTCTTTTCGTACGATGCAGGTAAAACATGGAATGGTCCCTATCGCTTCGGGATGGATAATATACGAGAGTGGCCCGAATTAAAAAATACAACTTTACCTAAAGAGATTGAGTTAACACCAAGGACAGATTATGTGGTGGAAGGAAAGGATAAGTGTCTTGTATTTATGAGTGTACGTGCAAAAGGTGAATTCGGCACAGACAGGCTTTTCTGTATGCGAACGCTCGATGGAGGAACAACTTTTAATTTCGTAGGGTGGGTTGTGCCGCCTTATGATGAAAAAAAAGACGATTTGTCATTGAAAATTAAATTAGAAGAAAACGACACCCAAAACCCCCACCCCAACCAATGTCGTGCTGTGATGTCTCAGACAATAAGACTAGAAAACGGCAAGTTGATTTGTGTAATGCGCCGAAAATACAAAGAGCACAATTGGGTCGATGCATATCTTTCGGAAGATGGCGGTACATCATGGGCATTCCTATCAGAAGTGGGAGATGCGGGAGCAGGAAACGGAAATCCTCCTGCACTCAATATTACTGATAAGGGACGACTGGTTGCAGTTTTTGGCAACAGGAAAGACCCCGGCACAATGATGATTGTTTACAGCGACAATGAAGGACAGTCGTGGAGCGAACCTTTGATTCTAAGAGATGACTACGGCTCTGTTGATATGGAAACAATAGACCTTGGATATCCTCAACTATTAAAACGCAAAGATGGCAAGATGATTGCCCTCTATTATTGGTCAACAGAAGACTGCCTACACCACATTGCCGCTACTATATGGGACGCCGACAATTAAAAAATACTGTCAGCTTTTGTTTCGTCAAAAGGATATCTTTCTGCTATTGTTTATGGTATTAAGGTGTATCAACAATAGAATGAAAACTTAAATAGTGGTGGAGCACTATCTTTATCAAATCTATCAGATTTAGCTTTTTTGAAGCATAAACATCCCCCCCCCGTGTAGGATTTGAGGATTATGTCATGAAATTTGAATCTACGGCGGTAGATTTGAATTTCTTCTCATAAAAACCAAATCTACCGTGGTAAATCTGACTTTCATCTCAATGACCGCCAAATCTACTGTGGTGAATTTGACTTCTCATCTGATGACCGCACAATCTACTGTGGTGAATTTGAAGTTTATCTCATGATCGTCTAATCTACAGCAGTGAATTTGAGGTTTATCTCATAAAAACAACACTAACCGTGGTGGATTAAAGTTTAATCTCATAAATGCCAAATCTACGAAGGTGAATTTGATTTTCAACCGATAAACGCCGAATCTACCGCGGTGAATTTAATTTCTGCCTGATAAACCTCCTTTTTGCTTAAGAAGTGTAGCCTAAATGGCAACAAATACTCTCATTTATAACGTGAGTTCGGGATAAGATTATCACCAGATACTTAATTGGTTTGATT
>CAYVLC010000032.1:0-22418 GCA_964452155.1 uncultured Dysgonomonadaceae bacterium
CACGGTAGATTTGGTTTTCATGAGATAAATCCCAAATCAAACGCGTAGGAAAAGATTTTCATAAGTGAGATACAAAAATGTGTGCTTGCTATTTATTTAATTACTCCTGTCAATGATCTTACCATAATCTTCGTACAACAGCAACAAATAAGATGCGCTCCAACTAAAATGAGGTGCTTTTAATCTCTCTCCATTGTGAGTACCATAATTTTCATGAATTGGAGCATCTGCTTTTAAACCCTGCAAACGATCGAATACTTGCAAAGTATATCTATCGGCAAGATTATTGTAGCAGTAGTTGCGCAGACCCCTTATAGCAAAATAAGTTTGATCGAGCCAGATGGGGCCTCTCCAGTAACCCTTAGGATTGTACTTAGGATTGTCTGCTGCAATTGTTGGGAATGGAATATAGGTAGAGAATTTAGTTGTATCTTGCAATAGAGGCAACATTTTGACTGCTTGCTCATGAGTAGCCACCTTTGTCCACAAGGGAGTATAGGCTTCGCAACCCATCTCATCAATAAAACTTCCATCGGCTATGCGACGATCGAAAAAGAAGTTGTTTTCTTTATCAAAGAAATAATCAGCTACTTGATCCGAGTAATCAGGAGCATCAAAAGCAACACCTATCAGATTGGAGAATTTCTTCAATAGTTTACATTCAAGTGCTAAGTAAGCATTTAAATCCACACTTTCCTGATCCATACTCCATGCATCTTTATAAGAAGCGTTCTTCAACATCTTTGTATCGTCAAATCTGATTGCATTGTCCATTCCACTTTCCCAAGCAGCCGCCTCCAACGTTCCATCGGCTGCACCAAATTCACACATCCCGTTTTTATTATGGTCGCGTTTGGTGTACCACCAATTGTAATAAGCCATCAGTTGTGGATACATTTCTCGCACAAATGCAGTGTCGTTGGTATGGTTGAATATTTCATCTACAGCCCAACAAGCAAGTGGAGGTTTACTATCTCTTGCATTATTTTCTGAAGGGTCAGAATAAATACAATCAATAACCATTCCATCGGGTTGTTGATAATCAAACATGGCTCTAATATTGTTTTTAGCCAATTCGGGATTAAACTTTGACAAGGCAGCCGAAAATCGCCACGAGTCCCAGGCCCAAAATCCAACAAAATATCCCACTGCGTGACTTGGAACAACTCCCTCGTGCAACAAGCCACCTCGGTGAGTTCGCCAGTTAGACAAAAGTGTGACTACAGATTTTACTGCTATGCGATCATATTCATGGCCCATATCGTTACGAAGCACCTTTGTAAGATAATTTTCCCAACGCCTTTCATTTTCAAGCAAGCTATTTTGATGAGCATTCAAAATATGCATACTATTTTGCAACCCTACAGTCAGCTCTTTTTCGGAAGTAAAAAAGGAGATAACAACTTGTGTTTCCTTATCATTACTAATAGCTTGATAATTATTTGGCCTATCTTGTAGCGTAATGCCAGGATTAAATGTAAGCAGCACAGTCTCCCCAGAGGGGTGCCGGGCTATTACGTAGTTTTTATTTGTTGTTACCATCATTTCGTCGCTCCATTGATGTGCCGTAAACATCAACGCTTTATCCTCTTTTGTGACAACAGTTAGCAAGGCATTTGATGCATCTATAAAGTGGAGTGCCTGACTAATATCTCCTTGAGGAGAATGAGCAGAGATACAAATTTCTCCTGGAAAATGATTAGTAGAATTAGGTACAAACACATCATGCTCGTAATCTGCAAAAGAGACCTCAACGGCCGACTTAGCCAACCATTGACGGCGATTGATATCCAAACTAAAAGGGCCACAAAAACCATTGACCCATTGAGTGTTCTCAGGAATAGTGTAACCTACCCAAGAGCCAGCATCTGCAAACCATCCTTTAGCATTAGCTAATGAATCGGGTGTGTAGGATATATCGAAAATATTCTCGAACCGATATCTTATACTCACAACACTATCTTCACAATGGTTATTGCAAGCAACTTGGCCTGCAATAACAAGTGTGAAAAGTAAAGATTGGAAGAGTTTATAGAACATATAAAATGTTTTTTCGCATCCAAATAGATCATATCTTTAGAACCATTTATCATGCGCTTTTTGTGCGGCATCATCTTCAGCAGTCAACGGTTGTAAAGTAAAACTATATTTCCACTCTCGGGGTGTTATAGTATATTGTGGATGTACTTGCGCACCCCATGTTGTATCGCCACCTACACCCATCAATCGGTGATCGATATTTAGCCAAACCATATCTTTCTTCATGATGCTACCTCCATGACGACGCTCAATATTAAACGGTACATAGTCTATATCCTCTTGTGGAAAATTCCATGCACTCACATTCAAAGGCTCACCACCTGTTATCAACAGACCTTGCCCCGCTTGATTGCGAAGCGCCACCCAACGAACATCTGTTTTGTTTGCTGTTTCTTGTGCTCGCACATAAGGATGAAATTGGTCCCACACAGTAGCAGTGTAAAGTCCCATCAGAGAACTTGTTTTACGATCGGCATAGTTCTCATGAGGGCCACGGCCCAACCATGTCATTACATCATATTCCGAATTGAGTATCATGCGCATGCCTAAACGAGGCATTTCTGGTAAATCTTTATCTCCAGGATTAAAGTGAACCGACACCCTTATAGCTCCATTAGGACGTATATGATAAGTGGTTTGAAGACTTGACGCTTGTTCGGCCATTCTGTAATCAACTGTCAGGGTTGCTAGCTGTTTGTCGGAAGACATATTTAAACTTATATTTTCCAATTGCATATTCTTTCCAGCTTGTTTCCAAGTGGCACAACGCCCCAAATGTCCGTTAGCCACATCATTGTCTGTTAGTGGACGCCAAAAATTGGGTTGCAAACCCTCTTGAATCATATTTTTATTATTGTACGACAATTCGGTTATCTCTCCCGTTGTATTCGAAAATACAACTCGAAAACCTACTCCATCAATCGTAATATTATCTGACGACCTTTCAGAACTTAACTCTCCAGCTATACTTTGTGTTGCAATTTCCATTTCGCTCACAGGCATCAACCATTGCTCTATTGCCACTATGTGACCTTTTGGAACAAGCGGTGCAGCATCTTTTGTAAATGCCTCAAGATTCAGAAAATACTCTTTCCCATCAGTTTGGGGTGTTTTAAACGGTAAGGTTACCAGTGCGGAAGCACCTGGAAGAATTTCTGGAAAACTCATTACCCCACCCTCAAGATTCTCTCCGTCAGCTTGAAGATTCCACCTGAGCGCATATCCATTCAAATCGATAAAATCGTGACGGTTAGTTACTTTTATTTGATTAGTTGTAAAAGCTACAGATTCAAAATGAATATACTGATACACCTTTTTCACCTCATGTATGTGCGGATTCAAGGTGCGGTCGGCAGCAACCAATCCATTGGCGCAAAAGTTTGAGTCATTAGGAACACCCACAAAACCCATATCGCCTCCATAAGCCCATATATCATTGCCCTTTTCATCTTTTATAGCAAAGGTAGCATCAGCCCAATCCCATATAAACCCTCCTTGCAATTGGTCGTATTTATAAATTACATCCCAATAGTCTTGCAAATTCCCAACACTGTTGCCCATTGCATGAGCATATTCGCACAGTATGAGGGGGCGAGCATTGCGTTGGTTCACATGGCGCTCAAGGGCCCATATACGAGCATACATGGGACTGTATATATCGGATTTTGCATCAAAACCACCACCCTCATATTGCACGGGGCGTGTTGGATCTATTGCCTTGGTCCAGTCATAGATTGTTTCGAAATGCTTACCATATCCAGATTCATTTCCTAATGACCAAGTAACAATGGATGTGAAATTTCGGTCTCGCAACACCATTCGGCTCATACGTTGCATAAATGGTAGTTCCCAATCTGGATAGTTGGCCAGTGTTTTATCTTTATGATTCGTCATACCGTGGCTCTCTATATTGGCCTCATCTACTACATACAATCCATACTCGTCGCACAGCGAATACCACTCATTATAGTTAGGATAATGACTTGCACGCACTGCGTTGATGTTGAATTGTTTCATTAATTCAATATCTTTAATCATACTTTCAATAGTGAGCGTTCGACCAGTATGCTTATCATGCTCATGCCTATTAACTCCTTTAAATAAAACAGCAACACCATTAATCAATTGCATACCATTTTTCATCTCCACAGTTCTAAAACCAAAAGGATGAACAAATGACTCTAGAGCTTTTCCATTAGCATCAAAAGTACTCACCACAAGTTGATAAAGATTGGGAGTTTCTGCGCTCCAAGGTTTCACAGCAGAAAACAGGTTTTGCTGTGTGATTAAAGTATCGATAGAAGATTTAATAATATTTTTATGCTGATAAATAAGTTTGCCGTTATCAATCACTTTCACCTCTACAGTTTCACCTTGCTTGGGCTGATTGAGTGCTATCTCTAAGCTGAAGTCGCCATCTTTGTAACGGTTCACTAAACCTGCAGTTAACTTAAAATCTTTCACACGAGTGGATGGGCGAGCATATAAATATACATCGCGCTCTATACCGCTATATCTCCAAAAATCTTGACACTCTAAATATGAACCATCGCTATAGCGAAATACCTTTACTGCAATCTTGTTCTTTCCTTTTTTCAATAATTTACCTACATTGAAATGTGCAGGCAGACGACTGTCCTCGCTATATCCAGCCAATTCACCATTGACCCAGCAATAAAATGCAGATTCCACTCCTTCGAAATTAAGAAAGATATCCATCCCGTCCCAATTGGCAGGAACTGTGAATTCGCGCACATACAACCCTATCGGATTGTAATCTGAGGGTACAAAAGGAGGATTGGCAGGGAAAGGATAATCAACATCTGTATAGATGGGTGCATCAAATCCTTGCAATTCCCAACTCCCAGGAACCTTTATACTGTCCCACTTGCCAGTGTTGTAACCTAGCTTGTGGAAATCTGCAGGACTGGCATCATTGTTTCTTGAATAGTTAAACTTCCACGTACCGTTTAATGAAATGCGGCGCTCCCCTGTTTTGTTTATTTCGAAACGTTGAGATGCGGGCAAGGCTTGTTGTGCCAAAGCATTTGCTTCGTTGATAAACGGCACAAAATGAGCATGAGCAGCCTCGCGATTAATTTCATTTACTTGTGGATTTTGCCAAGGCACATCTGCTTTTGTGGCAACGCTCACAAAAAGGAGCGTAATTAAGATATAACGAAAGATTTTCATAATTGAATAATATTTTTTAAATGGAACAGAAGAGTACAACCAGAAATGGAACACTTAAGTCAACAATGAAACCATGAAATATGGCCACAATGACAAAGCTTTGTCCAGAAAAGCGAGCTATAATGGGCAAGGTAGTGTCCATTGTTGTAGCTCCACCAGCCGAAATAGGTGCTAGTTTACTAAAATACTTCACCAACAGAGGAGCAAATAGTAGGGTTATTATCTCACGTGATATGTTTGACAACAAAGCAATTGTTCCCAACTCTGCCCCTTTATATTCAGTGATAAAAATACTTGATAATGAATAATAGCCAAAACCTGAGCCGACAGCCAAACAATCTGTCAACGATCTATGTGACAACAGAAGGCTTACAAATGCACTCCCTACCAATGTTCCTACAATAGTAACTACTGGCAGAAGCACCAAGCGTGGATTGATAGAACGAAACCTTTTCAGTGTTTTCGAATCATTGCCAAGGCTGAAGCCCACAAAAAACATAAGACCACAAAGGGCATAATAGCTCAGTTTGCTTTGCGTGAAATCGTAAGGAATAAGATTAAACAACCCTACAAAAGTGCCCAGTATAAAGAACAAAACTATGACTATGCTCCCTCTCATTGTTCTACTTCTTCTTTTAAATCTTTATTGATCCAGTTCCACAACAGGCGAGCACCAATTACACTGCCTAATACTGCACCAATGGTAATAATAAGGGCATCTAAACCAATTGTGTGAAGTCCGCTCATAATCATCTGATTGCTTCCTACATCTATACCCAAGAGGAAAAGCAACAACCAGATCAAAACAGTTATAACCTTACCTATCCAGGTTACTCTTATTTTCTTAAATAAGTAACCAGTAAACATACCCACAAACATCAATCCGATAACTACAAACATATTCAGAATTAAATTATGTTGTTACTCTTAAAGTTAGAAGAGCTTTAAAATGTATTTAAGCTTCGCATAAAAAGCAGGACTTTAATAAATAAGGTCCATTGCTTTTTATACTACTTATGCTTAAAATGAGATCATCGTTTTAATAAAAAAACTAGCTCATTTGTAATTTACATATTGCTGATTACCTACCTGCCCATCTTTTGTTGCAGGACAAAATCTGAATGAAAACGAAAGTCGCTCAGCAGGTATTAGATAAGGCTCGTGAGGAAAAGCACCCCAGCTACTATCGCCACCTACACCCATCTGTTTCCAATCAATATTCCACGTAACCATATCTTTGTTTTCAATATCGGAAATGTGACGCTGAGACTTTTTCAACCCCGGCTCATCCAAATCTTCAGTTGGAAACATATATGCACTACTACTTACAAAGGGATTGCCTATCACCATCATTCCTTCACCTTTAGTGTTGGTCAAACTCATCCACCGTACTTCTGTTTTATTGCCATTTTCTTGTGGACGATCATAAGGGAAGTACTGATCAGCAACAGAGCCTTTGTATAGCCCTACAAACGAAGATGTATGGCGGTCTATGTAGTTTTCGTGAGGACCACGCCCAAGCCATTCCATTTGATCGAATTGTTTGTTCAATGTAATGCTTACTCCCATACGAGGCAAGAGAGGCAAAGTGTCATTAGCTGGTATTAAAGTGCAGTTTACATCTAAGTAGCCTTTGCCAGAGAAGAGATACTTCACAATAAAATCAGATTCGGCCACCTCTACTGGAAGTTTGTAATGAGATACAACTTCGAAGTCTCCATTTTCTAAAACACTTTGCTTCATTGTTACCAATTTAGCCTGTTTGCCAGCATCACGCCACGGACGAAGGGTAATGTTCATCTTGTTTCCCAAATCATTGTCTGTTACTGGACGCCAGAAATTAGGTCTTAAAGGTTCCTTTATAAATTCTAAAGCTCCTTCTTTATAAGAACTCAATGCTCCAGTTTCTTTATCAAATCCAACACTTAAATTGCCAACTGAAAGAGTAAGCATACCATTAGTATTGTTTGCTCCTATTTTTCCTTTCTGAGTACTCGACTCCAAAGGCATGTAAAAAGGAAGCTTCACTTGCTCATTTGCTAACTCTGTGCCGGCTTTTACCAATCCATCATCGTTCTTTAAAGAGGCGTAGAAATTCAAGAAGTACTCTACACCTGGTTTTGACTGAATTTGTGGCAAGTTAGCTTTAAACATACCTTTTTGCAATGGTTCTAATGCAATATTATCAATAGTTCCCTCTGCAAGTATTTCTCCGTTTCCTTCCAATCTCCATTTAAAATTGAAGTCGCTCAAATTTGTGAAGAAATATTTGTTTTCAAGCTCAACCAGACCTTCATTATAATCTAATAATTTAAATGCAATATTTTGATATACCTTTTTCACCTCATGGATATATGGTTTTAAAGTACGGTCGGCAGCAATTAATCCATTCATACAGAAGTTTGCTGAACTTGGTGTGCCTTCAGGAGCGAAATCACCACCATAAGCCCAATAGAACTTTCCATCGGGCGTTTCAGCATGAAGCCCTTGATCTACCCAATCCCAAATATGACCACCTTGTAGAGAAGGATATTTTTCAATAACATCCCAGTAGTCTTGCAAGTTGCCTACACTATTTCCCATAGCATGTGCATATTCGCAAAGAATGAGGGGTTTTGTTGGCATATAAATTGCATGATTAATCAAAACATCTAATTTTTTATACATCGGACAGTAGATGTCGGTATGTGGCCCTTTGATGCCATCTTCTGAGTGAACTGGTCTTTTTGATCTATCGTTGGCATGTATCCACCTGTAGGTTGCACCAAAGTTGACTCCCTCGCCAGATTCGTTACCTAGCGACCATATTATTACACTTGGATTGTTTTTGTCGCGCTCAAACATCCTTTCTGTACGATCAATAAAGGTTTTTTCCCATTCGGGTTGATTAGCAAGAGCCTCATCGGGTTTATAGCCCATACCATGACTTTCTATGTTTGCTTCATCCACTACATAAAGGCCATAAATATCACATAGTTCGTACCATCTTGGGTCGCAAGGATAGTGAGATGTGCGCACACAGTTGATGTTGTGTTCTTTCATCAACTGAATGTCTTTTATCATAGATGCTTCATCTATCACATGGCCAGTGTGTGGGTCATGTTCATGTCTATTTACACCTTTAATATAAATAGGCTTACCATTTACAAGCAGCTGTGCATGCTTAATCTCTGACTTGCGGAAACCTACATTTTGTAGAATACTTTGCTCAACCTTTCCATTGACACGCAAAGTAATTAATAATTTGTAAAGATTTGGTTTTTCTGCACTCCACAACAACGGCTCAATGATTTCTTTTTGAAAATGGACTTCCTTATCAGTAGGATTCCATTTTTTCCGTTCGGTATATATATTCTTGCCTAAACTGTTTGCTAAAGCAATCTCAATTTCAGCTTCATTTATTTGTTTCGATTTTGAGTTTCCTAGTTCTACATATAAATTAAACTCTGCATTCTTATATACATCATCCAAGTCTGTTACCACTTCAAAATCTCTAACATGGGTTTGAGGACGAGCATATACATATACATCGCGCTGAATACCTGCCAAACGCCAGAAGTCTTGATCTTCTACATAGTAGCCATCGCTAAATTTGAATACTTCAACTGCAATTTGATTTTCCCCGGACTTTACATAAGGGGTTATATCAAACTCCGAAGGAGTTTTGGAGTCTTGTGAGTAACCTACTTTCTCTCCGTTTACCCAAACGTAGAAGGCAGATGATACTCCACCAAAATAAAGCACAATTTGGCGGTTGTTCCATTCCTCAGGAATGATAAAGGTGCGCTTATAAGATCCAACAGGACTGTTTTCGACTTCAATTAAAGGAGGATTCTTTTTAATTCCGTATCCGGCTGCTACATAAAATGGGTAACCAAACCCTTCTAGTTCCCAATTTGCAGGAACTTTTATGTCATTCCAACCCGATACATTAAAGTCGTTTCTGTGAAAATCTAATGGACGTTGATCGGAACGAGGAACAAAATTAAATTTCCAGACACCGTTTAAAGATTGAAAGTAAGGAGACTGTTCCTTATCACCACTCAATGCTAACTCTTGAGATGGATATGCCATAAAGTGAGCAGCAGAAGGTAAACGATTGATGTGTAAGACATCAAAATTCTCCCAATCATTCTCTGAATAAGGGTACTTGTCACTTCTAACTGTAGGCTGAATCTCTTTTTCTTGTTGTGTTCTCTCTACTGGAGTTCCATCATATTGAGCTACAACATAAAGTGGTAGCAATAGGGTCATACACAGCAGTAATTTTAATTTTCTCATAGGATTTAATGTTTATAAATTAAGTATGAACTGGATTATCAATGCATAATACCATCTAAAACTTAGAGAGTTTAAGGTTTTAACTGTCAGCTGAGAAACAAAATAAAAGCAAACGAATAGATTGCAACTTGATTTTTCATTTCATCGACAGAAGAGCAAAATATTTTCACCCAGAGAAACTATTTTCTCTGGATGAAAATCTAAAGTGAACTTAAAAGTAGTTATTTGCTAAAGTTGGGATTCTGCTCCCAATCTGGATTTAGTAAAAACTCCTCGTGTGGAATAGGGAATAAATGATGTTTGCTTTCAACATAATTTTCTACATAAGGCTTGTTGTGAGCTGTCAAAGCTTCCCCTACAATTCCCCATCTTATTAAATCATACCATCTTGAGCCTTCTAATGCCAATTCGCATGGACGCTCTACGTCTTGCAAATGCTTCAGCACATCTTGCTTAGATAGGGTGGCAGACAATGCGGGTACATTTGCACGTGCACGCACTTCATTTATATACTGTATGGCTTGTGTTGTTTGCCCTCTATGGTTCAAACATTCAGCATAAGAGAGCAATACTTCGGCATATCTAATTAGTGATATATTGAATCCACTATAATACCAATCAGGGCCTAAAGAAGGATCCCAAGTTACGTATTTATGCCAGAAGAATTGTCCAGGTTGGTGATAATCAGAGAATGATTTATCATCGGCATAATAAGAAGGACGACAATTGGGGTCATCAAAAATAATAGTGCTTAAGATACGATCACTATACGCTCCGTCAACAGTTTTGTCGGTCTTCATTGTTTCGAACAACCAATCTGAAGGGTAAGCCTCTTCATAACCTCCAGTGTAGGCAGAAAAAGGAGCTAAGTGAATAGCAAATAAATTATATTCACGCTGACCGCCTTCTCTACTACCAGTAAACTGTACTTCAAGAATTGACTCTTTGTTGTTTTTGTTTAAACCATTAAAATTGTCAGCATAATTGTCCATTAACTCAAATTGTCCAATCAATTTTTCGAATTCCTTTTCGGCTTTTTCAATTTCATTTCTAAACATGTAGAATTTCCCCAACACTGCAGCTGCTGCATATCTAGTAGCGCGCCCACCTTCAGTCTCTGCATTATATGTTTTAGGTAAATCTTTTTGAACATCGATTAGCTCTGATTCAATCAGTTTTACCAACTCACCTGCTTGAGCCTGTTTTGGATAAAACTCCTCTTCTGTTCCCTCTAGCTGATGTAGAAAAATTGGAACTCTTTCTCCGTAATTGATATACAAACGGAAATAGAAATATGCCCTTAGAAACCTTGCTTCAGCTATGGCTTGCTCTTTCAATTCTTTTATATTGGCTTTATCTCCAGGAACATTAGGAATATTATCTATGCATTGATTGGCATAGTTGATTCCAATATAAAGATTTGTCCATTCTTTTCTTGTTACTGAGTTATTGGGATCATTGGTGAACATTGCAATACTCATCCATGAGCTAACATCAGCTCTAAAATCTATCTCATCGCTGCGATGATTGTCAATAACAATATAACGCTCAAAAGGCACTGCCCAGCTTGAGTTTGGTTGCATAGCTGCATAAGCACTTGTTAATCCCTTCATTATATCCGCTTCGCTCTTCCAGAATATACTTGGCGAAAGATCATTCGGGTTTCTATCTTCTTCAAGAAAACTATCTGTACAAGAAGACAATAGTATTCCAGCAGCAATAGAGATATATAATAATATATTTTTTATTTTCATGTCGTTTATTTATTTTTAAAATCCAAATTTAATGCCTGCCATATAACTACGACTCAATGGTGTAGATGCATAATCATAACCAATACGCCCAACAGTAGAACCTGTAGAAGGATCATATCCTTTATACTTGGTAAAAGTTAATAAGCGGTTTCCTCCGATATATAATCTCAAATTAGAAATACCTAGTTTCTTACAAGCATCAGCAGATAAATTGTACCCAAGCTGTAGATTATTTAATCGCATGAAATCGCCGTTTTCAACAAAACGATCCGATACACGACTATTTTTATTTGGATCTCCCTGTACTGCACGTGGCACGTCAGTATCTGTGTTTTGTGGAGTCCACGCTCTCAATGCATCTTTTCCATAATTAAAAACTTGATCCATTCTTTGCATTTGAAACTTCGTATAGTTATAACGTTTTACGCCAAGGTGACCGTAGAAATTAGCCAACAAATCAAAGTTTTTATATGCAAGGGAAATATTGAAAGCCAATGCCACTTTTGGAGTACCACTACCTACTTTTACTTTATCGCTCGAGTCAAGCAAGCCATCGCCATTCATATCCAAAAATCTAATATCACCAGGTTTTGCAGAAGGCTGCATACCTTGCCACGCTCCATTTTGGTCTAAATATCCATTTTCTTTGTTCCAATCTGTTACTTCTTGTTCATTCTGAAATATACCAGCTGTTTTAGTTACCCAAAATTCTCCAATCTCACCACCAACGTAAGTACGCGAAGCTCCATATTCATACATATAGTTTGGGTCAGCCATTGCTTTCAACACACTTTTGTAGTGAGTTATATTCATGTCTAAATCATACCTAAAATCGTTTAGTTTGCCATGATAAATAGCCTGGAACTCAAAACCTGTAGTGCGTAGTTCGCCATCATTAACTGTTAATGAGCCAAATCCTGTGCTTAAACTGATGTTCTTGCTCGAAAGCATATCTCGGGTATCTTTAATATAAGCCTCTGCAGAAAGTTCCAACTTGTTGTTCCATAAACCAACATCGATTCCGACATTTTTATAGATTGTTGTTTCCCACTTAATATTTACAGAGGGCAATTCAGTAACTGCATAGCCCAATGAAACATCCTTACCACCAAATGGATAATTCAGTGAACTTGTATTAGATGTCAAAGTAGGTATATATTTATACAAACCTATTGATTGATTTCCCAATCCACCGTAACTTAATCTGAGCTTAAAGGTAGTAACAGTTTTTTTCATTTCTTCCCAGAAATCTTCATTAGCAATATTCCATCCTGCCGATACAGAGGGAAATACACCCCATTTATTTCCATCGGCAAAACGAGAAGAACCATCATAACGCAACGATGCCATAAGCATATAACGTAGCTGATAGTTGTAGTTGAGACGACCAAACATAGAACGAAGCCCACTACGTGTTTTCTGACCCCCTACATTAAAGTCTTCTTGCGCTTGGCCCAACAGGCCCATTTCGTTGTTTTCAAAAGTCACTCCAGAGCCACTTATAAAATCATACTGGTTTTCCTCTTGAGACATTCCAAACAACATCTGAAGATTATGATTCTCTTTGAATGTTGTATTCCAATTGGCAGTAAACTCTAATAGGTCATTAATTGTTTTTGAACGGTCCTCACTTAGAGATGCACGATTGTTTACCTTCATTGCTCCAAGGCGATAAGTTGGAGTGAAAGTACGAGACTCTCCGTGATAAATATTACGGCTTGCCTGAAATTTCAGAACCAAGTCTTTTATTGGCTCATATTGTAAATACCCAGAACCCGAAAGATAATCGTTCCCTGATGTATATTGCACCAAGTTATTAAAACCAACAATGTTAGCAGCATCAGACATACCCATACCAGGTATAGCACCACCGTAGCCTCCATCATTATTTTCATCATACACAAAAGCCAAAGGTTCAATATTTGTAACTTGATACATGCTTGGGAAACCAGAGTTTGCCTCCAAGTCGGCTTGCCAACGGCTATAGCTTATAGATTCTCCAATTTTAAATTTACCACGTGTAACATCCGAGTTTAAACGAAATCCGTATTTCTCCTCGCCCGTACCAATTACAATAGCATCTGTGCTTGAATAAAACGCTGAAAGCGATATATTGCTAACTTCGTTACCACTTGTATAGCCCACATTGTATTTTTGCATGAAACCTCGGCGGTAATACTCATCTTGCCAGTCAGTATCGGCAAACTGCGATGGATCTCTTTCGTATTCTGAGATATATTTAGGCCAACGATTTTCTGCAATTCCTGCATTAGTGAGAGCCATTTTACGTATCTTGATAAACTCTGATGAGTTTGCTACATCTATACGCTTGGGAAGATCGTCTACACCCCAGTAGGTCGAAAAATGAATCTTAGGCGATTGCATTACACCCCGATGTGTTTCTATTAAAATAACACCTGCTGCTGCACGTGCACCATATATAGCTGCTGTAGCAGCATCTTTAAGAACAGACATCGATTTGATATCCTCGGGGTTCAAATAAGACATATCACCAGGAACACCATCTATAATAACTAAAGGTGAATTGTCGGTTCCCCAAGTAGTAACACCCCTCACTTGCAAAACAGGGGTTGACCCAGCTGCTCCGCTTCCAAAATTAACTGTAAGACCAGGAGCCATACCTTGTAAGGCGGCTTCTGCATTGGCTGTTGGTATTCTAGCCAGTTTATCGCCCGATACTGATGTTATAGAACCAGATATATCCGATTTCTTCATAGTACCATAGCCTACCACAACCACCTCATCCAACATTGCAATGTCTTCTTTCAATGTCACCTGCAGTGTCTGTCTTCCATCTACAGCAATTTCTTGTGTTAGGTATCCTACATAAGAAATTACAATAGTTGCATTCTCCGAAACTGTTATAATGAAATTACCGTCATAATCGGTAACAACACCATTCATAGTTCCTTTTTCAATTACACTGGCTCCAATTACAGTCTCATTAGCTGCATCCAAAACCGTGCCTTTTAATTCTATACTCTGCGCCCATGCACCTATGGGAGTCATTAAGAGTAAGCAGACAAATAGTGCCTGCATAGCCTTACTCTTGAAACAGTTATTTTTACTCATGTAAATTAATTTTTTTTGATGATAACTATTATCTTTCACTCGGCTAAATTATAATAGATGCAAACTATTTGCAAATAATGTGTCACTACAAGCACCCTACAATAAGGCAAAACAAATAGTATTACACCCTACATTGGAATGCTGTAATTACTTATTTACAGTGTTTTAGATAATCTTACATATCTACAATCATTGATAAAAGGTAGGAGCGTCAATAAAGCTATTTTAAATGTTCTGAATGTACTCGGTAAGGCTGTCGTTAGGCGTTAAGTTGAGAGATTTACGCAAACGATAACGATTCATGTTAATGGTTTTTGGGTTTTTCCCAGTAAGCAGAGAAATTTCTTTTGTAGATAAATTAATGCAAAGCAGCAACGCCAAATTCTTTTCACCTTCTGTAAGATTAGGGTGCTGGTTGGAAAGCCGTTGCAAAAACTCTTGGTTTCTCTCCTCAACGTTCATCAAAACAGTACTACTATCTTTATCGGTGCTCTGGTATTGGGCTATAAATAAATTCATCTTCTTTAGGTGTTTCACCATTTCAGATTCGTTCATTCTATACCCTTTCTTTATCATATCGCGAATCTTGTCTAGCAATTCATTTCTGCTCTGCAGAAAGATAGCAAAAGCAGTAATCTCTTTTCTTTTGTTAATCAAAGTATCTTGCGCGGTTTCCAATTCAAGCTCTTGTTGTCTTATCTTCAACTCAGCCACTTGCCGTTCAGACTGTTCTAGCAAATAGCGGGCATTCATTAGCTCCATTAGTCTTTTGCGTCTATTCCACTTGGTGAGAAAAATACTTATTACAATAAGTAGTATAAACACAACTACCAAAATAAAAATATTGAGCCTTAATAACTCAATCTCATACTCCTGCTCTATTTTTTCTGAAGCAGCCTTTTGTTTCTGTAAGCGTTTATTGGATATGTCTTGTTCAATACTTCTAAGTTTATTGCTACTCTGACGCTCTTTATTTAAGCTACTTAGTTTATTTTGAGACTCATAAGCCTTTCTATAATCACCCTTAGCAGCATACACCCACGATGAGTATTCGCAGTTATCAGCAATAAGGTCCTTGGCCCCTATAGACGTAGCAATATCTTCGGCTTTAGACAATGCCTCCAAAGCTTGGTCGTATTTTTTAGCATAAAAATACTGCTTGCCTAGATTGTTGAAATTTTCCCCTAGTGCCCATTGGGCATTCAAGTTTTTATTGATGACAATGGCCTCATTTATGAAATCTAGCTTCTCTTTATAGTCGCCGTTATACAATGCAAGGTTGTTGAGATTTGCAGCTACCTCCTTTATCAACTTTAATGAGCGATTCATCTTCAAAGCCCGCTGAAGAAAGCGCTCTGCAATATTAAATTCACCTAAGCTGTAGTGAATAATGCCTCTGTTGTTGTAACTGGCTGCAATTGATGCCGAGTCGCCAATAGTCTTAAAAAGTGAAGTTGCTTTGTCATTATAGTCTATGGCTGTGTTGTAGTCTGTCAAGCTACAATAAACAACTCCCATCAATGAGTAGATTTTACCTCTGAGTGCAAGGTTGTGTGGAGAAACATATTCTAAAGCCTCGTAAAGCATTTTGATGCTTGAATCGAAATTGCCCAAGAACCTTTCCGCTAAGCCAAAGGCTAACATTGCCTCGGCCCTCTGGTCATTCTTCTGATCAGCTCTTTTACCTTTCGATGTCAACTGAATAGCCTGTGTTGCATAATATACAGCTTGTTCTGGATTGGTATAAATGATCTCTTGCGATTTTTCGATCAATATTTGCGCCTCTTCATCTACTACAATACGCTCTTGAGCTACACTCAACTGAAGAGTGCAACAAGTAACGAAGAAAAAGACGATAACCAAATATTTCATTTTACCTAACTTGAGTACCGTACAAAAATAGGGAATTAAATTGGAATGAATTAGATTTGCTATCGTTTTTATCACAGGAGAGCCAATGAAACTATCTGCTCGTTGTAATATCTTTGGCAAGTAAAATTGCAGAAAGTAGTAGCTCTAAAGCAGGAATCATGATAGAAATGTTTTTCTCGTGAATATACGCGTGATACCAACAGTCACAAAGTTAAAAGCCAAAATCAAATCAATCACAACAATCATTTCAGACAAGGTCTTGGACATATAAAAATAAGATGTTCATATAATAATTATCTTGCATCTGAAAACAGTGCCATACATATACTAATATACACGCATTGGCTCTACAGGTCTCACCTCAGGCAGAACTGAGCACACTATCTCTTACTTCTTGGCCCTTCTTTTACTGCTCGCAATCTGCCATTTATACACCACCACTGTAGTAATAAAATAAAAACCCGCTTGTATCCATAGCCCAATATACTCTTGATGTATCTGTGTAATGGTGGCTGCCATGCTGTTTATCTTTACATAGCCATTGATGCCAAATGTGGAAGGAAACAGATAGCTAAAAGTAATCCAGAACGAACCCATGCTGCCCCTTGGCCATGATGTGCCCGAGAGGAACAGTAGCACAAGTGAGGTAAAAAGAAAAACAACGAATCCTGTTTCGCGATTGCGAATGAAAACGGATAGTGTCATTGCAAAAAAGGTAGTTGCCAAGAGAAAGGGTATTACAAGTATGGCAATATCCATGGGATTGCCTATATGTGGTAGGCCAAACAGCTTGGGTATAAAACCCAACACATATACTGCTACAACTACGTACCACGAAAAATAACACAAAGCTTTGCCCACCACTACATGAAATACCGAGCGTCCATTATTGCGAGGTATGAGCAGATGGAAGGAGTCTTCTTCGCGGGCAGTACCAGTAATCATGCCCACACCAAAAAAGAGGGTTTGATGAATTACTAGCATGAGCAGTGCCGGAACCAAAAAGCTACCATATCCCATGGCCTGGTTATACAGAATATTATCTTTATAGTTGAAGGGGGTGGCTGCAATTTCGGCTTCACGCCGAACTTTTCCCATAGAGTTGAGTCGCTCCATCTTTATCTCATTACCTTGGTCCAGCATGGCAAAATTAATGCCCATGGCCATAGTTCGGTAGTAGAGGAAACTACTCATATCGTAGTAAGTAGATATTTTGGCTTGTTGTTTTTTGTTTATCTTATCGCTAAAGTCCGCAGGTATAAGCAATATTCCGCGTATCTGACCTTTGTAAAAAGGGTCTTTTGCCTCTTCCAAATTGTTGTAGGTATTTGATACTTGTAAATCGGGGGTTGCATCTACAGCCCTGATAAACTTGCGCGAGAGTGCACTATTGGACTGATCTATAACACCAATGGGCATATTGCGAATTGTCTCATTGTAATAGACTGTGCTGTAGAGAAGTGGGTAGAGAAAAGCGGCTCCGAGGAAAATCAACATCACCCCAGAGTCTTTAAACAGGCGCTTATACTCTTCCACCAAAACGGAAACAATGTTTCGCAGGTGTCTGAATTTTATTGTAGATTGATTAGAATCGTTCATAGTTTACTTATATCTTGGGTACTTTGCAGCATCTCTTTGCTAACTGGATTCATTACAGCATTTCTCAACCGTTTGTAAACGATAAAAGGCAACAATATGAACGCAGCAATCAGCGCAAAATAGATAATAGAATAGCTAATAGGGGCACCATTGAGAGCCTCTGCCGTATAGATTTTGAAATAGTAGCGCATTGGAAAGAGGTGCTGAAACACTTGCACCCCACGTGGCATAGCCTCTATGGGGAATGTAAATCCTGTGAAACTAACTCCCAGTATAGCATAAACAGCCACAAGACTAAGAGCTTCGCGCAACGAAGGCAACAGGCCAATAAACAGCACGCCAATGGCTTGATAGGCCATTACAAAAAGAATAGTTGCTAGCGAAAACCAAACCAAACTGCCGTTCATGGGGAAGTGCATGTATTTGTACAATATCAAATTGCCGCCTACACCTAGTATTGAAAACAAAAGGGTGTAGGGCAATAGCTTGCCCAGCAATGCAGCCAACATAGAGTTGTTGGCAGTTTTCATCAATTGGGGTGTAGTGTTCATCTTCAACTCAAACCCAATGGTGAATACAGTCATGAGCAATATCAACATTTGCATAATACCCGGCAGAAGCATATTGAGCAGATAAACACCGTAGTTTACATAAGGATTGGCAATCATGTGCCCATCGTTTGAGATGGGTTGCACAAGGGCCAGTATCTCCTTCTCTTCTACTTCTTCGCCTCGCAGCTCTAGCATTCGCTTTTGTACATAGGCTATACCCATATTGCCCATATAGATAAGTTCTTTGTAGGTCAAAGAACCTGCTACAATGTAGGCTTCGTTTACATAAAATGCAAAATCGGGCTGTTGCGACGACATTAGCTCCTTTCCAAAATCTCTGTCTATGGTGAAAAAGGCATATATATCTCCCCGCTGCATGGCATCGCGGGCCTCGCTATAATCTACATATTGCTTCACAATATCTACTTGTGGAACAACATCCATGTTCCTAACAAATGTACGCG
Organism: uncultured Dysgonomonadaceae bacterium; assembly: GCA_964452155.1. Classification (GTDB taxonomy): domain Bacteria; phylum Bacteroidota; class Bacteroidia; order Bacteroidales; family Dysgonomonadaceae; genus UBA2632. The sequence goes on from CAYVLC010000032.1 coordinate 18,847, forward strand.
ACACATAAGATTGATCCAAATCGACCACCCCAATAGGAATAGAGCGGGGCATACCATCGGTAAAGAAAGTGAGAAAGAAGATATAACAAAAGATCATGACAAATACAGACGAAAAGAGATAGATGGGCCTGCCCAACATTATTTTCCATTCTCTACGAACGACGGCTGTTGTGTTTTGATGTAGTTTTTTGAACATCTCTTATTTGATTACTTTTTCCATTATGGCAGACATGCCAGGGCGCAAATCTTTTACAGGAGCTATGGGTGAAGCGCGCACTTCGAATGTTTTTGCATCAAACTGACCCGAGGCCTTAGTGGTTTTCCAAGTGGCATAAGATGCTAAGGCTTTGATATAGGTGACCTCTAAGGTTACTATTTCATTCAACGCCGGAATGGTTACTTCTATATGGCTATTCATTTTCATATCGTTCAGTAGGTCTTCTCTCACATTGAATGAGAACCAAATATCGCTCATATCAACAATATTCATAATAGGTGAACCAGTAGCTACCAACTCTCCCGATGCAGGAAAGACTTCTGACACCTCGCCCGAGATGGGTGCTAGCAAGATTGTTTCGGCCAAGTAGGCCTCTACTTCTGCAATAGCCCCTTTGGCTTTTTCTACAAGAGCTGACGATGCTAGTTTATCTTCATCCTCTGCACCATTCCTTGCCATATTGTATTGCGATTTGGCTGCCGATGCTGTTGCCAGGGCGGCTTTGTATTTTGCTTCCACCTCATCGCGATTTTGGGCTGTTACCACTCCTTTTTTGAATAGTCGCTCTACCCTATCAAATGATTTTTTGGTAATGTCTACACCAATCTCGGCTTTTTGCCACATTTCGAAAGCTCCTTCTATGGTTTCTGAGCGTGCACCTTTATTCGCTTTTTGTAGTTGAGCCATAGCCGCTGATTTTGCTGCATTGGCTTGTGCCAACTTGGCCCTCACTTCGGGGCTATCTATCAACACCAATGTGTCGCCCATAACCACTCGCTGGCCCTCTTGGACATAGAGTTGCAGAATACGCCCAGGCACTTTGCCCGAAACGCGCACTTCGTTTACCTCCGCAGAGCCTTGTATGACTACTGGTACGGGCTTGTAAACATACCAGCCAATTATAAATACGATAACAACTACTGTTGCCAGCCCAATAAGGGCTACCTGTAGGTTACGGTTGCTTTCATTTTCTTGTTTCATAAAAATATGCGTGTTTTAGTTTTTTCCTATTTTGTGTTGTGCGAAATGGTTGATAATAGTGTGCCCAAAAATTTTTGCAAGTACAAGTTGTGCAACTTCACATCTATGGCTGCATCTATATTTTCTGATTTGGCAGAGAGCCATGCAGTTTGTGCCATAAGCACATCGGTGGCTGTTATAACACCTTCAGTAAACCCTTCGTTGGCATACATCAAGTTCTCCTCGGCGCTCTCTACGTTCTTTTTGGTTTGCAATTGTTTTTTCAAACTTTCGTTGGTTTGATACATAGATTGAGTAATTTGTAGCTCTATATTCTCTTTTGCATCTTCCAACTCTAATGCTGCTACTACCTTATGGGCACGCGATGCATTGAGACTGTGCATGCGTTCGCCAAAATGAAACAAAGGTACTTTTGCTATCACTCCAAAATTAAACATTCCTTCGAATCTCTTTTTAACCCCATTAAATGCACTGGGGTTGGTTGCTAGATAACCTCCACTGAGAGCTACTGAGGGTAGTAGTTCTGCCAACTTCAACTTCTCTTTCGCTACAGCAATATTGGCTACTTGGGTCAACATCTCTATCTCGGGACGATTGTTCAGTGCGTCATGTGTTGGTATCACTTGCACCAATTCGGGATTGCTATCCAAGTCTTCGTCTTCTAGCCTGATTGCCTGGTCAAGTGGCAATCCGCACACTTGATTGAGGGCCATGCGCGATAGGCTAAGTCCATTTTCGGCTTTTATGATAGACAGGTCGGCTTCGTTCATCTTCACTTTCACTTTCAGCACATCGGCTTTTGTAGCCATACCCTCATCAAAGAGGGCTGTAATGTTGGTGTCGAGTTTCGAAACTACATTTTTTAATTCATGTGCCAATTTTACTTTGTTTTCTAACGACACCACTCGCCAATACGATTCATCTACCTCTAGAATCAAATCGGTCATAGCATTTTGCGTGCGAGCTTCAGCAATCTTTTCTCCATATCCAGCTATAGAGTACATCTGTTTAATCTTACCTCCCATAAAGATGGGTTGCATAAAGCTGATACCACCAACAAACACATGGGTAGCATCCATCTCGAATGCTCTTTTGGGGAGAATTGCATGGCTTTTCCATTGCAAATCGCTTGGACTTGTGCTTGGGTCAAAAGGCATCCCTTTATCATTAATAGGCACAGGCTTACCATCTATCATGACAAAATTGTTGGTGATAGCTGCATCGTCAAATCTGATTGTTCCGTCTGAATTGGCAGTAGGGGTAGAGTTGGGGCCAACACCTATGCCTAAGCTCCCATCGGGTTGTTTCACACCCACAGGCAACAATAAGTCGTGTGCAAAAAGCGATCTATTTTTCTCATTCCACGAGTAGCCACCTGTAGCCGAAAAATCGGGCAAGAAATAAGTAAAAGCTGCCTTTTTCATACTTCTGGCTGCTTTCACATTCTCTTTGGCTATTTTGATGGAGCGATTGTGCTCTAAAGCCATTCTTCTGCAATCCTCTACATTGTATACCGTTTGCGCTGTCGTCTGTAAAGTCATGGCAACAGCCATTAATAATGTAAAGTAGAAAATCATTTTTCTCATTTTATTTTCATTAATATAACAACTATTGCATATGCAACCAGTTGTGTATTCTAAAATTTAAGTTTTGTGGGGGTATTTTCTTAAGCGTTGAGGTTCGCAATTATCTTATTCAAGACAGTGCGTGCAACCATTACTTCACTCTCACTAACATCTTGCAGGGCTGTATCTACAACACCTTGCACAACACTGGTAACTTTCTCACGTAAGCTAGCACCATATTGAGTAAGGTGAATGAGGTTGACACGCCTGTCTGTTGCGTGGGATACACGTACTACTATTTTGCTTCGTTGCAAATTGTCAATCAGACGGGTCATGCTTGGCTTGTCTTTACGGGTTAGCTCGCACAAGTCACTCTGTGTAACTTTGTCTTCGCTCCACAAGCATGACAAGACCGACCATTGCTCAGTAGTTATGCTCAAATCTTCTTGAGAGAAAGCCCTCAATAATGCTCTATTGATGGTGGATGATATCTTACCAGTTAGAATATCAAAAACTTCTTGTTCGTTTACCTGCAATTTATTGTCTCTTTTATTAGTTCAATTTAGATATGGTTGTTTAAACAACTATGCAAAGGTAAACTATTTTACTTTAAGACCTAAATCATTTAAATAATTATTATATAGTTAACAGTTTTTGGGGTGTGAAGAGTTATGAATTATAATAAATCAAGAATTGCACACAATGAACTTCCCAAAGTAGGGTTTGCAATTATTGTAGAGTCCATTTACAGGGTGGTTTCAACATGCTAAGGCATGGAGAATATTAGCATGCAGATGACACTGATGCGA
>CAYVLC010000033.1:0-21518 GCA_964452155.1 uncultured Dysgonomonadaceae bacterium
TTAAGCTCGCCGCACGTATTGGTTCTATACATAATATTTTTATAAACTAATTATTATAAGATGCAAAGATACAAATAAATCAGTTTTAGGGAAGTAACATTTGTTTAATAAGAGCAGGAAAGACGAAATTATTTGGCATAAAAAAACATCAACAAATAATTGCTGATGTTTTTTTGAGTCGGGGTACGAGGATTCGAACCTCGGACCTCCTGCTCCCAAAGCAGGCACACTAACCGGACTGTGCTACACCCCGAGTGGTTGATTGTTTGATTACGGGTGCAAATTTAGACAAAATATTCATATAAACAAAATATTTGATTCAAATTGAGTCTAATGTTCACTTTAAATATCAATCTTTGTGCAATAAAGAGGAGTTTAATTATCTGCTATGGTATAATTTTCCTTGAAAAGTACTTCTTTCTCCAAATCGTTTAATTATTTTCTGTGTTAGTTCGTGATTCTTCACACCCCAATCAGGAGCGATAAGCATATCTTTGGGAGATTGAGAAGCGAATCGGTCAATATAAAAATCTGGATTCAGCAGCTCCGAGAAATCAACACAGAGGTCAATGTACTCATTCAATCCGAATATATGAAATGACTCAGGAAGCAGATTGTATTCTTTTGCCATTGCAGTTCCTTTTATTATTTGTAATTGATGTATTTTGATTGTGGTGAGGGGCAATGTAGATAGGGTAGTGGCATGTGATAAGATTTCTTGATATGATTCCCCTGGCAACCCTAGTATCATGTGTGCACCCACAGGAATGCCTCGTTCAGCTGTGTTTCTTATTGTTTCGTAAGAATCTTCAAAAGTATGTTGCCTATTTACTCGCTCAAGCGTTTTGTTCAGCGTCGATTCTACTCCATACTCAATCAACACAAAGTTATTTGCACTTACTTTTTCGAAGTAGTCGAGTAGTTCTTTCGACATACAATCTGGGCGGGTACTTACCACTAGTCCCACAACATTTGGATATGCAAGCGCTTCTTCATACAAATAGATTAGTTTGTCTATGCTATCGTATGTGTTGGTGTATGATTGAAAATAGGCTAGGTATTTCATTTCATTGTATTTATGAGAAAAAAAATCAACTCCTTTTTTCAATTGTTCAGAAACGGTTTTGATGTGAGCACTATAATCTGGGCTAAAACTTTTGTTGTTGCAATAGGTGCAACCACCTCTTCCTTTCAATCCATCACGATTGGGGCAGCTGAATCCAGCATTCACAGATATCTTTTGCACTTTAAATGCAAAACTTTCTGATAAATAAGAAGTGAAGTCTCTATATGGTTTGGTTGGGTTGTTCATTTTTTATTTAATCTGTAGGTGCAAAGGTAATTTTTATTTTGGTAAACGATATAGCGCCTGTTTTGTTTTTGTTACATGATTACTATGATGAATAAAAAAAGCTACCCGATAAAATGGGTAGCTTTTTTAAAAATATGTAGTAAAATCAGTTTCTTATTATTCTTCTGATTTCGTTTCCTCTTTTGGATCTTCTTCTTTAGACACTTCAGAACTATCAACTTCCTCTTCTGCTTTTTCTTCCGCAGCAGTAGCAGTTTTTTTTGCTTCTACAGCGTTTTTTGCTTCTACAGTTTCGTCTTCCTCAATAGTTTCCTTTGCTTGCTCAGCTTCTGCCTCGGCCTCTGCAGCCTCTGCTTCTTTTTTATCTAAAACAGCTTTGGCATCACTTATCTTTTTGTTGTCTAGCTTCTCTTTTAGTGCAGCCAACTCTTCGATGTCTCCCAAAGTAGATTTCTCTATTGCAGTGGTTGGTGCACTTACTCCTGAGTCTTCTTTCTTGCGTGAAGTTCTTTTTGCACCAGTTTTCTTCTTGCTGTCAGTAGATTTTTGAGCCTCGGCTTGCTCGTCCTCAAAAGTACGGCTGTGCGAAACTAAAATTCTTTTAGAATCTTTGTTGAATTCAATAATCTTGAAATCTAGTTTCTCTTCTAGTTGAGCTTGGCTTCCATCTTCTTTTACTAAGAATTTAGAGGTCGCAAATGCCTCAACACCATACGGTAAAGAGATTACTGCACCTTTGTCTAACAGCTCTACAACTGTTCCTTCATGGACAGATCCAACGGTGAAGATTGTTTCAAATACTTCCCATGGATTTTCTTCCAATTGCTTGTGACCAAGGCTCAAGCGACGATTTTCCTTGTCCACTTCTAGTACTTGTATTTCAATTGTAGCTCCAAGTTCAGTTATTTCACTTGGATGTTTAATTTTTTTAGTCCAAGAAAGATCAGAAATATGAACTAGACCTTCAACTCCTTCTTCAATCTCAACAAAGATACCGAAGTTTGTAAAGTTGCGCACAATAGCTTTGTGTGTGCTTCCAACAGGATATTTAGTTTCGATATCTTCCCAAGGATCTGGTTTCATTTGTTTCATTCCAAGCGACATTTTTCTTTCTTCTCTATCGAGAGTAAGAACAACGGCCTCTATTTCGTCACCAACTTTCAAGAAGTCTTGTGCGCTGCGTAAATGTTGAGTCCAGCTCATTTCAGAAACGTGAATAAGTCCTTCAACTCCTTGGTTGATTTCAACAAATGCACCATAGTCTGCCATTACAACAACTCTTCCTTTTACAATGTCGCCAACTTTCAATTCTGCATCTAGTGCATCCCATGGATGAGGCATCAATTGTTTTAATCCAAGAGCGATACGTTTTTTATCTTCATCAAAGTCGAGGATTACCACATTTATCTTGTCGTCAAGTTGAACAACCTCTTCTGGATGTTGCACACGTCCCCAAGATAGATCAGTGATATGAACAAGACCATCTACTCCGCCAAGATCAATAAATACACCATAAGAAGTAATGTTCTTAACTGTACCTTCAAGTACTTGACCTTTTTCGAGTTTAGCAATAATTTCTTTTTTCTGTTGTTCCAGTTCCTCTTCAATTAACGCTTTATGCGAAACTACAACGTTTTTGTATTCGGGGTTAATCTTAACCACTTTAAACTCCATTGTTTTATCTACAAAAATATCGTAATCACGTATTGGCTTCACGTCAATTTGTGATCCTGGTAAAAACGCCTCAATACCGAATACATCTACAATCATACCACCTTTAGTGCGGCACTTGATGTATCCTTTAATGATTTCGTTGTTTTCGAGAGCTGCATTAACACGATCCCACGAGCGTGATGCACGTGCTTTTTTGTGTGATAATATTAATTGGCCATTTTTGTCTTCTTGAATTTCAATATAAACTTCTACTTCGTCTCCAAGTTTTAACTCTGGATTATAACGAAATTCGTTTAATGAAATTACACCTTCAGATTTGAATCCAATGTTTACAACTACTTCGCGTTTGTTCATGCCAGTTACTGTACCCATAACAACCTCTTTGTCGCTAATCTTGCTTAGCGTTTGGTCGTAAGTTTCAGTCAACTGTTGCTTTTGTTCTTTGTTGTAGGTTTCCCCTTGTGCGTATGCGTCCCAATCAAAATCCTGAATGGGAGCAGCGGTTTTTAATTCGTCACTCATTGTTGATTAAAAAAATTGTAATTAATAAAGTTAGACATTATATTATTTGAAAAACGGTTGCAAAGATACTTTGTTTTTTTGTATAAACCAACTCATTACGAGATAACTTTGATATTACTATCCTCATTTACATCTCTATAGTACTATTACCCGTTTTAAGCCTATCTACACCAAAAGCGAGTGTACTATTTGTAATATATCTGGCAGCACTTCTTTTTTATGCTATATGCATCAATATAAAAAGACTGTTTCAACTATTTCGAAACAGTCTTTTTGTGTATGTAGTCTTTACATTTAAAACGAAAATGCTGTGTTTCGACGCGCTCAAAGTACGACGTTACTCTCGTTTTTACAGCGTTTATGGAAGACAGTAGTCATTTGCAAAAAAAATGAACACCTTAATTTCATCCCGATGCTTCGAGGCGAAAGTTTACGTAAAAGCTTGTCAGGTATTGTTTTGCTTTTCTTTTAAAATCTCAAAATATCGGTTTTCTTGCAGCCACTATGCAGCTATCAGAGACATCTTCAGTTACAACAGTAATCCATTCGAAACTTCATCTCGTGTGGCTTTACCAGCCAGTGTTTCTACAAGTTGCAAAGAGAATTTAATGGCAAATGCTGGTCCTTTACCAGTAGTTATGTTTCCATCTACCGTAACGGGTTCGTTAGTAATGGTTGCTTCAATAAGCTCTGGTTCAAATCCTGGGTAACATGTTGCACGTTTGCCTTTCAACAAGCCCATACTGCCTAGCACCATTGGTGCAGCACAAATAGCTCCAACCAGTTTGTCATTTGCAAATGCTTTTACTTGAGCTTTCACTCCTTCATGATCTTGCAAGTTTTTTGCTCCTGGCATTCCACCCGGAAGCACTACCATGTCGAAGGTGGAAAAATCTATCTTTTCAAACAAGCTGTCTGCTTCTACCATAATATTATGCGCACCTCTCACCATTTTATCTTTACTTATCGATACGGTAGTTACCAATATTTGTGCTCTACGCAATATATCTATAATTGAGATTGCTTCAATTTCTTCAAATCCTTCTGCTAAGAATACGATTACTTTTTTCATATCAAATGTTTTTTATTAATTGAGATTAAACTTGTAGGTAATGGTACCTTGCTGATTATTGGCTGTATTTATTGAGTTGAACTTGGTGTTGCGAGCAGCTCTTATAGCCTCTTGTCGCAAAGTTGGATTGCCAGTGTTCGTTCCACGGCCAATTTCAGCATTAATTACACTCCCTTTTGGGTCCACTGTAATATTCACAACCACGGTTCCATAATCATCTACTGTATATTTTGGTTGTATCAAACCTCCACTTCCCACACTTCGTCCACCTAAATCGTATGTTCCTATACCTCCAGTACCCGATGCTTGTCCTTGGTTGGCATTGCCCGTAGATACTCCTTGTGTTCCGCTTCCTTCAGTTGTGCCTCTATTGGCATTTGTGTTTTCTCCAAATAGACCCGACATCTCTTTGCTAATAGCTTGTTTGCGAGCTTCCTCTTCGCGTCTTTTTCGCTCAGCTTCTTGTTGTCTGCGGCGTTCTTCGTCTAGTAATGCTCGTTTTTTGCGCTCTTCTTCCTCTTTCTCTTTGCTCTTTTGCTTTTCAATCGTAATTGATGGGTCTTCGGTTTGAGCAATCAAAGGAGCTTCTGAGGGGAGGTTTTGTGGAGTGGGGGTTACTTCTACGGGAGGCGTTATTTCATTCATCGGAGGTTCTTCATAACCGCCAGCATTATCAACATTGCCAAACATTACAGGAATACCTTCTAGCTCCTGTGCTGGACTTGCTAATGTGAAATAAGAAAACAAAAGAATGATAAGTAGCAAAACCATAAAGATAGTTGCTCCAATCAGGCCTGTTATTTTTTCTTTTGTAATCATTTTATTTTCCATGCTTACGTGAATGAAAGAGTGGTCTTGTTATTAATCTATTTAGGGCGAGTCATTAAAACCATTTTGAATTTGTTTTTGTTGGCAATATCCAAAATTCTCACTATTTCACGGTAGGGAACACTTTCGTCGGCATATAGAGCTACAAATATGTTTGGATCTTCGCTATACGAAGATTCAAGAAATGGTGTTATAGCTTCAAAAGGGACTTCTCTTTCTATATCGCCACCCTCTGCAACATAATATTTCATGTCGGCATCAATCGTTACCCGAGTCAATGGTTTTGCTTGAGCTTGCTGTTGTGCTTGTGGTAGCAATACCTTTATTGCACTTGGCACAACAATAGTAGATGTAATCATAAAGAAAATCAACAACAGGAATATAACATCTGTCATAGATGCCATGCTAAAGTTGGACTCTATTGTATGTTTTTGTTTAAGTGCCATATCCGTTTTTGTTTAAGCTGCAGGTTCGTTCAATATATCCATAAATTCCATTATACGCATCTCCATTTTGTTTATCACTCCTTTTATGAGTGTGGTTAGGTAATTATATGCAAACATGGCAATAATACCAACCACTAGTCCTCCAACTGTTGTTACAAGAGCTTCGTAGATACCTGTAGAAAGTGTAGTCACATCCACATTGGCTCCTTCGCCTGCCATGCTCATAAATGCTTTTACCATACCTGTTACTGTTCCTAAGAAACCTATCATAGGAGCTCCTGCAGCAGTTGTTGCCAAAATAGGCAACCCCTTTTCAAGTAATGCTATCTCTATGTTGCCCACATTTTCTACAGCACTTGTTACATCAGTCATTGGGCGCCCTATTCTACTTATACCTTTTTCAACCATTCTAGCTGCAGGGGTATCTGTTTTTCTACACAAGCCAAGTGCTGCATCTACTTTGCCTTCATGGATATAGTCTTTAATTCTATTCATAAATGAGGCGTCTTCTTGCCTTGCTTTTTTTATGACGAGTGTTCTCTCTATCAACACATAGATTGAGAGAAATAGGAGAATCAATAAAACAACCATTATCCAGCCACCCTTAAGTGCAAGGTCAAAAGCATTCATCGTTACTGCTTGAGTATCTACTGTTGTGCTTGCATTTTGCAAAGAGTCTAGTGCGGTTGTCGAAATTTGTAGTATGTTCATAGCTTATTGTAGCATTTATATTTTCAGAACTTGAATAAATTAATAAGGATAAAGATAAAAAACTAATTTGTTCTTGGCCCTATCTATAAGGCTATTAAACAATTCTTATAAGCTTTTATTGTTTTCTCTAAGCCCATATAAAGGGCATCTGAAATGAGTGCGTGACCAATTGAAACCTCTTTGATCCAGGGAATATTTACGATTAGATAGTTCAGATTTTCTAAGTTTAGGTCGTGTCCTGCATTTAGTCCCAATCCGAGGTTTTTTGCCAACAGTGCCGCCTTTACAAATGGGGCTATTGCAGCCTCTTTGTCTTCTGCATATTTTTTTGCATAAGGGCCTGTAAAAAGCTCAATTCTATCTGTACCAATTCTCGAAGCTGCTTTTATTTTTTCGGCATCGGGTTCCATGAAAATAGAAGTCCTAATATCAGCAGCTTGCATTTCAGAAACAAGTTCAGATAAGAACAACTCATGCGTGATGGTATCCCATCCCTCACTCGAAGTAAGAGCGTTTGGCGGATCGGGTACAAAAGTAACCTGATTGGGTTTTACCCTTTTTACCATTGCAATAAATTCTGGAGAGGGGTATCCTTCTATGTTGAACTCTGTAGTAATTTTAGACTGAAGGTCAAACACATCTTTCTTTGTGATGTGTCTTTCGTCGGGTCTGGGGTGCACGGTTATTCCGTCTGCACCAAAACGTTGGCAGTCTTCAGCAACTTTCAATATGTCGGGGAGGTTCTCACCACGAGCATTTCTTAATGTTGCAACTTTATTTATATTAACGCTTAGTTTGGTCATAGTCTTTCTAAAAAGGCACTGTGTGCTATTGTTAAATTCTTAGGCAAAGATACGCAATTTTTTATCCACTTCTAAAAGTAGAGAAAATAAATAGTTCTTTTGTTGCTTCTAAAGAATGAATTTTTTTACATCTTTGTAGTAGGATAAGAAAATATCTATTTATGAATTGAGGATAAATTAAAATATGCAATCAAAAGAATTCATCAAGAAACAGATAAAGAGTTTTGTCTCTGCTACAAATCCCGAAGAGTTTTTGGAGCTGGCAGAGCACCAGCACTCATTAATTATCTTAGATGTACCAATAAAAGATTACACGCTCACAGAGATTGCCCGTTTAGTTGAAGATAATAATGCGAGAATAGTCAGATTAGAAGCATTTGCTTTAAATGATGGATCAAGCCTGCTTGTTTCATTGAAAATTGATGTTGCTGATATTTCTGCTATTCTTAGAAGTTTCGAACGATTTAGTTACAATGTCGTTTATTACTTTATGAAAGAAGATAAGATAAACGAATCATACGAAGACAGATTAAACGAGCTGATGCATTACTTAGATATGTAGCCTGTTTTTATCTTGTAATGCTTCTGCATAAGCTTTGGCTCATTTACAAACAGATAATGTTGAAAATAAAACAATGAAAGGATGAAAATAGTATTATTTGGCAATTTGTATAACGACAAACCTAAGGAATACGAAAATCAGTTTTATGCTATTTGTCAAAAGATAAAAAGTCACCGCATAGAGATATACCTACCTTCTGTTTTCTTTGATACTCTCTCAGATGTATTAAAGCTAAAGCTAAAGACTTTTATACACCTTTTCGATTCATCAGTTCCACAAGTCGATATGGCTTTCAGTATTGGTGGCGACGGAACCTTTTTAAGAACTGCTATAGAAATAGCTCACCACAAAATACCTATATTAGGAATTAATACTGGCAGACTTGGGTTTCTAGCTGATATTAAGTTCGAAGATTTAGACGAAACATTAGATGAAATCTTTAATCACAACTATCGCATCGAAATGCGCATGTTGCTTAAGACTACAGCCATTAATACCTCAGACAATAATAAGTTCGTAAGCACCCAATTTGCTAATTACTCCCTCAACGAGGTGGCTGTTTTAAAGCAAGATACTTCGTCAATGTTAACAATTCACGCTTATATTGACGATGAATACTTAACTTCCTATCAGGCCGATGGACTAGTAGTAGCTACTCCCACAGGCTCTACTGCATATTCATTAAGTATTGGTGGCCCTATTATGGTTCCCACAGCGCCCAGCATTATTCTCACAGCAATTGCACCACATAGTTTAAACTCGCGGCCCTTGGTGGTCGATAGCAATAGTAAGATTAGCTTAAAGATAGAGAGCAGAAGCTCCAATTACCTTGTCTCAATAGATGGAGAGTCTCAAACATTGGGAGTCGAAAACTTTCTGGAAATAAGTAAGGCCCACTATGCACAACCAGTTGTGAAACGGTGTGGACATACTTTCTTCGAAACCTTACGCAATAAGTTGATGTGGGGTGCAGATGTAAGATCATTAGAGATATAGAATAACATAGAGTTTCTATTATTTATAACCAGCATAACTCTTTCTTTATTTTATAATTAACACACACACAAACTGCAAATAGGAAGCTGATTTTTATACAATTATTGCAATAAATAATCAAATTAGAGATATGTCTAGTACAACCATTTCAATTATATTCCTCGCTATTTATACGATAGGTCTTGTTTCAGTAGGGGTTTGGAACAGAAAAAGCGAAAGCAGCGAAGCTTATTTTTTAGCTTCACGTGCACTGCCTCCCTGGTTGTTGGCTATTACTTTTATAGCATCGTGGTGGGGTGGTGGCACAGCTGTTGACCTCGTAGATCATGCCCACCGCAATGGTTTGAGTGCTTTTTGGATATACGGAGTGCCAGTTCTTTTGGCCACAGCTCTTATGTACCTTTTTGCAAAAGGTATTCGTAATGTTGCCACCATATCACAGCCACAATTAATGAATCAGCGCTACAACAGTACCGTCTCTATGTTTCTTACAATATTTATTGTAATTTTCATGGTGCTCAACACTGCTGTGCAAATAATTGTGGTAGGAAAGTTTTTTGAGGCATTCTTCGATTTGAGCTATACCACTGGAGCCATACTGGGTACTTCAATAGTATTAACCTACTCACTATTTGGCGGTTTCAAAGGTGTGGTGGTTACAGATTTACTGCAATTTTTGTTTTTTCTCTTTACTGGCGTCTTTTTGTTTTATTTGGCTTACACCCAATCGGGTGGCATAGATGCCGTTAGAGCCACTGCCACTGTTAATGGCAAAGTTGGCTACACCTCTTTCTTTACAAATGTATCCGACAATTTGGCTTATGTAATTACGTTTGGTACTTCGTGGATGATTCAAGCAAATATTTGGCAGCGTATTTCTGCTGCACGAAAAGCTGTAGATGCTAAAAAAATGATGCTATATAGCTTTATAGCTTTTATTCCTTTATACTTTATGGTTGTATATACTGGTATGTTTAGTTCAGTTGTATATGATTCAGTTCCCAAAAGTGGAGTTGTGCCTACCATGATAAGCAGTCTTTCCAATCCATATCTTAGTGCCTTACTTTTTGTGGGTTTGTGTTCTGCCATCATGTCCACAATGGACTCACTTATCAATACAGGTGCTCTTTCCTTAACTGTCGATATTTATCAAAAGTACATCAATCCCAAAGCTAGTTCAGCACACAATGTTTTTGTAGGCCGGCTTTCAACCTTAATCATCGGAGCAGTCGCTTTGATGATAGCGCTACAAATAAGATCTGTTTTAACCATTGCTTGGATAGGTTCAGATTTCCTTACCAGTGGAGCATTCATCCCTTTAGTTGTAGGGTTTTTGTGGGCTAGAGGAACATCCAAAGCTGCAATTGTATCTATGATATTTGGTCTGTTGTTTTCCACCTACAATTTGCTGGTAGTATTAGGGCTTAACCTGCCAGTTGCGTGGCAATTAGCTTCAGCAGAGCAAGCCATTATCGGCATATTGGGTTCTTTATTTTTGTATGTTGTAGTAAGCCTTTTTACCAAAGATGACATAATGAAAAGTAGAGACTTTATAAGAAGGGCCGATATTATGAGTAGATTTAATTGAGCTCGTTATTTGTAAATTTTTGCGGCTTGCCTATTCAATTGTATTTTTGCTGTTATTGCTTTGTACTATGCTATTAGTACCAACTCTCTCTCAAACTAACGAAAATGTATAAAGAAAAAAAATCCGTAGTTCTAGTAAAAGAACCACGGATTATTTTTTTGTATATAACTTCTATTACACAGATTGTCTCTAAATTAAGAATCCTAGTAATATACCAGCTGCAACGGCCGAGCCAATAACGCCTGCTACGTTGGGACCCATTGCGTGCATTAACAAATAGTTGCTAGGATCGTATCCTAAACCAACTTGTTGAGAGATGCGTGCAGAGTCTGGAACAGCTGAAACACCAGAGTTTCCGATAAGTGGATTAATCTTGTTTCCTTCTTTTAGGAATAGGTTCAATAGTTTTACAAAAAGAATTCCACAGCATGTAGCAATCACAAATGAAACTGCTCCAATACCAAAAATTTGCAATGATTGTATTTTTAAGAATGTAGTTGCTTGTGTAGATGCTCCTACTGTTACACCCAATAATATTGTAACAATATCAATAATTGGTCCTCGTGCAGCTTCTGCCAATCGTCTGGTAACACCCGATTCTTTCAAGATATTACCGAAGAATAGCATACCTAAAAGAGGTAAACCAGAAGGAACTAAGAATGTTGTCAGGAGCATTCCCACAATTGGAAAAATTATTTTCTCGGTTTGCGATACTGCACGTGGTGTTTTCATTCTTATCACACGTTCTTTATCTGTAGTCAACAATCTCATAAATGGAGGTTGAATTACAGGGATTAAAGCCATATATGAATAGGCAGAAATAGCAACAGCTCCCAATAAGTTGGGGGCCAACTTAGATGTAAGGAAAATTGCTGTTGGTCCGTCTGCACCTCCAATAATACCAATTGCTCCAGCTTGATTGGGCTCAAATCCTACTTGTAAAGCAATAAAATATGCTCCAAATATACCGAATTGGGCTGCAGCCCCAATAAGTATTAATTTAGGATTGGATATAAGAGATGTAAAGTCTGTCATGGCACCAATTCCCATAAAAATAAGTGGTGGATACCATCCTTGTACTACCCCTTGATAGAGGATATTAAATACCGACCCTTCCTCGTATATTCCAATGCCCAAATTGGCTACTTCGTCAAATGGGACGTTTCCAATAAGCATTCCAAACCCAATTGGAACTAATAGTAATGGTTCGTATTCATATTTTACCGCAAGGTAAATAAAGAACAGCCCAATTGCTATCATAATTAAGTGACCAGGGGTTGCATTTGCAAAGCCGGAAAACTCCCAAAATGTTGATAGATTATCTGCTAATGATAATAAAATATTCATGTGTACTATTTTTATTCTATTACTACTAATTCAGCTCCTTCAAGCACTGAATCCCCTTTGTTTATAGAGACTTTTGCTACTTTTCCATCAGAAGGTGCTTGAATGTTATTTTCCATTTTCATCGCTTCTAATATCAGTAGCGTGTCACCTTTTTTCACAGTGTCGCCTGCTTTTACACGCAGGTCTAATATTACACCTGGCAGAGGAGAGTTTATAACTATGCTTCCGGCTTTTACAGCAGTACGTGTTACGGTTGGTTTTGGAGTAGTTTCTCTTGTTTCAGAAGAGGAAACTTGTCTTTGAATTCTTGATATAGTTTTTTTCTTTTTTTGCTCAAGTTCAACCACGTAGGGTGTTCCGTTTACTTCCAATTCTACAGACTCATCATCTGAATTTTGCACTACTACTCTATAAGGAGAGCCGTTTATTTGATATTTAAATATTTTCATAAGGATTATATTTTTCTTTTTTTTCGATAACTATTTAATGTTTTACTTAGGCAGTTTTCTCAGGCTATATATTTTGGAGTTCCAAGGCGAATAGTTTCTTTTCACCTCATCGATGGTCAGTATTGTAGATTCAATATCATGCACATCTTGGTCCATCTCATATATAGCAGCAGATATTGCAGCCAGCACTTCACCAGATATCTCATGGGTTTTATAAGAAGATAGTTTGCCGCTTTTGAGAGCTTTTCTTTTTGTTAAATTCTTAGCAGTTCTGCCTGTGAATTTAAAAACAAAATAAAGTGCAATAAGCCCAAGGAATACTACCAACATAGAGGTCAACGTAATCATCAAGCCCCACGGATCATTTTCCCTCAGGGCTATAATTTTAGGATTTTCTCCTACCACTAAGTTATTGCTAGATGGAGTTACACGGTCCAAATGTTTGGCTAAGTCATTTCCTTTTTTATCATATTTTATTCCATCAGCTACATATCCATAAGTTTTATCTGCAAGCATGCCAGCTGGTATTGTTATCTCATCTATAAGAGTTTTTCCATCTAGCTCATAAAGGCCAATATAGTTTTCCTTAGTTGGGTCTAACTTGAAACTCAAGTGGAATGTTCCGTTTTGAGGTTTATTATCAGCCCAAAAAATAAGATGTTGATGGGGTTTTGCGATCGTTTTAACATCACCACGAGGTATAGCATACATCTTTGGATTATTGGGGTCGTTTGTTAAAAAAGCTCCCGCCAAATCTTGTGTGGCCGATGTGTTGTTATAAATCTCAATCCATGCATGCTTCTCTCCAAAGTCATTCGTGAAATTATTGTCATTTATTACCATGACTTCGTTAATAACCCAGTATGGGTTGTTAATCCTTTTGTTGCAACCTGCTACGAAAACTATTGATATTGCAAGGATGAATAGTTTTATTTTATATGTCATATTCTATATCTTCTTTTATAAAGGCATGTTATCATGTTTCTTCGCTGGATTTTGCAATTTCTTTGTTTGCAATAGTTGTAATCCTCTAATTATGCGGAAACGAGTATTTCGTGGCTCAATTACATCATCAATATAGCCATAGCGTGCAGCATTGTATGGGTTGGCAAAAAGATCAGTATATTCGTCTTTTTTGGCTTGCATAACTTCTGCTTTCTTTTCGGGGGTATCTTGTGCAGCAACTTCTTTGCCATACAGCACTTCTACTGCTCCATCTGCTCCCATTACTGCAATCTCGGCACTTGGCCATGCATAGTTAAGGTCGCCACGCAGTTGCTTGCAGCTCATCACAATGTGAGCACCACCATAAGATTTTCTTAGTGTTATAGTTATTTTTGGTACTGTGGCCTCTCCATAGGCATAAAGAAGTTTAGCACCATTCAATATAACACCACCATACTCTTGAGCTGTTCCTGGTAAAAACCCTGGCACATCTACAAAAGTTACTACAGGAATGTTAAATGCATCGCAAAAGCGAACAAAGCGAGCAGCTTTCCGAGAAGCATTTATATCTAGCACTCCAGCAAGATATTTGGGTTGATTGGCTACTATACCAACCGACTGTCCGTTGAAACGGGCAAAACCAACAATAATATTTTTCGCATAGTCGGCATGTACTTCCAAAAATTCTCCTTTGTCTATTACACCACCTATTACCTCATACATATCGTATGGTTTGTTGGGGCTGTCAGGTATTATGTCGTTTAGTCCGTCCTCGAGTCTGTCTATTGGGTCTTCGCAGTGCCTTAGAGGGGTTTCTTCTAAGTTGTTTTGAGGCATATAGCTAAGCAGATCGCGAATAAGAGACAGTCCATCCTCCTCTGTTTCAACAGCAAAATGGGCCACGCCCGACTTAGTGCTATGTACACGTGCTCCACCCAATTCTTCTTGGGTTACATCTTCTCCAGTTACAGATTTTACAACTTTAGGACCTGTAAGGAACATGTAGGATGTACCTTGTGTCATAATAGTAAAGTCTGTTAGCGCAGGAGAGTAAACAGACCCTCCGGCACAAGGGCCAAATATTCCTGATATTTGAGGAATCACCCCCGATGCAAGAATGTTGCGTTGAAAAATCTCGGCATATCCAGCCAAAGAGTTCACACCCTCTTGAATTCTAGCACCACCCGAGTCATTAATACCAATAACTGGCGCACCCATCTTCATGGCCTGATCCATTACCTTGCATATCTTTAGTGCTAGTGTCTCAGAGAGAGAGCCTCCAAATACAGTAAAGTCTTGTGCAAAAATGTACACCAAACGTCCCTCAATAGTTCCGTAGCCAGTTACAACGCCATCACCCAAGAATTTTGTTTTGTCCATTCCAAAATTAGTGGAACGGTGCTCAACAAACATATCAAACTCTTCGAAGCTTCCTTCGTCTAAGAGCATTCCAATGCGTTCTCTTGCAGTATATTTACCTTTTTTGTGTTGCGCTTCAATTCTTTTCTCACCGCCACCCATTCTAGCCTTTTCACGGAGTTGAATAAGCTGTTTAATTTTTTCGAGTTGCTTGCTCATATAAGTATATTTTTATAACAGTTTTATGATTAATTTCTTAAATAATAGTAGTTTCTAATTATTTTTCTGGATGCTCACAAAGTTCAGTTAGTACACTTCCAGTAGATTTTGGGTGCAAGAATGCAATGCTCAGTCCCTCCGCTCCTTGGCGGGGTTCTTTATCAATTAAGCGCACTCCTTTTTCGTCTGCTTTCTTCAGTGCTTCTTTCACACTTTTTGTAGCATACGCTATGTGATGAACGCCTTCGCCTCTTTTTTCTATAAATTTGGCAATGGTGCTATCTTCGCTTGTTGGTTCCAGTAATTCAATTTTGGTTTCTCCAACTTTAAAGAAGGCTGTTTTTACTTTTTGATCTTCTACAACCTCAATGTTGTAGCATTTCAACCCGAGTATTTGCTCGTAGTAAGGTAGTTGCTCCTCAATGTTTCGTACTGCAATACCTATGTGTTCGATATGCGTAATGTCCATAAAGTTTTTTGTTTTAGTTGTTATTTAAATTTTGTTCTATATTATTTAATATGCAATATAAGAGTAAATAGTGTCTGTTGTTGGTTCAGTCGGTTTTTATTGCATAAGTATGTTCAAAATAAGAGGCTGAAATATATCTTATTAAGTTGATAAGATATTCAATATTTCAACTAATTCAGGATTAATTGTTTTTTCTTTTTTTATTGCTTTTGAGAACGGCACGTAAACTATTTCTTCGTTTTTCACACCAATCATTATATTTCTTTGGCTTTCCAGCAGTGCTTGTATTGCGGCATACCCCATACGGCTAGCCAATACTCGGTCTTGTGCAGTGGGCGAGCCCCCTCTTTGCAGGTGTCCAAGTATAGAAACTCTTACGTCATATTGAGGATATTGGTTTTTCACTCTTTCTGCTAGTTGCATTGCGCCACCTGTTATTTCACTTTCGGCTACCAGTACAAGGCTACTGTTTTTGCTTTTTCTGAATCCCTGAGAAATAAATTCGTGCAATTGGTCTTTCTCTATACTTATCTCAGGAATAATTGCAGCTTCGGCACCGGCTGCAATTGCACTGTTAAGGGCCAAAGCCCCACAGTTGCGCCCCATTACTTCTATAAAGAAGAGCCTTTCGTGCGAACTGGCTGTGTCTCGTATTTTATCTACAGCTTCAACAATAGTGTTCAGTGCTGTGTTGTAACCAATAGTTACATCAGTTCCCAAGAGGTCGTTATCTATAGTTCCAGGAAGTCCTACAACGGGTATGTTAAACTCACGTGCAAATATGGCTGCTCCAGTAAGGGTGCCGTCTCCGCCAATAACCACTAGTGCATCTATTTCGTGTTTAACCATGTTTTCATACGCTTTTTTTCGTCCTTCCGGATCCAAAAACTCTTCGCATCGTGCCGATTTTAGCACCGTACCGCCACGCTGTATGATATTGCTTACACTGTTTGTTTTAAATGGAAGTATCTCGCCAGTTAGTAAACCTTTGTACCCTCTGTAGATACCTTTTACTTCTATGTTGTTATAAATAGCCGTTCGCGTGACTGCCCTTATGGCAGCATTCATGCCTGGAGCATCACCTCCCGAGGTGAGGATACCTATACATTTGACAGAATGAATCATATATGATTTTATATTTGTAGTTCTTAATGAAAATTTTCGCTACAAAGATAAAAAATTAAAACGACAATGGTAAATAAGAGTTGCCTAAAATGTTGTCGAATTGTCTAAGTATAAGTTAGGTTTCAAAGTTTTAATGATTTTGGCTACTTCTTCCATTTGCCATTTTGGTGTAGATGTTGCTCCACAAATGCCAACACTCATATTCTCTTTTACTAAAGATATATCCAATGCGTTGGGATTGGATATAAAGTGTGAGTTGGGGTTATGCTTTTTACACTCTGCAAAAAGAACCTTCCCGTTCGAGCTTTTCTCACCTGCTACAAAAAAGACAATGTCGTGTTTCTGTGCAAACTCTTTCATGTTGGGCACACGATTTGAAACCTGTCTGCATATAGTATCGTAAGATTTGAATATTGCACCATCCTCCATTCTCTGTTTTATCAACTCTGCTATCTCTCTAAAACCATCAAGAGGTTTGGTTGTTTGCGAAAACAGGTGTATTTCTTTTGTAAAGTCTAGTTTGTCTAGCTCATCCTTGCTCTCTATTACAATTGCTCTTGCGTCCGTCTGTCCCACTAGCCCTATCACTTCGGCATGTCCCTGTTTTCCGTATATCACAGTTTGGGTACCATCGGTCGAGGTTTGGTCTTTTTGTTTTATTTTTCTTTGCAAGGTAAGCACCACAGGGCACGAAGCATCTATAAGTTCTATATTGTTTTCCTTTGCTATCTCGTAAGTGCTTGGGGGCTCGCCATGTGCACGTAGCAGAACGCGCGCATTTTTTAGATGCTTAAATTGCTCAAGATTTATGGTTATTAATCCCAATTTAGTAAGTCTGTCCACTTCAAGCCCATTGTGCACTATATCGCCTAGGCAGTATAGTGTTTCGCCTTTTTTCAATTCTTCTTCGGCTTTGGCTATAGCCCTTGTTACACCAAAGCAATAACCCGATTTTTTATCTATCTCTATTGTTGCCATTCTTTTCTCCAATCGTTTTGTGATACATATCTACGGCCCATTGCAGCTGTTGCTCAATGTTTATGGTAGAGTTGTCTAGCTCTATAGCATCGTGTGCTTTGCGCAGAGGGCTCTCAGTTCTGTTTCTATCGTGGTGGTCTCTATATTTTATATTCTCAAGCACCTCCTCATACGAGGTTTCTTTGTTTCCTCTCATACGTAGTTCGTCAATCCTACGCTTGGCCCTTATCTCGGGTGTTGCAGTCACAAATATCTTTAGCTCTGCATTGGGGAAAACAACAGTACCAATGTCGCGTCCATCCATTACCACTCCTTTTTTTTGGCTCATCTGTTGTTGTTGCTTCACCATCTCTTTGCGCAGAAACCCAATGGCACTCACAGGGCTCACCAGCGACGATACCTCCATGCCGCGAATCTCTGCTTCTACGTTCTTATTGTTGAGGTATGTAATGGGTCGTCCCGTTTCTGGATCCAATTCAAAATGGATGTCTATGTTGGGCAGCTGTTCTTTCAGTTTCTTTTCGTCTATTGTTTTGTCATCACTAATAAGTCCGTTTTGCAAACAATAGAGGGTAACTGCTCTGTACATTGCCCCACTGTCAATATATAAATAGCCTATAATTTTGGCCAAGTCTTTGGCCATAGTACTTTTGCCACTAGATGAAACCCCATCTACGGCGATGTTTATTTTTTTCATGCTTGTTTGTTTGTATTTATATATTGTTTTAAATAACAAGGTGTGGCTTGTTATGTTTGTTTATCTATTTTATTTAACGAGTCGTAGTTTAGCTCGCCTTATTATCATCTGCCAAAGGCAAGCAAAAGTTTGCAGTAAGCATTTGTCGCTTGTGTTGTTCGTTCAGGTTGGTCACTGTTGGTTCTATATGTAAATATTTTTTTGTTGCACGACATGCAAGGATTATAAATCCGCTTTGGCGAGTCTTTCTCTCGCCAAGAAGCATAAACACAAAAGACAAAACGAGGAAGACTTAACATGTCAACCTTGTTTCAAAATTAAGCAATTATTTTATTCTAATGAGCCTTTTTTCATAAGAAATTATATTTATGCGCTTCTGCCATGCCTCTATAAGCGATAGGTAATTCTTCCTTCTGCAAAGACGCCAAGGAAGAAAAGTGATAATTATAATTCAACTACAGGGGGGAAGCCCTTTTTAGCAATCTTTGGCAAGCTCAGCAACTGTTATTCTCTCAAACTGCACAGCGCACTTCTTTATTCTGCACCTCTTTATCCCACTTTTAGCTCAATAAGCAATGTGGTACATCCCTGGTTCTATTTGATAATATGTATATAGCTCATCTTTTTTCAATTCTTTCACTCCTGTTTTAGGTTCAAATGATACATCGTCAGCCAAAAGAGGTACCCTTACAATTGCATGGCTATTCTCTGGTACTTGCAGCTCCATTGTAGTATCATCGTTTTCAGCTTTCATTGAAATCGAGATATCTCCTTTTACTGTAGAAAAACTACAGCTAAGTCTATTTTCATTGAGTAGTTCTGGAAAAACAGTAAACTCCTCAAACCCCGGTTTGGTAGGCACAATTCCGGCCATGTTTTTATACAATACAGAGAGAGGGCCACCACTCCATGCATGATTTACTGATGCCTCATAGGTCCAAAATTCCCACAAAGTAGAGCAATCGGGATGATTAACCATATCTGCAAAACGTTTTTTGAAGCGGTCGATAGCAAACTGGCCATTACCCATTTTAAACAAAGCCTCCATTACGTATTTTTCCATGTACGGACTAGCATGTTCTACTTTTTTGAACAAGTCGGTAATAATTGGATACTTATCTCTATCGGCTATTCCTGAAATAACAGCTAGTGCATTTCCACGATCATCTGTTTCTTCGTCAAAACTAGATGAGCGGTATCCACTAGGAGTCCAGAAAACCGAGTTTACACGATTCTTAATTGCAGTCATGGTTTTTCTAATCTCTACGGCCTCTTCTGTTTTTCCCAGATAGTCGGCCATGTAGGCTAAGTTGTCTAAACCAATATATACCCAAACATGCTCAGCCAAGTGACGGTCTATTTGTGTGCCCCAGTCACCCCAGGTCCATCCTCCCTCTCTAAACGGAACAGTTCCATCGTCAGCTATTTCCCATAGAGCAAGATATCTTTTAATATGTGGGTATGCTTTGTTTATCATCACCGTGTCGCCAGTGTACATAAAATAGGTGCCGAATCCGTATTTGCCAACAGCTGCCAAAATTTGCTGAGGTAGTTCGTTTTCCCAGTTCCCGGCTGGAATTGGGCCAAACATTGTGTTATCATCTCGTTGCCAATCGAATAATTCGTTATACATCTTTTTGGCAAGATCAATAGCTTTATTATCTAACAGATAAAACGATTCTTCCGTCAAAATTACCCCATCGCCCATCCATTGTGCACGCTCACGGTCGGGGCAGTCAAAATAAGTGTCGCGCATGTTTACATACAAAGTTCGTTGTGCTTTTTTGAAATAGCGCATCAAAAAGTCATCGGCAACGGCAAACGTTCCATCAAACTCTGTATCATAGCCAGACTCTATATATCCTAGTTCCAATACCTCTATACCATCTTCTAAAATAAATAGTGTTTCTTCTCCGCTCAACCAAGGTAAGTGCAAATATTCTTGTTCTCCCTCTTTGGTAATATACTCTCCTCTTAGGGGCACATCGTTTAGTGTATGTAAATTGCCAGGGTTTATATTTATTTTCTTTCCTGCAGCTGCTTTTACCTTTAAGTAGGGATGATATTGCATGTCATAAGGCAATTTCAACGTAATCGTATTGCCTTCTTTTGTAAAATCATTAGTCTTCTGCAAAGGGAAGGTCTTAAATAGAGGAATTGGGCGTTTCACTAAATTATTCCACGGCGCAACTCCCTTTTCTCCTACAGTTTCGGCAAGTGCCCAGCTTTTATCGTCGAATGATGCCTCAATCCAATCTTCGCTAGCTAAGCGTGCATCAAATTTTAAATTAGACTCTGGTAAACGATAATTTGCTTGCGGATCATCTGTAGATTGAAAAGCCTTGGCCCTAGCAATTCTCCAACTGTTGTCGGTTGCAAACTGGTCGTTTTGCAATAAAAACCCGAATTGCTTGCTGTCTTTATGCGAAAATCCCTCACGTCCAAAATACCACACTAGTGCAGCAATAGTGTTTTCTCCTTTTTGCAAATAAGGCGCAAGGTCTATTTCATCACAATAAGTATCCTTGTCATTGGGTCCTCTTTTCAGCTGTCCTTCAAACACTGCAAGCTGCCCATTAATATAAAGCCAATATTTACTATCTGCTGCAATTATTGTTTTCAGCTCCTTTGGCTTTTCACTTAGCTTTATGTTTTTTCTAATCTTGAACCACTGATTGGGAGTGTGTTGAAACTCTGGGTGAGTTATCCACTGTGCTGTTTGGAGCGGTTGCGACGCACAGCTCAAAAAGCTCAACAACACTATTAGAAATGTCATCGACTTAAAAAGTGTTTTCATTTTCTTCATCATATTTTTGCTTTTGCCATTAGATAATACTTCATCTAAGGCGATGTTTGTTTTGATAAGATAAAATATAAAGTTTTGGAGCCTCGTAAAGGCTGGAAAAAAGAATCGAGGAGAACATGCAGTTCAACCTCGTTTCAAAATTAAGCAATTCTTTTATTCTAATGCTCCTGTTTTTCGAAAATAGTTGTATTAACGGGCTTTTTGCAACTCCAATGCAATTGGATGTTAACAAGATTTCAAGATACTATTACACAAAAATCAGAGGTTGTTTAATGTAGCCTTTGACTGGGTCAGGGGTAGGGTGTTCAATACTATTTTCCAAAATAAAGATGTTTATGCATTAGAAATGAAAATCCTTGTCATTCCGATACGCAAGTGAGGAATCTTTGGAATGACATGCTGCCGCATGAAAAAAAATATTAGCACACAGATGCTGCTGATTAAGCAGATTGGCGCTGATAAATTCGTTGTGATGTCCTGGGAGGTGTGGAGCTCCTGCTCCGCACAAAAGATAAAGATTGCACTCAAAGGTATCTCGCAAAGTCGCAAGGGCGCAAAGGGAGTAATTCTAAGATATCTGTCATTCCGACACGGAGTGAGGAATCTGTAA
>CAYVLC010000034.1:0-21024 GCA_964452155.1 uncultured Dysgonomonadaceae bacterium
GAACCTACCCACTCTTTGCTAAAGCTTTCCCAAATGATGAGCACTACATTGCGCCCTTCAAATTGGTTGAAACGTGTTGTAGTATCAGCTTTAAGTTGGTGTTGGGCGTAGAATATATCGTAGAGCTCTGTCTTGTCGAAATACTCTTTGCGCTCTAAACGGGTTTTGCCAATAGTACGAATAATGGAGAAGGGCGTGTTGAGCACAATAGAACGATGCTCGGGTTTGCGCACAAACTCGGCGGCATTGCTCAATGTAATTGGGCGTGTACCAGCAGTATATCCACCACGCATTGCACCAACAGTGTAATATCCAATAATGGCCATCAAGATAAGGCCCAATGGGTAGTAGATGTAATTGCGAAGTTTCATGTAGGACCTATCTACCCTTATTTTCTTATATACCCCCACCATGAGTAGCACCAGCGCAATGACAATAAGGGTGATGTACCAATAGTCCCATAAGAAACTAATGAAGTTGGCAGGGTTTTCGTTTTCGAACTCTTGGAAAACGCCTGTAGAGGTACGCTTCATGGTGTAGCGATAGTAAACCACATCAATCATATTGAGGGTAATAGCAATGGTATTGACAATGAAGAAAACGATTGAGACCACTTTTTGATACCCCCTATTGTACCTAAACCTGAAGGGCAATATGTGCATGAGAATGACCAACGAATTGGTGTAGGCAATGGCGGAGGCATCGAACCTGAGGCCGCGATACATGAGGGTGGCAAGATAGCCTGCCTCCATGTCGGCAAAAAGCGACAGATTTAACACATAAAATAAGAAACGAGTGATGGTGTAAAGCGCAAAAACTAACGATAGGCGCAAAAACAACACCATGTATATATTGCTCCAGAGTGAAGGTTTTCTTCTATTTATCATGTCGGTTGGGAATAACTTAAAAAACTACATCAAAATTGTGAGTGCAAATTTAGCTATTTAATTGATTGTAGCCTCTACTACCTAGTTGTAAAA
Organism: uncultured Dysgonomonadaceae bacterium; assembly: GCA_964452155.1. Taxonomy (GTDB): domain Bacteria; phylum Bacteroidota; class Bacteroidia; order Bacteroidales; family Dysgonomonadaceae; genus UBA2632. The sequence continues at coordinate 981 of CAYVLC010000034.1, forward strand.
TTTGTTGTATGAAAGAAATTGTGGCGAAGATGGGCTGTTTGCACCATTTTCAGGTCGTAGGATGTAGCAAATATGGTTCTTTTGCAAAATAAGTGGTCTTGCTAGCTAACAAAGGTGTTCTTTTAGACAGAATGAGGGCTTGTGAGCTAACAATAGTGTTCTTTTCAACAAAAAGAGGGCTTGTGAGCTAACAAGAGAGCATTTCGTCAGCGAGAAGCACCCTTGTTAAGATACATGCATGGTTTTTGTGCACAAAATCCACTAATCTAACACAAACACACTCGTTATTGTGGCAATTTGACACACAACTCAAACAGAAAGTCTATTTTTTGATATAAATTCTTTTGACACGTGGAGACACCGAAGTGAGAATTTCGTAAGGAATGGTATCAATGGCTTCTGCCAACGCTACAACCGACAAATCTTTTCCAAAAATAATTACCTCATCGCCCTCCTTTGCCTGAATGTTGGTGACATCTACCATGCAGAGATCCATACAAACAGCACCAATTATTGGCGCATAAGCTCCATTGATGAGAACTTTGCCCTTTCGGTTGCCAAACTGCCGACTGAGCCCATCGGCATACCCAATGCGGATGGTGGCAATACGTGCATCGTGGTCTAGCATCTCTTTGCGTCCATAGCCAACACTATCGTTGCTTTTCAATGTTTTTATTTGCAAGATAGTAGATTTCAGTGTGCACACATTCCTCAAGCCATTTACGCCACTGGCACTCACACCATAGAGGCCAATGCCCAGACGCACCATATCGAACTGATTGTTGGGAAAACGCTCTATACCGGCCGAGTTTAAGATATGACGCTTCACCTTATATTTCAACTGTGCTTCTACTTGGGTTGACAATTCCTCGAAAGTTTCTATCTGCTTTGTGGTATATTCGTCAAACACCCAGCTTTCGCTTGCAGCTAAATGAGAAAAAATAGATTCAATTTGCAAGCTTTTTTGCTTTTGCAATAGATTGATAAGCTCGGGTATTTCGTCGCGAACAAATCCGAGACGGTGCATTCCCGTGTCTAGTTTTAAGTGAATGGGATAATCGGTAACACCACGGCTCTCGGCATCTTTAATGTAGGTTTGGAGTATACGAAAATTGTACACCTCGGGTTCGAGGTTCGAGTTGTATAGCTCTTCGAAGCCATTGGCTTCTGGATTGAGAACAATAATAGGCAGTGTAATGCCAGCCTCTCTCAGAGACACTCCCTCAGAAGCAACTGCAACAGCCAGATAACCGCACCGGTGATACTGCAATGTCTTGGCAATCTCTGCTGCACCAGCCCCATATCCATTGGCTTTCACCATCGATATTAGTTTCACCCCAGGATTGACTTTCGATTTATAAAAATTGAAATTATAGACCAATGCATCTAAATCTATTTCCAACACAGTATCGTGTATTCTCTTTTCGAGTAGTGCAATAATTCTCTCGAAGTGAAAACTACGCGCACCTTTTACCAGTATTAGTTCGTCTTTAAAATGTTTCCACACTTGCGATTTGATAAACTCATCGGTAGTTTCAAAAAACTCTTTCTCCATAGAGAACACCGCGCTAAATTGGGATATATCGTGGCCTATACCAATTATTTTATCAATATTGTTTTGGTTTATTACTTCCGAAACCTTTTTGTACAAGGTCTTGGGCAATAATCCCGATTGAAAAATATCTGACAGTATCAAAGTCTTCTTCAGTGGATTGTCCATTTTCCTTTGATTCTGGAACTCCAAGGCTATCTTGATAGAATTGAAATCTGAGTTGTAAGTATCATTAATAAGAATACAGTTGTTTTTGCCCGTTCTCACATCCAATCGCATTGCAACGGGCTCAAGTTTAGCCATTCTATCGCTTATTTCCTCTGGCAAAACCCTCAAGTATAGCAGTGTGGCAAGAGATGACAATGCATTTTCGATAGAAGCACCATCTACAAAGGGTATTTCCAAATCGGTCTCGAAACCAAGGAATGAATAATGAATAAGGGTTTTATCTTCCATCACTTCTATATCGGAGATATAGAGCGGATTGTCTTGGTTTTTACGCGACCAAGTGAAGGTTTTGTGCGACAAAGCCATATTTTCTATACAACGAGAGATGATAGGATTGTCTTCGTTGTAGATAACCACTTCGCTATTGATAAAAAGCTCTAGCTTTTCGTTGCATTTCTGTTGCAGCGATGCAAAATTTTCTTGATGCGCCTCGCCCAGTTTTGTAAACACACCAATGGTAGGGTGTATAATGCTTTCGAGATGCTCCATTTCGTCGGGCATAGAAATTCCGGCTTCAAAAATACCCAGCGTTGCTGTTTCGTCGAGCTGCCACACCGACAGTGGAACTCCTGTTTGAGAATTGTAGCTGCGAGGCGACCTGACAATGTTGTAGTCTTTGTGCAACAACTGATACAACCACTCCTTTACAACAGTTTTGCCATTGCTACCAGCAATACCTATCACAGGAATATCAAATTTACGGCGATGATATGCTACAAGCTTTTGCAGAGCAGCAAGGGTATCTTTTACAATTAGAAAATTGGCATCGCTATGCGAGTCGCTAATATCATGGTTCTTTGACACCACAAAATTGCGCACTCCCTGTATGTACAAATCGTTGATATAGTTGTGCCCATCGTTTGTTTTTGTAGTCAGGGCAAAGAAAAGAGTCTCCTCGGGTAAGGATAGCTTCCTGCTGTCTGTGAGCAGGGTAGATATTACCGCGTCTTGAACATCTTTTTTCTGCTTAATGCCAAGCGCAGTGATAATTTCTGAAATATCATATTTCATAAATAGTATTATTCTATTGAATGGTTTTTAGTAACTCTTTTACTTGCTGTTTCTCGTGCAAGCAACATATAAATGTGTATTTTTCTTGAAACACTTCTATTGCATCAATTGTTCGAAGAAGGAACTTCTTGTATGCATCGGAGTCGGTTTTAAAAGGTCTGTGAGCTAGAGATTGCTGAATACGTTGCCACTCGGTGATAATGCTTTGAGTTTCTTCAGAAAAATAAGCCTCTGCAAACCTCTTCCATATATAGCCTTGTGCCAACTGAGAGGGATGGAGCATATCGTCGGTATAGAAACGATAGTCGCGCAGCTGATCCATCATAATTTCATAAGCAGGGAAGTAAAAAGCATTTGATGGAAATTGCTGCATCAAACTGTCGATGGAGAGATGTAATATCGATTTGCTTAATTGATTCTCGTGTGCTCCATCTTTGAAATGACGGATAGGACTCACTGTAAACAATATCTTAAGTTTAATATTCGAAGCCAAAGCCCTTTTGATAAGATTGCTCCACTCCAAAGTAATCTCCTCTACCGTTAACCTTTCTCTTGCGAATTGCTTGGCGGGTATTTTATGACAGTTTCCAACAATCTCACCCGTCTCTTTCCATCTAAAAACATAGGCTGTGCCAAAAGTTATCAAAAGGAAGTCTGCGGCATTTAGCTGTGTTGTTGCTAAACCAAACTCTTTGTTGGCTTTGCAGAGAGCATACTCTAGCCTGGTGGTAGAAAATGAACCATGATGCATAAAGCTATGGTAGCTATTATTGTAGCAAATGAAATCTTTATCAGAAAACTCTTGCCCATCTAGCAATCTATTGATGGCGTTTGAAATAGAAAAGGGATTGTACAATACACCAAAGGGATTTACAGCGACAGAAAATTTATTTTCCATCAACTTTGATCCGATATTCTCTGAAAAACAAGACCCAAACAACAGCATCGGTGAGCGATGCGTGATATCGAAACTTGCTTTTTGTAATAGCACAGGTGTTTGTAGATTCATCTCATTAAGTTTATACTACAAATTTAGCATAAATAATTCGTTGAGACAACATAATATGAGATGAGAGAATGATTCGAGATGCAATGACATGTTTATAATTACAATTGTAAAAACATCTTGTGGTTGCAAGATTGCACCTCTGCGGTTTTCAAAAAAACGCTTCGTACCTTAGCCCATATCTCTAGCTCTAACTTTTTACTTTGTTTTGGCTTTGCTGTATCTCTCTGCTCACTATTTTGCTATTTGAGTGCTATTATTGTACCATTTTTTTCCATAAAATCATTTTTGGGCGAGGTTGTGTAGGCCTACAAAAGTAGAATCCCCTGGGGTTTCTCAAATTGTAGGCCTACGCAACCCCTGAAACTTTTAGTTTTTTTCGAAATGTATGCCTATGAAAGCAAAAACTCCTGGCTTTCTTCAAAATGTATGCCTGCAAAATCCAAAAAACCAAGTTTTTTTGAAAATGTAGCCCTACGAAAGTCAAAAACCCATGGTGTTCTTCAAATTGTAGGCCTACAAAAACTAAAATCCCTGGGGTTTCTCAAATTGTAGGCCTACGACGGTCAAAACACCAGGGCAAACGACCGTCGTAGGGGTACGCAACCTCGCCCAAAGTTGTTTTTTAGTCTTGCTTTCATCTATTTATTATCCCTTGTTTGTTTATAGTCAGCAAGTTATCACTATTTCTACTTTGTAGTTACAAAACAGTGCATTTAGTTGCCCATGCCTTCGATTACTTGTCATGGGGTCTAAAACCTTTTCCTTCATAATAGTACCTATGGTATATGTAATGAAAATAGAATTGTACTTGATAGATTTGGCTTTCCTCTCTTCAAAACCATATCTACGGTGGTGAATATGACTTCCATCTCTATGATGGCAAAATTTACGGTGGTGAATATGACTTTACTCTCATGAAACTCAAATCTACGTTGGTTTATTTGCCATTCCCTCTGATGGTGGCCCAATCTGCGACGGTAAATCTGACATTTACCTCATGAAAACGATAGGCACCGTGGTGTATTTGATTTGCATCATATCATTGGCAAAAATACGGCGGTGAATCTTATTTTGACCTCATGAGTGCCAAATCTACCGCGGTTAATTTGATTTCTATCTGATAAAGCTGTTATTTGCTTAACAATTGCGACCCAAATGGGGGCAAATACTTCCATTTATAAGAAGATTGGGATATAAATAGAGCTGCAGTAGATTTTTATAAGGATGGTTTTTTTAAGAAACTCATAGTTTTGTGGGTTTTCAAAATGCTCATGGTCTATAAAAAAGAGAAGATAAAAATTACGGATGGCTATAAAAAAGGAAAGGTTGTCTCACGACAACCAATCTTCATTGTTAACCTTAAATCTAATACCATGAAAAACACAGTGCAAATATAAAGGATTTTGTAATACCAACCATACATTTAGCAAGCAAATGTGCTCTATTTAGCCTTTTTTAAACCAAAAAGCTATTTTTTTGGCCTTTTTGCTTTCTTTATTAACAAAACTTTCAAGAAACTTGTAGTACCAGTCCCTTCAAATACTCTCCCTCGGGATGGTATATATTGATAGGATGATCTGCAGGTTGCGAAAGCTGATGAAGTATCTTGACCCTCCTACCAGAAATGGCAGCTGCACTAAAAACAGCTAAACGAAACTGCTCACGAGAAATAACTTGAGAACAAGAGAATGTAAATACTATGCCACCTTTGGCAACTTTCTCAAAAGCAGCCAGATTTAACTTCTTGTATCCTTGCAATGCATTTCTTACAGCCCCCCTGTGCTTTGCAAAAGCCGGTGGGTCTAGTATTAATAAATCATACTTATCATTGGGCATTTCTTTGAGAAACTTAAAGGCATCGTCCGAAGAGCTGCTATATCGCTCATCGTTGCCAAAGTTTAGTTTTACATTTTCATCTGCAAGCATCACCGCTTTGGCAGAACTATCTACACCAACCACCTCTTTAGCACCTCCACGCATTGCGTAAACCGAAAAACCACCCGTATAACAAAACATGTTTAAAACCGACCTGTTGCGAGAGTATGATTCTAACAGGCTCCTACTTTCGCGCTGATCGATGAAAAAACCTGTCTTCTGACCTTTCTCCCAATCAATTTGAAACTTAAAATTGTTTTCTAAAGCTATCTTATCTAAACCAGACTCTCCTCCAAGCAAGAATGAATCTTGAGGGTCTATAGGTGCTTTGAACGGAAGTGTACCTTCCGATTTATAATAGACATGTTGTAGCGTCTCTCCCAGCACCCTCTTGAGTGCCATAGCAATGGCGTGCTTAGATGCATGCATACCAACGGAGTGAGCTTGCACTACGGCCATACCACCATATATATCGATGATAAGACCTGCCAACATATCTCCCTCTCCGTGAACAAGGCGATAAGTGTTATTATCATCGCGAACAAGATTTATAGCCTGTCTCATCTGATAGGCATCTTGCAATCGCTCAACAAAAAAGTCTGTATCTATCTCTCTCTGTTCAAAAGAGAGAACTCTAACGGCAATAGTGCCTATTTGATAATGGCCTACTCCAAGAAAAGTATCGTCGTGAGCATAAACCTCTACAACTTCGCCTTCTTCAACATTGTTGGCCAAAGATGCAATGGCTCCCGAAAACACCCAAGGATGAAAACGTTTTAATGATTCGTCCTTTTTGGGTTTTAGTCTTATTTTTTTGTACTGATTCATGCTAATAATATAAATTGATTGGTGATTGAAAAAATAGGCACTAGCTGTAGTAGGTCTATTTTGTTTCTACGGAAACTCCGTTTTTATTAAGATGATTATAAATCTTGAGACATGCCCATGCATCTATAGCTGCATACATTTTTTGAGACTCTCTTAGCGTGCTGGCTTCCCAGTTTGATAGGCGTTGATTTTTGGCGATTTTCTTATTGAACAATATGCCGTAAATTTTCTGTAAGCTCATATCCTTTATGCCATAATCCTTTACGAATGTTTGTAGATCAATGAAATTAAGGGGCGGACAATCGGTGCGTTTTCTCAACGCAGCAAAGTCGTCACGCAATGACAAGCCCACCTTCATAACATCTCTGCTACAAATCAAATCGTCTAACTCATCGGGATATTTTATAAGGTTAAGCCTAAACAGGAAGCACTTGTCGAGGGTTGACAATTGCATAAGTGCCACTTTGTGTGTTACATTCTTACGAAAAACAGGTTTTGTTTCTGTATCAAACCCAATCACTTTAAATTGTTTGAGATAATCTACTGCCTTTGCAACATCCTCTACTTTGTCAACTACAATTATTTCTCCATTAAAGGTCTCAATGGGTAACTCTCTTATTTCTTCTTTCGATATTTCTAATTCCACAAATCGTCCTCCTCTCCAATGCCTTGATTCAAATCTATATCGTCAAGAGGTTTGTAAACCAATGCATGCAAGGGCCGCAAAACGTTTACAAGTTTCTGCCCCCAGTACAATCTAAAATTTTCGGTACATGCATTCAGGGCGCTAAGCATTGTCTCCTCTAGCCCATGCTGATATGCAGAAACAAAGTTGCGGATATCTTGATAAATGTCTGCAATATCCTCCGAAACAAAAGACGATACTGGGCGGTCGCTATATTTCATATCTTCTACAAAGACATCCAAATAGACATCTTCTTCGCCTAAAACTGAAGCAACCTGATTTGAAATAAGCATGTAATCTTGCTGGCTAACAAACACCTCTGCAATTTCGTCATCAAATACTTCTACAGATGGTAACAGGGTTGCTTTCACATAAAGCAGAGGAAGAATACGCAACATAGTTTTAGCCCACTCTTCACGGGAGGTAACTTCCATTTTCTCTAAAAATGAACAAAACTCAACACCGACCGTTACAAAATCTAGCGTAACAGGAGCGTAAACAATAAGATTGTTGCTGGAACTTGTCATCTCATTTTTTGGTTTTTAATATTTGTACAAAAGTACATAATATTTTGTAGCGACACAGATAATTGCAATATAGATATGAAATAAGAGAGAACTAAGTGCTTGTTTGCAATGTGGAGTAAACTACAACACTGCACGCTGGAGTTAATAATCTGCAACAATAGTAAACTAACTAAACAAAACGCGCACACAAATAGAGTAAAACCTATTTAAAACGTTGTTATTGTGTACAAATCTCAAAATTGCAAGAGAGGCTATGAGTGAGAAATGCAGGACTAGTAAAAGACAACCACCTCAAAAAAAAAGTTAAGAACCAAAGCATACACTGAGGAACTAGAAATAAGTACAGAAAATAAATGCAATTGCGTGCGAGACAGATTATAAAAAAAAGAACAGAAATTTTGCAAAACGATTAGAATTGAATATCTTTGTACCAGAAAGTTAGGGGGAGGCAGGAAACACAGCTTTCCTTTTTTATTTTTTATAAAGCAATGATAGATAAAAAATTTCTGATTACACTCACTGAAGAGTTCCTAAAAACAACGGACAATTATTTAGTAGATGTAATTATTAACCCAGGTAATATTATTTCAATTGAGATTGACAACGACAATGGAGTGAACATAGATGATTGTGTTGCACTAAGTCGTCAGTTAGAATCGAAACTGAATCGTGATGAAGAGGACTTTGAGCTGACAGTTGGATCTGTAGGCTTGACATCGCCCTTCAAAACACTGCGACAATATCTAAAAAACATTGGTAACGAAGTTGAGGTGTTGACCAAAAAAGGACAGAAGCTATCGGGGGTGCTTAAAGCTGCTACCGACGATGACTTCACAATAACAATCTCAAAGAAAGAGAGAGCTGAAGGAGCAAAACGCAAAACAGAAGTGATTGAAGATTTGCATTTCAGATACGAAGAAATAAAATATACAAAATATCTAATAAGATTTAAATAGCACTATGGGCAAAAAGAAGGAATCCATCAGCTTAATTGATACTTTTTCCGAATTTAATGAACTTAAGAACATTGATAAGACTACTCTTATAAGTGTCTTGGAAGAAGCCTTCCGAAGCGTTATATCTAAGATGTACGGAACAGACGAAAACTACGACATCATAATAAATCCAGATAAAGGAGACTTAGAAATTTGGCGCAATCGCACCATTGTAGAAGAAGATCAAATAGAGGATCCCAATTTACAAATTAGCTTGGCTGAGGCACAAAAAATAGACGAAGACTTTGAGGTTGGCGAAGAGGTTACTGATGAGGTGTTTCTTGATCACTTTGGACGTCGCACTATTTTGAACCTACGCCAAACATTAGCTTCAAAAATACTTGAATTAGAGAAAGATAATCTCTACAACAAGTATATTGAGCGAGTAGGCCAAATTGTTTCGGGAGAAGTTTATCAAATATGGAAAAAAGAGTTACTTTTGTTGGACGATGAGCATAATGAACTCATTTTACCGAAAACAGAGCAAATACCGCGCGATTTTTTCAGAAAGGGCGAACATGTTCGTGCTGTTGTTGCAAGAGTAGAAAATAAAAACAATAATCCAAAGATTATCCTTTCACGCACTTCTCCTGTTTTTTTAGAACGGCTATTCGAAATGGAGATTCCTGAAATTAATGATGGCTTGATAACCATAAAAGGAATTGCTCGTATTCCTGGAGAAAGAGCAAAAGTAGCTGTTGAGGCCTATGACGACCGCATTGATCCAGTAGGAGCATGTGTTGGAATGAAAGGGTTTAGGATACATAGTATTGTTCGTGAGTTGAAAAACGAAAACATTGATGTTATTAATTACACATCAAATACAAATCTATATATTCAACGATCACTGAGTCCCGCAAAGGTAAACTCGATTATAATAAAAGAAGAGGAACAACGAGCCGAGGTTTTTTTACACCCCGAAGAGGTATCACTCGCCATTGGTAAAGGTGGAGCCAACATAAAATTGGCATCGATGCTAACTGGATATACCATTGAAGTATTCCGCGATATAGATGAGGTAAACGAAGAAGACATCTATTTAGATGAATTTAGAGACGAAATAGATGGTTGGGTTATCGATCAACTCAAGAAAATAGGCTGTTCGACAGCTAAGAATGTTCTCGCAACGGATAGAGAACGTCTAATTAAGGAAGCGGATCTCGAAGAAGTAACAGTTGACGAGATTCTTAAAATATTGAAGTCTGAATTTGAAGAGGAGGCATAAAAGACTATTTCGTTCTGACTAAAAACAGAATAAAAACCAGTTAAAACACCTCACAATCAATTAAATTAGAGAAAAGGTTATAATTATATATGTCTATACGATTAATTAGAGTTTCTAAAGAGTTAAATGTTGGTATCAGCAGTTTAGTTGAATTTCTTGATAAAAAAGGAATTCAAATTGAGGCCAATCCTAATGCTAAAATTGATGATGAGCATCACGAAATGCTTCTCATTGAATTTGGTAAGGATAAGAATATCAAAAAAACTGTAGATAAACAAAGAGAAAAACAACTTAGCAAAGATAAAAAAGAAACTGTAGCTATCGAAGGATACGATATCCCCGATGAAGAACAGAAACAAAGTGAGGAGAAAATAAGTAAGCAGCCAACAACAAGCTTATCTGAAGATATTAAGCCACAAATAAAAATTCTCGGAACAATAGATCTTGATAACTTAAAGGCAAAGCCTAAGAAAAAAGAGACCGAAGAAAAAGAAGAAGAGAAGAAGCAAGAAATGGCTCCTTCTATATCTGTGGAGGAAGATAGTGAGAAAGAAGTAGAAAAGGAAACTACTAAATTGGAAGAAAAAGAAACTCAGATAGCAAAAGAGGAGCCAAAAGAAAAGAAAGAAGAATCTAAGTCTGAGACTGTCTCTGAAAAAACAGAAGTGACCAAGCCTGAACCAACTCCTGAGAAAGAAATAGAACAAAAAGAAATAGAATTGCCTAAAGAAGAAATTCGCGCTGAAACTCACCCAGAAACTGAAGTGACCGAAAAGGCAAAAGAAACTGAAGAAAAAACAGTGTCGCAGAAAGAACCAAAGACTAAGAAAAAAAGTGACTCTAAAGTAGAGCAACTTAGCGTTACTAAAGACGAACAAGTTTCAAAACTTGAAGAAGCCGAAAAAAAGAAGCCAGAGGAAAAAGCTGAAATAATTGAAGATAGTGATATCGATGAAGACAAAGATGCTACTGATGAAGTGAAAAACAACAATCTTTTTAGGCTAAACGAAACAAAACTTGAAACTAATATTGTAGTTAGAGGTACTATTGACTTAGCATCTATAAACGAAAAAACACGCCCAGCTCGAAAATCTAGAGCTCAACGCAAAAAAGAAAGACTTGAAAGGGAAGGCAAAGCAGCCTCTCAACGAGTAAAGGACGAGAATATAAAAGCGCTGAAAAAGGAAAGCATCAATGAAAAGAAAACTTTAGCTACTGATGATGCTGATGATAGCACAAAGAAAAAGCGCAAACGCATAAGAAAAGGAAAGGTAAATGTAGAGAAAACTACAGATACATCCACCTCACCTTCGAAAAGAAAAAGACCCATCTTAAAGAAACCTATCAAAAAAGAGGTGAGCGAAGAGGATGTTCAAAAACAAATAAAAGAGACATTGGCTCGCCTTACTCGAAAAAAATCTGGTGGTAGAGGTGGTGCAAGACATCGACGTGATAAACGAGATGCAGTAGTGCAACGTCAACAGGCTGAGATTATAGAACAAGAAAGAGAAAGCCTTACACTTCAGTTAACTGAGTTTGTAACTGCCAATGACTTAGCCAATATGATGGATGTACCCGTAACAGATGTTATCTCTACGTGTATGAGTATTGGTGTAATGGTGGCAATAAATCAAAGACTCGATGCAGAAACAATTAACGTTGTAGCTGCTGAGTTTGGTTTTAAAACCAAATATGTGAGTGCAGATGTAAGTGAAGCCATTGCACAAGAAGATGACAAAGAAGAAGATTTAATAGCTCGTTCTCCTATTGTTACTGTAATGGGACATGTGGATCATGGTAAAACATCGCTCTTAGATAGCATTCGTAAAACAAATGTTATTGCAGGAGAAGCTGGTGGTATAACACAGCATATTGGAGCATACCACGTTAGCCTAGATGGTGGTAAAAAAATTACATTCCTCGATACACCAGGTCACGAAGCTTTTACGGCTATGCGCGCGCGCGGAGCTAAAGTAACAGACATTGCTATAATTATAGTGGCTGCAGACGATAATGTGATGCCTCAGACAGTTGAAGCAATTAATCATGCTAGTGCTGCAGGAGTACCTATAATTTTTGCAATTAACAAAATAGACAAGCCTGGAGCAAATCCAGAAAAAGTAAAAGAAGAGCTCGCTCAAATGAACTACTTAGTAGAAGATTGGGGTGGTAAATATCAATCTCAAGACATCTCTGCAAAGCAAGGAGTAGGGGTGGCAGAATTATTAGAAAAGATTTTATTAGAAGCAGAAATGCTTGAACTAAAAGCCAACCCTAATAGAACTGCCTACGGCTCAGTAGTAGAGTCGTCACTTGATAAAGGGAGGGGCTATGTTTCTACAGTATTAATAGAAAATGGAACACTAAAATCTGGAGACATTGTTTTAGCCGGATCTTACTATGGCCGAATAAAAGCAATGTTTAACGAACGAAATCAAAATATTGCAGATGCTGGACCTGCTAAACCAGCTTTGATTCTAGGGTTGAATGGTGCCCCACAAGCTGGAGACAAATTTCATGTACTCGAAAGCGAGCAAGAGGCGCGCTCTATTGCAAACAGGCGCGAACAACTGCAAAGAGAACAATCTATTCGCACACAGAAAATTCTTACACTCGATGATATTGGTCGCCGCATAGCAATTGGAAGTTTCCAAGAACTCAATATTATTGTAAAAGGAGACGTAGATGGTTCTGTTGAGGCCTTATCAGACTCACTAATTCGCCTATCAACTCCCGAAATACAAGTAAACGTTATTCATAAAGCTGTAGGACAAATATCTGAGTCTGACATAACCTTGGCTACCGCATCTGATGGCATTATAATTGGTTTCCAAGTACGCCCATCGTTAGCTGCACGAAAAGAGGCAGAACAACATGGCATAGATATACGTTTATACTCTGTTATATATGACGCTATAGAAGAAGTTACAGCAGCTATGGAAGGAATGTTGTCTCCTGAGTTTAAAGAAGAGATTACTGCAAACATAGAAGTACTCGAAACATTTAAGATTACAAAAGTTGGTACCATTGCCGGATGTATTGTACGTGATGGTAAGGTAAAGCGCTCTAGTAAAGTTAGACTGATTCGTGATGGTATAGTAATCTATACTGGAGAACTCGAATCACTAAAACGATTTAAAGAAGACGTGAGAGAAGTATCATCGGGTTACGAATGTGGCTTAAATATTCGCAACTTTAATGATATAAAAGTAGGTGATACCGTAGAAGCTTACGAAGAAGTAGAAGTAAGAAAAACGTTATCATAAAGAGTTTTAATAACCAGTTGACATTGTAATATATAATCCTACCTTGAAGTGGCGGTATCTGAAATTTAAATATTTCAGATACCACCTAACACAAGCAATATATACGCAATGTATATTTATCAGTTATTGATAAAGTACTAAAAAAAACAACCAAAACAGATACAATGAATATGAAAAAAAGAATCTTTATAACTCTGTTTGTGTTTGCATCAATAATCTGCGCAAGCACTATAGAAGCACAAACCAGTGTTGCTTTCGTAAACACACTAGATATTATAAACTCTTTGCCCGACAAAACATCTGCCTCGGAAAGATTAAATACACTCGCCGAAAATTACAAACAAGAACTTGAAATAATGCAAAATGAATACAATAAAAAGTATTCAGACTTTATAACTTATCAACAAACCTTGGCTGAGAGTATAAAATTGAGAAGAATGCAAGAACTGACAGATTTAGAAAATAGAATTCAAAACTTTACTAAACTTGCACAAAAGGATATTGAAGAACATGAGCAGCTATTGCTCGAGCCAATAAAGATAAAGGTAAAGGATGCCATCGAAGCTGTAGGAATAGAAGAAAATTTCACTGTAATATATGATTTAGACGATACTGGCATTGTTTTTGTTTCGCCAAGCGCTATTAATGCAAACCCTCTAGTGAAGTCTAAATTAGGAGTAAAATAAAACAACGTTTTAATGTGCACAAAGACTCAAAAAATATTACACTCAAACCGGGTCCAATAGGAGTATTTGATTCTGGATACGGAGGCTTAACTATCTTATCGGAGATAAAAAAACTTATGCCTGAGTATGACTATATTTACCTAGGCGACAATGCAAGAACCCCATACGGAGGTAGGTCATACGAATTGATTTACGAATTTACATTACAAGCAGTAAAATGGCTTTTCTCACAAGGCTGTCAGCTTGTAATTATTGCTTGCAACACCTCTTCAGCAAAAGCTTTACGAAAAATACAACAAATAGATTTACCCAAAATAGATTCTATAAAACGTGTTTTGGGTGTGATAAGGCCAACAGCTGAAACAGTTATAAATATAACAAAAACAAAGCACATTGCCGTTTTGGGCACAGAGGGAACTATAAGTTCTAAATCTTATGAAAGAGAAATAAAAGAGTTTAGCCCCAACGTAGTAGTAAACACTGAGGCTTGTCCAATGTGGGTGCCACTGGTAGAAAACAGGGAGTATGACAAACAAGGGGCAGACTACTTTGTAAAACAACATATAGACAGAGTGCTACAAAAAGATAGAGACATTGATACAATTATATTGGGATGTACTCACTACCCTTTGCTTCTAAATAAAATTAGAAAATACACACCTAATACAATAACATTGATTTCTCAAGGTGAATATGTAGCAAAATCATTAAAAGACTACCTGAACCGTCATCAAGAAATGAATTCTTTGTGCTCAAAAAAAGGAGAAACAGTTTACTGCACAACTGAGTCTTCTCATATATTTGAAAAAACAGCATCATTCTTTCTAAAAGAAACAATATCAGCTAATAAGATAATTTTAAAACCTGAATGATGAACTGGTTTGACATTGCTATTCTGCTTGTTTTTTTTATAGCTTTCATAAGAGGTGGGCAGAGAGGCTTAACAATGCAGCTTGCAGGACTTGTTGCTATCATAATTGGTGCTATCTTTGCAGGCAAAGCAGCAGATATATTGCTACCTTATTTATTGAAAACTATAAATATCTCAACATACCTAGCTATAGTGCTATCTTATGTTTTTGCATTCCTAATAATTGTATTTGCCATAAAATTATTAGGTAAAATGCTTCATACTTTAATTGAAGCATTGCATATAGGTTTTTTAAATAAAATAATTGGGGCAATTGTTGGTGTCATTAGTGCTTCTTTTGTATTAAGTATTTTGCTGAATTTAGCCGTTGTACTTGATCCGAAAGAAAAAGTAGTCACGAGTAATATAAAGTCAAACTCTTACTTTTTTACGAAAATAGAAAAAGTTGTTCCTGTGATTGTGCCCTATCTAAAAAAAGAAGTGTGGGAAAAATATATTCCTAAACAACTAAAAGAAGATAACAACCAATTTGAAGAAAGTGAACATGATGAGCCATCTATGCTTTCTAAAAGCAAACAACTAAAGATATAAATCCTCGATATACACTTTAATAAAAAATAAAAATGAGAATTCATAAAGAAGGACGAAAAACATTAGCATATACATTACTTATTGGTTTTGCGATCAATTTTGGTATGTTTTATTTTTTATCCAAAAACATATTTACATATTTCATTTTTGTAGTCACCTTGGTGGTTTATTTTTTCTTGTTAAACTTTTTTCGTTCACCCAACCGTGTATATTCTGGCGAAGTCTTAGGGCGTGTGAATGCACCCACAGATGGAAAGGTAGTAGCTCTGGAAAAGGTATTCGAAAATGAATTCTTAAAAGAAGAGTGCATAAAGATTTCCATCTTTATGACTATTTTCAATGCACACTCGAACTGGATTCCAGTTACGGGAAAAATTACACACGTGTCACACAAGAACGGTCGATTTATGGCTGCCTATCTCCCCAAATCGAGCACAGAAAACGAAAGGTCGATTATAATTATTGAAACACCCGAGGGGCATAAGATTCTTAGTAGTCAAATAGCGGGGGCATTAGCCCGTAGAATAGTCACCTACGTAAAGGCAGACCAAATTTGTTATATTGGTGACCCCCTGGGTTTCATTAAATTTGGCTCCAGAATGGATATCTATCTTCCTTTAGAGAGCGAGATATTGGTAAATATGGGAGACGAAGTGAGAGCCAACAATACATTTATTGCCAACTTACCAAACATAGACAAGCTAACTAAAAAATAAAGAACACTATATAAAATGAAAGCTATAAAAAAGCATATACCCAACAGTATTACTTCAATGAACTTGCTCTCGGGCTGCATTGCTATTGTAATGGCTTTCGAGGGTGCTTTTATATGGGTAGTATTTTGGGTTATTGTAGCAGCCATATTTGATTTTTTTGATGGGATGGCTGCTCGTTTTTTAAATGCATACTCTGAAATTGGTAAAGAGCTTGATTCTCTTGCAGACGTAGTAAGTTTTGGAGTAGCACCAGCAGCAGCTGTATTTGTTTTTCTTAGAGATAATACTTTAGCTCAACCTTATATCCCTTATCTGGCTTTTATAATTCCTGTTTTCTCTGCTTTGCGTTTAGCTAAATTTAATATAGACGAGAGACAAACAACTTCTTTTTTAGGATTACCTACTCCAGCCAATGCACTATTTTGGATTAGTTATGTGTATGGTATTTACAACCTTTCTTTACCGTGCAATTTATCTATTTATTTAACTTTAGGCTTGGCAATAATACTTTCACTACTAATGGTTTCCGAAATACCTATGTTTTCTTTCAAGCTGAACAGTCTAAAAATAAAGGACAACACAAAACCCCTTATTCTTATTGTCTTTGCAATTGTTTCTGTATCATTATTGGGTGTAATTGGTCTAGCATGGACGATTTTGTTGTACATAACAATGTCTATTGTGGCTGCATTATTAAACCACAAATCCGTTAAATAATTGAAATCAAAACTTTGTAATTAAAGAATTCATTACCTTTGAATACTAAAATTGAAAATATGGGAGCTATCTTAAAATTTATAATATTTACTTTTGGAGTTTTCTTCATCCTTTCGCTACTTCTTGGTGTCTCTACTGTGCACAAGATCATACGATTTATTTTTTTGGGAAGAAGAAAACCTCATAACCAGAACCAAGGTCCGAATGAAAAGCCAATTAATCAGAACGAGAGAATAATAACCTACAAAAAGAAGGAGTTCGAGACTAGTGCTGCAGAAGATGTAGATTTTGAAGAAATAAAGGATAATGAAAACTAGTGTCGAATAATATCATAGTAATTTAAATTAAACTTTCACTCTAGGAGCTTTCAATAAAAATAACCTAACCTTTTATCTCTTTCCTATGCATGTGTAAGTAAATCCGTGTGACTCTAAATCCTCAGTGTTATAGATGTTACGACCATCCAATACGATTTGCCTCTTCATTATTTTTGCTAATATATCCCAGTTGGGAAGCCTAAATTCTTTCCATTCTGTCACCAAAATTACAGCATCGGCATTGTTTGCAGCATCATAAATATCAGTTGCATATTCAACTTTATCACCAAAATGAGATTTCGCCTCTTTCATAGCGGCAGGATCGTAAACTCTTACATTTACTTGGTTATCAATTAATTTATGAATTAGATTTATTGAAGGTGCATCGCGCATATCATTTGTTCCAGGCTTAAAAGATAGCCCCCACACAGCAACATTTAGTCCACTTATCTCTCCATTAAAATAATACTGCAACTTGCGATACAATATCTCTTTCTGATTGTCGTTTACCTCTTCTACTGCTTTTAAAACTCTCATTTGATAACCATAATCCTTGGCAGTTTTTATGAGTGCCTTTATATCTTTAGGGAAACAGCTTCCTCCATAACCTGCTCCTGGATACAAAAAACTCTTCCCAATTCGAGAATCACTTCCAACACCTCTTCTCACCATAGTAACATCTGCACCAACCAATTCGCATAAGTTGGCAATATCGTTCATAAAACTAATACGTGTTGCTAACATAGCATTTGATGCATATTTGGTCATTTCTGAAGAGAGAATATCCATAAAAATCACTCTGAAATTATTTAATAAAAATGGACGATAAAGCTTAGACATAATATGCTTGGCCCTCTCGTTTTCAACTCCAACAACTACCCTATCTGGACTCATAAAATCACTAACAGCAGCACCCTCCTTTAAGAATTCTGGATTTGAGGCAACATCAAATTCAATATTACTCAACCCTCGTTCTGTTAGTTTTTCAGTTATTAGTCTCTTAATTTCAGCAGTAGTACCAACAGGCACAGTGCTTTTCGTAACGATAAGCAGATAAGAGTTCATGTTTGAAGCAATAGACTCTACTACAGAAAACAAAGCACTTAAATCAGCATTACCCTCTTCGTCAGACGGAGTGCCAACAGCTATAAATAGAATTGTTATTTCATTTATAACTGAAAGTAAATCTGTAGTAAAATGCAAGCGATTAGCCTCATGATTTTTTGTTACAATACTTTTCAGACCTGGCTCGTAAATAGGAATGTCTCCACTATTCAACAACTCAATTTTATCTGAATCTATGTCGATACAAGTTACATTTAACCCCATTTCAGCAAAACATGCTCCGGAAACTAATCCTACATAACCTGTACCTACTACTGCAATATTCATTTTTCAGTTATTTAGTCTAAGAATAGAATTCTATGTTAATTAAAAGATTTGGCTGACAATTGTTTTTTAAGATTGTGTATTGGGTAAACTATTGTTGAAATACAAATAACACATACTATAATAAAAGTAAGCATTACATCACTCAGCTTTACAATTACTGGATATGCATCTACTAAATAAGCACCAGGAGTGCCTCCCAATTTTAAAAGTCCAAAATGTTGCTGTAAAAAACTTATTGCTACCCCTAAAACAATACCAATAATAATACCAGAAAAAGATATTAACCACCCTTCGAATAAAAATATTTGTGCAATAGTTTCATCTGCAGCACCCATACTCTTTAAGATTTTTATATCGTTGCGCTTCTCAATGATAAGTATAGACAATGGCCCAACCACATTAAAAGCGGCAATAATAAGGATGAAAGAGAGAATGAAAAATGTAACCCATTTCTCTATCTGCAACATCCGATAAGATTCTTTTTGCTGCTCAAATCTGTCCTCAACTAAATAGTTTTCTCCAATAATCTGCCCTATTATTTTGCTCATTTTCTGTGCAGATGATCCATCTTTTAATTTAATATCTAATGACGACACTTCGTTATTGTAACGAAATAATGTTCGAGCTAGCTCAATGGGAACAATAGCCATTTGTTCGTCAAATTGAGGTTGATTTAAGTTGAATACTCCTCCAATCTGAACACTCCCTTGAGCAAAAGCTGCACTTGGATTAGCCAAATTTACTTGTACGTCTCGCTTGGGGACAAATACTTCAATCGGATCAACATATCCGGGACGAACACCCAATGTATAGGCCAGTCCCGATCCTAATGTTGCATAATCTACAACATCTTCTCTTAGTCTAAAAGAACCATCGATGATTAATTTGTCCATTTGGGTCAAATATTTAAAATCTTCCGAAACCCCTTTTAAAATAACTGGTACTTGCCTATCATTAAAACGAAACAAGACATTATCCTCTAACGACTCCGAAATAAAATCGATACCAGGGTTTTGCAGAGCTTTCTCAAAATCAGGTGCATGATAATCAAAAACCTTACCTTTTACTGCTGTTATTTTTAATTCAGGATCAAAAGCACTAAAGGTAGTCTCAACTAAACTACCAAAGCCATTAAAGACGGACAAAGCAGTAACCATAGCCATTGTAGCAATAGCAATTCCACAAACAGAGACAAGTGAAATCACATTAATAGCATTGTGTGACTTTTTTGAAAACAAATACCTTCTGGCTATAAATATGGGTAGGTTCAAAACAAATTAATCTTTCAATAAGTTGTCGATATTTTCTAAATAATCTAATGAGTCGTCTAGGTAGAATACAAGATTTGGTACAACACGTAATTGTTGACCAACACGTTTACCTAGATCAAATCTTATACTTTTTATATTCCCATTTATATTATCTAGCAATTCGGGGCCTTTCCCTGATGGAAAAAAACTTAAATATGCATGAGCAATTCCTAAATCTGGAGTTACACGTACTTGAGTTACTGAAATGAGTACTCCCTGCATTTTTTTTGTTTCAAGTAAAAA
>CAYVLC010000035.1:0-20791 GCA_964452155.1 uncultured Dysgonomonadaceae bacterium
TTTTAATTCTTTTAAAAGGTGTGTAGCTCCTTCAAAATAGATTTACTTTGAAAAAGATTTACTCTATACGTTCTGAATTTCAGTTATATAAAATAATTCTAATTGTGAGATATACAATTAGCATCTCTGCCCCACTATCATTTATAATGGACGAAGAGAAAAAAAGAGGTCATAAATACGTAAGTGCTGAAGTAAGTGAACATATGCAGATAAAGAAAATAGAAGTATTTGAAGAGAAACAGTAATTAAGGAGTGTGTTGAAAAATGAAAGAGAGTTGAGATAAGTGGTCTGAGGTTTGGAGTAAAAGAAATGAGAAATGAGACAAGGAAAATAGAATAGTAAGAGTTGCATGGCGTCAGCTTTAGATTTATATTATAAATTCAAATGATTAGGTTCTTTGAAATGGTGTTGATGAATACCGCTCGAGCAGATTTGCAAACTATGTGTATGTGATGAATAACAACCGAGCCAGTATAAAAATGAATTGGATGCGCCTTACATATTTCGATTTGCAACAAATATATCTTTTCACAATTATCAAGTTTTCTCAGTAAAATACTTTTTAGTACCAAAGTTTTAATTTATCTTTGTGCTACAAAAAAACACCGAACAATACAGAACAGTATGGAAGATAAATACAAAATAAACATATCTGAACACTCTGGAAAACCCAAGTACCTACAGATTGTAGATTTTATCAATAATAGCATTGCACAAAACAAGCTGTTGGTCGGAGACCAACTACCATCGGTAAACCAAGTATGCAAAGAGTATAAAGTCTCTCGCGACACTGTGTTTAAAGCATATACTATGCTAAAAGAGCAAGGAGTGGTTGACTCTGTACCCAACAAGGGCTATTTTATAGCCAAAGCAATCCAAAAAGCCTTTCTTTTTTTGGATACCTTCAAAGCCTATAAGGAGGTTTTGTATGACTCTTTCAATAAAAACTTGTCGAAAGATATTTTTGCTGATTTGCATTTTCATCACTACAACATAGATGTTTTTAAACGCGAAATAGAACAAAGCAGAGGAAAGTATGCCAAATATGTGATTATGCCATTTAATCACCCCGAGATGGAAAGCATCTTAGAGCTCATCCCAGACGATAAATTACTCATCATTGATTTTAATATTCATTTCAAACCAACTAATAATATATTGTATCAAAACTTCGATTCATCTGTTTATGAAGGGCTAAGTACAATTCTACCTTTAATTAATAAATACAACCACTTTCAGTTTCTATACCCCGAATACACCGACCATCCCTACGAGTCGGTTGTATATTTCAAGAAATTTTGCAAAGACAATAAGATAAAACATTCTGTTTTAAAAGATGCATCAAACTTTAATGTAGAAGCAGGAACAGCCTACTTTAGCGTAAGCGATAGAATGCTAGGTAGATTTTTAGAGCAATGCCAATCAAAAAACTTAGAACCTGGAAAAGATACAGGCATAATTTCGTACAACGAAACTCCTATGAAAAAGTTTATTTACAAAGGAATTACAGTAATCACAACAGATTTTTACGAGATGGGCAAGAAAGCAGCTGAGTTTGTATCCAGCAATGATAAAATGCGCTATTGTGTTCCCACAAAAGTACACCTTCGCGAATCTTTATAACTTACACAGCAATAAAATAGTACAATGGTATATACATTAGGAATAGACGTAGGTAGTTCGTCGGTAAAAGTAAGTCTGCTTAATATAGCAGATGGAAGTTGTGCAGCATCGGCATATTATCCCGCCGAGGAGATGCCCATAACAGCTCTAAAAAGTGGGTGGGCCGAGCAAGATGCACAAGAGTGGTGGAGAAGCACACAACTTGCCCTACGGGCCGTGCTAAAAGAAGCTCGGATTTCGAAAAAGGAGATAAAGGGTATAGGCATTTCGTATCAAATGCATGGATTGGTAGCCCTAGATAAGGAAGGCAATATGGTACGTCCGTCCATTATTTGGGCCGATAGCCGCGCTGTTGAAATAGGCAACAAAGCGTTTGAAGAGCTAGGAGCCGATTATTGTTTGAACAATTGCCTCAACTCGCCTGGCAATTTTACTGCCTCTAAACTGAAATGGGTGAAGGACAACGAACCTGAAAAATATGCCCTAATTCATAAAATAATGCTGCCAGGCGACTATATAGCTTACAGACTGACAGGCCAAATGCAAACAACCATTTCTGGTCTCACAGAAGGCATTATGTGGAACTTTAAGCAGAATAAATTGGCCTCTGAATTGTTTGACTATTACGGATTCTCTACCGATTTGATTCCTACCATCGTAGATACTTTTTCTGAGCAAGCAGGTGTTGCTGCCAATGTGGCACAAGAACTGGGCCTTGCTCCTGGCACTCCAGTTAGCTACAGAGCCGGCGATCAGCCCAACAATGCTTTCTCCCTTAATGTACTTGAGCCAGGAGAAGTAGCAGCCAATGGGGGCACTTCGGGTGTGGTATATGGTATAGGCAACAAGCCCCTGCCAGACAAACAATCGCGTGTAAACTCTTTTGCACATGTCAATCATTCCCCCAATAGAAATAGGCTGGGAGTGTTGCTCTGCATTAATGGAACGGGCATACTCAACTCATGGTTGCGCAAGAATGTAGCCACCGGAATGTCCTACCCCGAAATGAACGATGCAGCCATGAAAGCACCTGTAGGTGCAGATGGGTTGCTTATATATCCATTTGGGAATGGTGCAGAGAGAGTTTTAGGAAATGCCAACCCTGGTGCAGAAATAAAGGGCTTAAACTTCAACATTCACAATCAGACCCACGTGTTGCGTGCAGCGCAAGAGGGAATAGCCTATAGCTTTAGGTATGGAGTGGACATAATGCGCAATATGGGAATAGAAGCAAAAGTGGTGCGTGCTGGAAAAACCAACATGTTTCTAAGTCCGCTGTTTAGACAAACCATGTCGAATGTAATAGATGCCACAATTGAACTATATGACACTGACGGAGCTTTGGGTGCTGCACGTGGTGCTGCTATTGGTGCTGGCTTGTATTCCAGTCCAACGGAAGCTTTCTCGCAACTAAAGTGCTTGGAAACAATAACCCCCAACAACGATCAATCTGCTGTTTTGGAAATATATCAACAGTGGAAAGACAAACTCAAATTCTAACAAATAACAATATTTACTATGAGCATTACATTAGGTAACAAAGAGTATTTTCCTGGTATAGGAAAAATTAAGTACGAAGGCCGTGAATCTAAAAACCCATTGGCTTTTAAATGGTACAATCCCGAGCAAATGATTGGTGGCAAAACGATGAAAGAGCATTTACGATTTGCTACTGCCTACTGGCACAGTTTTTGCGGAGCAGGCGAGGATCCCTTTGGTCCTGGCACTCGAGTATTTCCTTGGGTGGGAGCAAAAGATGCAATAGAAGAAGGTAAAAACAAAATGGATGCAGCATTTGAGTTTTTCACAAAATTGGGCACTCCTTATTATTGCTTTCACGATGTAGATTTGGTAAGCCAAGGCAACTCAATTGCCGAATACGAAAAGAACATGCATATTATTGTAGATTATGCAAAAGCCAAACAACAAGAATCGGGGGTGAAACTACTGTGGGGCACAGCCAACGTATTTAGCCATCCTCGCTACATGAATGGAGCATCTACCAACCCCGATTTTGCAGCATTGGCCCATGCAGGTACGCAAGTTAAAAATGCAATTGATGCTACTATTGCCTTAGGAGGCGAGGGGTATGTCTTTTGGGGTGGGCGCGAAGGCTATATGAGCCTTTTGAACACCAATATGAAGCGCGAATTGGAACACATGGCTCGTTTCCTTACCATGGCACGCGATTATGCACGTGCACAAGGTTTCAAAGGAGCATTCTATATAGAGCCTAAACCAATGGAGCCAACCAAACACCAATATGATTTTGATGCTGCTACAGTGGTTGGGTTTCTACGTCAACATGGTCTAGACAAAGATTTTAAATTGAATGTTGAAGTAAACCATGCTACTCTGGCCAACCATACTTTTCAACACGAACTACAAATTGCTGCAGATAACGACATGCTGGGATCAATAGATGCCAATCGTGGCGATTATCAAAATGGTTGGGATACAGATCAATTCCCTATCAACATTTACGAAACAGTCGAAGCCATGCTGGTTATTCAAGAAGCGGGTGGTTTTAAAACAGGTGGTATCAACTTTGATGCCAAACTAAGACGTACTTCTACTGATTTGGATGACCTCTTTATTGCACACATAGCTGGTATGGATGTTTTTGCTCGCTCGTTGCTTATAGCCGATACTATGCTGAAAGAGTCTGACTACAAGAAAATGCGTGCAGAACGTTATGCCTCTTTCGATAGTGGAAAAGGTGCAGAGTTTGAACAAGGCAAATTAACAATGGAAGACTTACGAAAAGTGGCCATAGAGAATGGCGAACCTAAACAAATAAGTGGTAAGCAAGAGTTGTATGAGCAGTTGATAAATCTATACATCTAAACTGATATTCCAAAACAACAACTAAAAGTTAAGAAAAAGGGTCATGAAGCAAATACTAACTTCATGATCCTATTTTAAACTCAGCAGTAAAAAACGACTTATCTAAAACAAAAAAACTAACTATCACAATTACAGCAGAGTCTTAGAACTCCCCATTAAGAAAAACAACAATGAAAAATGAACAAAATAAGCTATATGTAATCGGACTGACATTGGTGGCCACACTGGGTGGGCTACTATTTGGTTACGACACAGCAGTAATCTCAGGTGCCGAAAAGTCTATTCAGGTTTTCTTGATAGACAGCCAAGGATTGAGTGCTTTCATTCATGGTGCAACCACCTCAAGCGCCCTCATCGGGTGTATCATTGGAGGTGCCCTTTCAGGAATACTCTCTTCACGCTTTGGACGCAAACGTTCGTTGATGCTTGCAGCGTTGCTTTTCTTTCTGTCTGCACTTGGGTCGGGATTTCCAGAGTTTCTTTTATTCGAAAAAGGGGTTCCGAGTATCAGCCTTCTGATGATGTTCAATCTTTATCGTGTTGTTGGAGGTATTGGTGTTGGACTTGCATCCGCCATCAGCCCTGTATATATTGGTGAGATTGCTCCGGCCGATATCCGTGGTCGGTTGGTATCGCTCAATCAGTTTGCCATTATTTTCGGTATGTTGGTAGTATATTTCGTTAATTGGGGCATTTCTAATGGTCAGAGTTTAGATTGGATAAATTCAATTGGATGGAGATACATGTTCTTCTCTGAAGCTATTCCTGCTGCAATATTCGGAATCTTACTATTCTTTGTTCCAGAAACACCTCGCTATTTAGCACTCACCAACAGGAATGAAGAAGCTCTACGGGTATTATCGAAAATAAATGGCCGTGAACGCGCAAAAGAAATTATGATAGACATCAAAGGCACATTGAGCCACCACTCAGGTAAAATATTTGCTTATGGCAAACTGGTGGTAATCATTGGTGTACTGCTCTCTATTTTTCAACAATTTGTAGGTATTAATGTAGCCCTTTATTATGCACCCCGCATATTCGAAAGCATGGGTGCTGCAAAAGATGCCTCTATGTTACAAACAGTTGTGATGGGGCTTGTAAATGTTATATTTACTGTCATTGCCATTGCAACAGTCGATAAGTTGGGTCGAAAACCATTGCTCATTATTGGTTCTATTGGAATGGCTGTGGGAATGTTTGCCATTTCGGCTCTCTCTTATTTCAATATCATAGGCGTTGGCACGCTCATATTTATTATTATATACACTGCTTCTTTCATGATGTCGTGGGGACCTATCACATGGGTGTTAATCTCTGAAATATTCCCTAACAAGATTCGTGGACGCGCAGTAGCCATTGCAGTTGCTTTTCAATGGGCTGCCAACTATTTTATTTCCTCTACCTATCCAGCTATGATGGAGTTTAGCGGAGCAATGACGTATGGGTTTTATGGTGCGATGAGTATTTTATCGGCCATATTTGTGTGGAGAATGATTCCCGAAACCAAAGGAAAGACGCTAGAGGATTTAGAAAAACTATGGAAAAAATAGATGCACAAGCAAGAGAAACAAAATTAGAATGCCCGTCCATCATCACCTTTTTTAAAACAAGACATTATTAATAGAAAATACAATTAAAGATTATCAATATGAAAAATTTATCAAGGAGAGGTTTTATTAAGAGCACCGTAGTAGGTGCTGCAGGATTAACACTGTTGCCTTTGTTGCAAGGTTTTCAATGGAGCCCCAACAATACAGTGCGTATTGGATTCATAGGACTTGGCCACCAAGCTATGAATTTATTCAATGGCTTTAGTCAGATTCCAGGAGTACAAATAATAGCTGGAGCAGATGTGTATGGCATCAAAAGAGAACGGTTCGAAAAACGAGTAAAAGATTTTTACTCAGCCTTAAATCAAACTGTAGATGTAAAAACATACTCAGACTACAGAACAATTCTTGACAGAAAAGATATTGATGCAGTTATCATTGCTACACCCGACCATTGGCATGCTCTAATAGCGCTAGATGCTTGTGCAGCTGGTAAAGATGTGTATCAAGAAAAACCAATGACTTTTACAATCAAAGAGAGTATAAAGGTTGCTGAGGCAGTTAGAAAGCACAATGTTGTTTTTGCAGTTGGTAGTCAGCAGCGTTCAGATCCTAATTTCCAACATGCAGTAAGCATGGCACATAGAGAGGCTGAGGCTTTTGGTAAACTAGCAAAAGTAAATGCATACGTTGGACCAGGTCGCCAAGATAACGATATCTACGTTGGACCTGAACCTACTCCATACGATTTACCTGAAGAGACAATACCAGCTGACTTAGATTGGCAAAAATGGTTAGGCCCCCTCAAACATGTACATTACAACCACCGCCTGAATGAACCTATTAGTTTAAACCCGGTGCAAAACGAGACCTTTTGGGGAGCGTGGCGCTATTATAAAGAGACTGGTGGTGGATTTATGTGTGATTGGGGTGCACACAATTTTGATATTGGCCAATGGGCCTTGCAAAAAGATCATAGCGGACCTGTGAAAATAATCCCTGCAGGTTATCAAGGTGCAAAATACCTTACTTTTGTATATGATAATGGTTTGGAAATGACAAATGAACCATACAATGCAAATCATTCATTTGGAGTAAAACTTTGGGGTACAGATGGATGGATTGAAGTGGAGCGGGGTAAGATTACTGCATCTGACGACTCGCTATTGCCTGTAAAAGGAAAAGATGGAGAAGGTGGTTTGTACGAAAGAAGCTCTTCGCATCTGCAAAACTTTATAGATGCTGTGAGATCGAGAATAGATCCATTGGTGCCTGTAGAAATAGGACAACGTACAACAACTACTAGCATATTGGGCAATATTGCAACTGAACTAAATAGACCCGTTAGCTGGTCGCCAACAGAACAGTTCTTTGTAAACGACCCCGAAGCTGCTAAGTATTACCACCGTGAGTATCAAAACGGATATAAACTTTAAAACAGACATTTATGATGAAATATTTATCACGTCGCAGTTTTTTAAAAACAACTGCAATAGCTAGTGCTGGAGTATTTTTAACCAACTATCCGATGAGCACTTTTGCCAACTCAAAACAATCTACACTAGAGCCTACACTAAAAGGCAAAAAAGTGCTGTTTGTATGGGGTGGTTGGGATGGGCACGAGCCCGAGCAGTCTAGGGATATATTTGTACCTTGGATGAGATCGGAAGGGGCAGAAGTAATTGTTTCAGACACACTGGATAGTTACCTCGACGAATCGTTGATGAACTCCCTAGATTTGATTGTTCAAATATGGACAATGGGCAAAATAACCAACGAACAAGAGAAAGGGCTTCTTGAGGCTGTAAAGAATGGTGCTGGATTGGCGGGATGGCATGGTGGCACTGGCGACTCTTTTAGAGATAATGTAGAATTCCAATTCATGGTAGGAGGCCAATGGGTAGCTCATCCGGGTGGTGTAATTGACTATCGTGTGAAGGTGACAGACCACGATGACTATGTAACAAAAGGATTGAATGATTTCAGTATGCACTCAGAGCAATATTACATGCACGTAGATCCGAATGTGAAAGTATTGGCTACAACTGAGTTCTCTGACGAACATGCACCCTGGATTGATGGTTGTGTAATCCCTGCAGTTTGGAAGAAATATTATGGAGAAGGCCGCATATTTTACTCATCGCTAGGTCATGTGATGAAAGACTTTGAAGGTCCTGAAGTGCTAGCTATTCAACAACGAGGCATAAAATGGGCAGCCGAAAGTAAATACCATAAAAAAGAAAAATGGAAGCAACCTGTGTATGGTTAAATAAGCAAATATACATCACCCTATCTTTATATTGAATAATGGGCGAGATGGGTGAAAAGTAAATTGTTCTACCTTTACCCCTTAAACCCCTATAAGGGAGCTGGACGAGTGCTGTTAATGTGGTTCTTGCCTTTAGGGTGAAAGGGTGGAAAGACAGACTCACGCGGATTTGCGTATTCCGCAATTCAAAACAAATTAAGCTGCCTATACAAGATTCTTACGAGAATAACATCAAAAAAAGGTGCAAATAAAGTTTCATCAACTTATTTGCACCTTTTATTATTTGCGGAAGCGGGGGGATTCGAACCCCCGGTACAGTTACCCGTACGTCAGTTTAGCAAACTGGTGGTTTCAGCCACTCACCCACACTTCCTTGAAATAATGTTGAATGCTGAAATAATTTCGGGTGCAAATATACAAGTTTGTTTTTGACTTTTCAAACAAAAAGAATGAATAATTTATTACAGTCAGATTTTATGAGGTTTTATCGATGTTTTGGGTGGTATTTTGAAGTGCAAGTTGGAATGAATGGAACAACATAGGAGGATATTATTTATATTTGCAGATTAATACGTGTAATCTAATTAAGATTGAAAATAAACAAACCATTAAAAATATGGCAAAGACTAAACACAGACGACTCAAGATTTTATCATCTATTGTTGCCACACTGTTGGTGATAGGTCTAGCACTTGGGTGGTATATAAAAGCTACTGTTTTTAAACCACTCAAATTGGCCGAGACTGTACACATATACATAACCCCTACTACCAACTTTGAAGGAGTGACTGCACAAATAAAAGAGAAAGTGACTTTACCATCCGAAAAAGTGTTTCAAATAATTTCGGAACGGATGAAATATCCGCAAGCAATCAAAACAGGCAGGTATGCTATCAAAGATGGAATGACAGTTCCTGAACTAATTAGGATGTTGCGTGCAGGCAATCAATCGCCCATGCTACTAACCTTCAATAACATGCGAACCAAAGAAGATCTGTCGGGACGCATATCGGAACAGTTAATGATCGATAGCATATCGTTGTTGTCGGCACTAAAAGATACTACAACAATAGCCACGCTAGGTTTCGACAGCAACACGGTGGTGGCCATGTTCATTCCAAACACTTATGAGGTGTATTGGGATACCAGCGTGGATAAACTTCTGACAAGAATGAAAAAGGAATACAATGCTTTTTGGAACAATGATAGAAAAGCGAAAGCAAAAAAGATTGGTCTTAACCCTATTGAGGTGTCAACATTGGCGTCGATAGTGGAAGAAGAGGCTACTTATGCAGACGAATACGCAATTGTTGCAGGTTTGTACCTGAACCGATTAAAAAGAGGTCAACGTTTAGAAGCCGACCCAACGGTTAAGTTTGCATTGCAAGACTTTGCACTCCGGCGCATTTTGTATGTACACCTCGAAGTAGAGTCGCCCTACAATACCTATAGAAAGGAGGGGTTGCCTCCAGGACCCATCCGAATTCCATCTATTAAGGGAATTGATGCCACACTCTCGCCTACCAATCACAAATACTTGTTTATGTGTGCCAAAGATGACCTCTCGGGTCGGCACAACTTTGCCACTACGCATGCAGAGCATGTACGCAATGCTGCAAGATACCAAAGAGCACTTAATGAGAGGAAGATTTATAAATAAAAGGGTAAAAAGTAAAGTGTGAGGAAAAAAATAAAAAGGCTTACCAGATTGAACAGATAGATCATTCTGGTAAGTGTATTATAACGTTGATACATCAGGCATTAACGACTAACAACTGACCATTAATGATTAACTTAAAACCCCACTTTATCTGGATGCGGTCCCACCCTCGTATCTTTGTTCAATTGATCAATTTTCTGCATATCTTCAACAGTAAGCTCAAAGTCGAATACATTAATGTTTTCTGCTTGCCTTGTAGGATTAGAAGATTTGGGAATTACGATTAGTCCACGCTCAATATTCCAACGCAACACCACCTGAGCAGCAGTTTTTGAGTATTTTTGGCCTATCTCTTTTAGAGATTGCTCTTGAAGCAAATTGTTTTTATTGGCACACAGTGGGCTCCACGATTCTACTTTTATATCATATTGTGTACAAAACTCAACCAAAGGTTTTTGCGACAAATAGGGATGAAGCTCTATCTGATTGACAGCTGGCACAAGCGACTTGAGGTTGATAATCTCTTGCAGATGACTTTCCTGATAATTGCTCACCCCTACTGCACGTGCTTTGTCCGATTGGGCTATCTTCTCCATCTCTTTCCACACAGACACATACTTATCTTTGATGGGCCAATGTACCAAATAGAGATCAACATAGTCAAAGCCCAACTTTCGGAGGCTTGTCTCAAAAGCTTTTTGCTCGTTGCCATTGGCAATATCTTCGTTCCATAGTTTTGTGGTAACAAAAAGTTCTTCGCGGCTTACTCCGCTTTCGCGAATAGCACGCCCTACAGGCTCTTCGTTTTCGTACACCTTAGCAGTGTCGATGTGACGATAGCCCAAATCAATTGCTTTGCGAATAGAGTTATAGGCATCTTTTTCGTCTTCCATACGAAACACTCCAAGCCCCAACATGGGAATCTTTACACCATTGTTTAGTTTTTGATAATCCATAATAATCTTTTGTTTTTTCTTGTTTTATTTGTATAGTCTTACTATTACAACAAAAAGATTCTGAAATAGTTGTGCTTGTGAAACAGGAATAAAGATAACGTGATGCGAGGTGCTAGGTTATTCCACAACTGTTAAACACCCCAATACTATGCCAATAATAAACCTAAAGATGATGCTCTTGAATAAGAACTTTGCACACCTGCCACAAACAGTTTCAACTTTTAATCCCCATTAATTCTAAGCTTTGCATCATACCCTTTCAGCTTCTCTTTTACTGTCTCTTTGTCTTTGGTTATTTGAGCAATAAGTGGTTCAACCCCATTAAATTTAATGTCAGGTCGAACAAATGATACAAACTCCACAGTAAGTGTTTTATTATAAAGGTCGTCTTCAAAATCGAAGATGTTTACTTCTACACTGGTATGCGAGTTTTGGTGAAGCGTGGGTCTATTACCAATATACAGCATGCCATCATGTACGCTTTCCTCAATGTGCACCCTCACAGCATACACACCATCAGTGGGTATTACCTTGTAGCGCTCCCACAACTTAATATTGGCAGTTGGGAAACCAATACGCCTACCTACTTTATAGCCTTCTACAATTTTGCCTGTGATGGTGTAGTTGTATGAAAGGAAAGTATTAGAAAGCGATATATCGCCTTGTGCAAGCAGGTATCTAATTTGTGATGAGCTCACAGTGTGAGGGCCAAACTTGTAAGGAGTAGCTTTAACAACACTGATACCTACTTCGCTGCCATAGCGCACATAATCATTGAAGTCCTCTTCTCTGTTTCTACCAAATCGGTGATCGTATCCAACAAAAAGCGTTTGAATGCCTATTTTTTCTTTCAGAATCTGATGAATAAACTCTTTGGCTGTTAGTTGCGATATATCGATAGTGAAGTCTAGAACAATACAATTGTCGATTTCGGTTGTGCTCAACTGCTCTAGTTTTTCGTCAAACCCACACAGCAGAGGGGGTTGATAGTTTTTGTCTAAGACCTTGCGTGGATGCACGGGGAAAGTTATTACAGCCGACTCTTGTTGTTGCTCTTGAGCATGGTTCACAACTTGACTTATAAGATGCCTGTGCCCTAAATGAACACCATCAAAAAAGCCCATCGTTGCCACCATCCCTTTATAAGGAATCTCTTTATTTAAATCTATAATTTTCAAATCAAATATTTTTTTAATAATTACTGATGCCGCGTATATGGTATGCCAATGTTTAGAAACAATTTTACTCTTGATTAAATAGCAAAATCAGAAATGAAATTGTTTTATTAAATCTATTAACAAACACGGGCTCTATCTTTTTGTTGCAAATATCGTCGTTAATTATTAAATTATCAATATCTTTGTATGATTAAATACTCATCTTTAGATTAATATAATAATATGGAAATGAAAAAAATATTTATCATGGCATGTATCGGACTTTTTGCCCTCACATCGTGTGGAGATAAAGCTTCGCACAACCAACTTACAGAAGCTGAAAAATCAGATGGTTGGGAGCTCTTGTTTGATGGAACTACACTAGACAATTGGCGCGACTATAACGGAAGTGAACTAGCAGGCCCTTGGTTTGTAGAAAACGGAACTATCCAGGCCAAAGGTGGTGGTGGCGACGCAAGTGGCTATATTGTGACAAAAAAGCAATACGATAACTTTGTTTTGACTTGGGATTGGAAGATTGCTGCACAAGGAAATAGTGGTGTGCTATATCATGTAGTAGAAAATCCGAAATTTAGAGTACCTTATGTCACAGGTCCAGAATATCAATTGATAGATGACGAGGGTTTTCCTGAGCCTTTGGAAGATTGGCAAAAAACAGGTGCTAACTATGCAATGCACTCTACTGACCCTGCAAAAACTACTATTAAACCTGCTGGCGAATGGAACACATCGAAAATTGTATTCGACAATGGTCATGTAGAGCATTGGCTTAACGGCGAGAAAGTTGTAGAGTTTGAAGCATGGACCGACAACTGGCATGCACTCAAAAATAGTGGAAAGTGGGCCGAAGCTCCAGAATATGGTTTGGCAACAAAAGGAGCAATTTGCCTGCAAGATCATGGTTCGGCTGCTTGGTTTAGAAACTTAAAGATAAAAGAACTTCCTCGTAAAACAAAACAGGTAGAGCTCTTTAATGGCGAAGACCTTACTGGTTGGGAAGCCTATGGAACTGAGAAATGGTATGTAGAAGACGGACTACTTATTTGTGAAAGTGGGCCAGACAAAGAGTATGGCTATTTGGCTACAAGAGACTATTACAATGATTTTGACTTCTCAGTTGATTTCAAGCAAGAAGCTGACGGAAACTCTGGTGTGTTTATTCGCTCATTTATAGAGCCAGTAGCCCTAGTAAACGGATGGCAAGTAGAAGTGGCCCCTATGGGACACGGCACAGGTGGTATATATGAATCTTATGGGCGTGGATGGATTATAGAAATAAATGACGAACAACAAAAAGCTCTGAAAGAAGGCGAATGGAATACATTGCGCATACTTGCAAAAGGCGACAACATAAAGACTTGGTTGAACGGTGAAGAAATGGTGGACCTAACCGATGAAAAAATTGGAAACGGACAGGGACGCATTGCCTTGCAAATACATGATGGTGGAGGGATAAAGGTGCTTTGGAAAAATTTCAAATTAGAAACTTTATAACCTTATTAAACTTTAAAAAGGGGATGTGCTTAATGGCGAGCTTTCAACGAATCAGATAGTATGTTTCGTTGAAAAAAACAAAAGTTTGTTCTTAATCACCTTTCTTTTTTTACTAGCAAAACTGATTAGACAACATTTTTGCACACAACATTTAACTGAATAAATATTTATATTTACAGAATAAATAAGTATAAGAATGTGACATAGAGACACCATTGTAGCTCAATATTTTTAAAAATTACGAATGAAAGAAAACAGACAATTACTAGATAGTATTATAAGCGGAATACAAGAGAAAAAGGGGAAAAACATAACTACAATTGATTTAAGAGGAATGCCTGGAGTAATTTGCGATTATTTCGTAATTTGCGAAGGAAACACACCTACTCAAGTTGCTGCACTGGCAGAATCGGTAGAACATGTTGTTAAAACAAACATAAAAGAAAGCCCTATAAGAGTTCAAGGTCAACAATTGGCAGAATGGGTGGGAATAGACTATGGCAATATAATTGTGCATATTTTCTTGCCTGAGTTGAGAGGTTTTTACAACATAGAAAACTTGTGGTCCGACGCAAAGTCTGAGAAGATACCAAACGAAGACTAAAAACTTATTTATCGCTGGTTTGTTACACTATATCACAAATTTAATTTACTGCATCTCAATTAAGAAGAATGGATAAAAATAATCTGAACAAGAAAAAATTTAGCCCTAATTTGGGTAATAAAAAACCAAAAGGGCCTTTTAATCCATATTGGATTTATTCAATTATAATAATAGGTCTTTTAGGTATGTTCTTTTTTGGCGGGAATGTCTCGGTAAAAGAGGTAACCTGGTCTGAATTTCAACAATATGTAAACGAAGACAGAGTAGAAAAGGTAGTTGTTTACAGTAAAAAAGAAACAGCAGAAGCTGTAGTGCGAGAAGGTTCGGTGCGCTATATATTTAAAGACAATGCAGACAAAGTAAAAACTAATCCGAGTATTATTGTAACAATACCTTCTGCCGACAAAGCTGCAGAATTTCTTGACAAAGTAAAGGAAGAAAAAGGATATGATATTAAAACCTCCTTTGACTCTTCGTCAGCAATAAGTGGAATACTTTTGGGGCTAGCTCCATTTATAATCCTTATAGCAATATGGATATTCTTTATTCGCCGCATGTCTTCGGGAGGTGCTGGAGGGTCTGGCGGAGTTTTTAATGTTGGTAAATCTAAAGCACAGCTTTTCGACAAAGAGTCGGCCATTAAAGTTACATTTAAAGATGTTGCGGGTCTATCCGAAGCAAAACAAGAGGTAGAAGAAGTTGTAGAGTTTTTGAGACACCCCAAGAAATACACAAATCTAGGAGGGAAGATACCAAAGGGTGCACTATTAGTAGGCCCCCCAGGGACTGGTAAAACATTGTTGGCAAAAGCCGTTGCTGGCGAAGCCGATGTTCCTTTTTTCTCTATCTCAGGATCAGATTTTGTAGAGATGTTTGTAGGGGTAGGTGCATCACGTGTGCGCGATCTATTTAAGCAAGCAAAAGAAAAAGCCCCTAGTATTATATTTATTGATGAGATTGATGCGGTAGGACGTGCACGTGGTAAAAACGTAAACATGGGCTCGAACGATGAGCGAGAGAATACCCTGAACCAACTACTAACAGAGATGGATGGATTTGGCTCTAACAGTGGTGTAATCATACTGGCAGCAACCAATAGGGCCGACATTTTAGACAAAGCTTTGTTAAGAGCTGGCCGGTTTGACAGACAAATACATGTTGACCTACCTGACTTGAACGATAGAAGAGAAATATTTAAGGTGCACCTTCGTCCCATTAAAATTGACGAATCTGTTGATGCAGATTTTTTGGCTCGCCAAACTCCTGGTTTTTCAGGTGCAGATATTGCTAACGTGTGTAACGAGGCAGCTCTGATTGCTGCACGCGAAAAAAAATCGTTTGTGCAGAGTATAGACTTTATGAATGCTGTAGATAGAATTGTGGGTGGGCTCGAAAAGAGGAATAAAATTATCACCATTGAAGAGAAAAAATCTATAGCTATACACGAGGCTGGACATGCGACTTTGAGTTGGATGTTAGAGCATGCCAACCCATTGGTGAAAGTAACTATTATACCTAGAGGCAAAGCCTTAGGAGCTGCTTGGTACCTACCCGAGGAACGACAAATTACGACCAAAAGCCAAATGCTCGACGAAATGTGTGCTATTTTGGGTGGCCGTGCTGCCGAAGAAATCTTTATCGGTGAGATATCGTCGGGTGCAATGAATGACTTGGAGCGTGTAACTAAGCAAGCAAACGCAATGGTTAGCTACTTGGGCATGAGCGACAAGCTTCCCAATTTGTGCTACTATGATTCGGCAGGCCAAGAATGGAATTTCTCGAAGCCGTATAGCGAAGAGACTGCCAAGGTGATTGACTCTGAAGTGAAAAAACTTATTGCAGAGCAATATGCTAGAGCAAAAGATATTTTAAGCAAAAACGCAGAAGGTCATCGTAAGTTGGCCGAGATATTAATTGAAAAAGAGATTATCTATGCAAGCGACCTTGAAGAGATATTTGGTAAACGACTTTGGGTGTCACGCTCACAAGAATTATTGAAACAAGATCAAAAAACAATTCAAGAATTAGATAAGCCTCAAAGTATTTCTCCCTCTGCAAGTAAAAAAGAAATATTTATTCATGAAAAAGAGAATAAAGAGAAAGAAACTGGTTCGTTAGAAAATATAGAAAAAAACAACAATAAAAAAGACAATTAATTCTAGACGAGGAATATTTGTGCTCAATAAGAAATCAAATAAAAGGCCTTTAGTTTACAAACTTAGGCCTTTTATTGTATCGTCTATTGCACATAGACAGTTTCTATAAGAGTTATCGAACTTTATTGCCTACGGTGCGTTATAAATAATAGACAAAATCAAAAAATTAAAGGTAGAATAAAATGAAGATAGCTTATTATTTACTTATTGGATTATTCACCCTTGGGACTATTTCTTGTACTTCATCCCATGCAAAAAACAATGAGTACAAAACTAACACAAAAAACTCTGAAGAAATGAAATTTGAAAAAGTAGCTTTACCTTACGCAACAGATGCGTTGGAGCCAGTTATTGGCAAACAAACCATGGAACTTCATTATGGCAAACATTACCAAGCCTATATTGACAACTTGAATAAATTGATAGTTGGAACCAAGTTTGAAAACGCAGACTTAGAAACTATCGTGAAAGAGAGCGATGGCGGAATTTTTAACAATGCTGGACAAGCGTTAAATCACCAATTGTACTTCACTTCGTTTAGTGCTAATGGTGGTGGCGAGCCTCAAGGTAAATTAGCCGAAGCTATTAATTCTAAATTTGGATCGTTCGAGAAGTTTAAAGAAGAATTTATTGCAGCTGGTTTAGGTGTATTTGGCTCAGGCTGGGTATTCTTGGCAAAAGACGACAGTGGCAATCTTTCAATAGAAAAAGAAAGCAACGCAGGAAATCCAATTACTAAAGGCTTGGCAACAATCTTGCCATTGGATGTATGGGAACACTCCTATTATTTAGATTATCAAAACCGCAGAGGTGACCACCTAAAAGAAGTGTGGAAAATATTAGATTGGAAAGTAATTAGCGATCGCTACTAACACTCAAACAGATTCAGTCTAATCTAAAAGGATTAGAAAAGTATTACATAACAAAAAAAGAGCAGTTTTTTACAACTGCTCTTTTTTTGTTGTGTTTATATATTTCGTAAATTCAGGGTTGAACAAAGTTTGCAACCGTAATAATTCATTTTGCAATACCCAATTCTTAGTTTGCAACTAATTAATCTACCAGCATAACCCCCGTCAACATCCTACCAGAAACAATTGTTTGTCGCCGAGCAGAGAAAAACAGCTCAGACTCATCAAAGGTGCATAGAGAAGAAGTTTCAATCTGTTTTGGCAAAACACCTAGCCTCACCAATTCGTTGCGAGCAATCTGTTTTAGATTGATGTGCCACTTGCCAGTTTGTTTGTTTACCAGTGATGTAGAAGACATATCGAAGCCAGCCGCATTGAACTCAGTTATCAATTCATGGCCTACCTCATAATTCTTTTGAGAAATAGATGGCCCTATAGCAGCTACTATGTCTGATGAACTGGTTTGATAAACCTCCTCCATTTGATTAATTGTATGCGCTATAATACCCCCAACTATACCCTTCCAACCAGCATGAATAGCTGCAACAATCTGTTTTGAGCTGTCGAAAAGCAAAATAGGAACACAGTCGGCAGTTGTGGCACACAAAAAAATATTTTTTAGATGCGTAATTGTTGAGTCAACGCCATATAACATCTCAATCTTATCTGATGGCGAGGAATTCATAAATGCTTCATCAACGAGCAACACCTTGGAACTATGAGTTTGATGGGGAATAATGAATTTGGAGATATCCATATACCACATACGAGATAGTATCTGCCTGTTTTCGAAAATGTCCATTGGATTGTCGTCTGAGAAGTTACCTAAGTTGAACGACGAAAAAGCTCCTTTACTAACTCCCCCTTTGCGGGTTGTGCAAAAGTGCTCTAAGCCAGCTTGCTTTTTAAAGCTTTCAAACTGTAAAAGATTATTATACTCAGGATGTTTTATCATAAAACAACATGTAAAGAGAGGGGTACGTAAGTCGAAAAAGCTATTCGTCTAAATAGGAGTAATCCTCATCGTCCATTTCAAACTCGTCATCGTCGGAGTCGTATGCTGGCACTTCGCTATCATCATCTTCAAAAACGACAGTTTTAATATCGAGATTGCGATGAATGAGCGAATCTTTTTCTATCTTCTCATCTTTTATTAATATACCATCTTCGCTATTTAATTCTTTCCATAGCATATCTTTGAGAGCTGTGAGTCCTACATTGGTTACTGCCGAAATGAATACATGTGGTATATCAGGCAAGTCTTGTGCAATAGCTTCCTGCAACTCATCATCGAGCAAATCTGTTTTAGAAATAGCGAGCAATCTTTTTTTATCGGCCAGTTCAGGGTTGTACTGCGTCAACTCATTGAGCA
Organism: uncultured Dysgonomonadaceae bacterium; assembly: GCA_964452155.1. Taxonomy (GTDB): domain Bacteria; phylum Bacteroidota; class Bacteroidia; order Bacteroidales; family Dysgonomonadaceae; genus UBA2632. The sequence goes on from CAYVLC010000035.1 coordinate 18,625, forward strand.
AAATATTGAATTCTGTCTTGATATCATCTGTATCTGCAGGAATAACGAACAGTAGCAATGAGTTGCGTTCTATATGCCGCAAAAACCTAATACCAAGCCCTTTGCCTTCACTTGCACCTTCTATAATTCCTGGTATATCTGCCATTACAAACGATTTGTGATCGCGATAATCTACTATTCCCAAATTTGGGACGAGAGTAGTAAATGGATAATTATCGATTTTAGGTTTAGCAGCAGACACTACCGACAGGAGCGTAGATTTACCAGCATTGGGAAAACCGACCAAACCCACATCGGCTAGTAACTTCAACTCAAAAATAATCCACCGCTCTTCAAATGGCTCTCCAGGTTGAGAGTAACGTGGCGCCTGGTTAGTAGAGGTTTTAAACCGGGTGTTGCCCAATCCTCCTCTACCGCCCTTCAGCAAAACAACCTCTTCGCCATGATCTGTTATATCGCAAATATACTCGCCTGTGAGGGCATCATATACTACAGTGCCACATGGCACATCTATAATTCTGTCGTCTCCTTTCTTTCCGGATGACTTCTTGCCCGACCCACCCTCGCCATGTCCGGCCATAATGTGTCTTTCGTAGCGCAGGTGTAGTAGTGTCCAATAATTTCGGTCTCCACGCAATATGATACTGCCACCGTTGCCACCATCGCCGCCATCAGGCCCCCCTTTAGGAATATATTTTTCGCGTCGAAAGTGAGAAGACCCTCGCCCTCCTTTTCCAGAACGGCAGTATATTTTTACATAATCAACAAAGTTAGTTTCGGCCATATTGTATTTTTTTCGCGGAGTTGATAAGCAGGATTATTCCAACTTATAATTTTAGTAATTGAGCTTGTCTATTACTTTTTCTATGCGAGCAAAAATATCATCAACGGTTCCCATACCATCTATTTTCACTAGTTTGTTTTGCTCTGCATAATAGTCTTTCAATTGAGCTGTTTGTCTATAATAGACTTGTAGCCTCGATTTGATTGTCTGGGGTGTATCATCGTTTCTTCCTGATATTTCTCCTCGCTTTATTAATCGATCGGTTAGTTGTTCGTCATCGACCTCTAAACTTAACACAACATTGATACCCTCTTTTCTTGAGCTCAACATTTCATCCATAGCCTCTCCCTGTTTCAATGTGCGAGGAAAGCCGTCAAAGATATAACCCACATTGTCTGGATTGTGAGCAAGAAGCTCATCTAATATATTAATTACAACATTATCGGGCACAAGCTGTCCTTGCGACATGTATTTGTTGGCAAGTTCTCCCAGCTTAGAGTGTTTTTCTATTTCGTTTCGAAGTATGTCTCCGGTAGAAATATGTGTTAAGTGATATTTATCTATCAGCTTCTGACTTTGTGTGCCTTTGCCTGAACCAGGTGCACCAAAAATTATAATATTCAACATAAATAAAAAAATTGTATTACTGTTATATCTGCAAAGATACAGAATTGTTTGCTTTGTAAGAATAAACCCTTTATTTTTATCGCTCTAATATATCATTTTTATGGTTTGAACTAAATTCATAGTGCAAACGTTTACTATTTAGACATTAATTTAATTATATGACATGAAAAAAGAAGATTTTAGACAAAAAGCACATTCAGTTTTAGATGAAGTAATTAATCATATAGCCGATATGGAGAAAAAAGCCAATGATGTTACCGATGATTTAAAAGATGAATATAATAAAAAGCTAGTAAGACTAAAGGAAATAAAACTAGATCTGACTAAAAAGTTGGACGACTATGAGGGTATGACCGAAAGCAGATGGGATATAGTAAAAGAAAGCTTCAGTGAGTTTTTAGAAAGAGTAAACAAAGCTTGGAAAGATAGCTACGATAAAGCATCATCGGCATTTAAATAACACTTGCTAGCAAAAGCTGTAAATTAGAAAACGTCTTCTTGCTCTTATTTTCAAAATAAGCCAAGTGAAGACGAGCATCAAAAACAAAATGAATAACTAGATTATATCATTGTAAGTATTAGAGAAATAGAGACCTGATGAATCAAGCACTTCAGGTCTTTTTTATGTCTCCAATTGAAAAGATGTGGATTGGCTATAAATAAAAAAAGCTACTTCATTTTAATGAAATAGCTTTCTATTCGTGACCCCGCCAGGATTCAAACCTGGAACCTTCTGATCCGTAGTCAGATACTCTA
>CAYVLC010000036.1:0-20663 GCA_964452155.1 uncultured Dysgonomonadaceae bacterium
AAGATAAAAGCGAACATTGCCCAAAAGTGGGCATCCACATAAGAGCAAAAATAATATATATGCTATTGATTACAAGCAAGATAATATATATATATACACTTAAGGAGTGATGAATAATGCAGGTTAAAAAAACTCTGCTGGAAACAACCATTTAGAAATAAAAAAAAGCGTTTTTTGCTACAAAAACGCTCAGTATAATAAGATGCGAAAACTTTACTTTGGACGCACCTGGCCATTGCCTTCTACAATCCACTTATAACTCGTTAGTTCCTCCAGCCCCATTGGTCCGCGAGCATGCAACTTCTGGGTACTAATACCAATTTCGGCACCAAGGCCAAACTGTGCACCATCGGTAAATGCAGTGGAGGCATTGCAATAGACAGAAGAGGCATCTACTATTTTCTGAAATATATTAATGGTTGCTGCATTTTCAGAAACAATTGCCTCGCTGTGCTTAGAGCCATATTCAGAGATATGAGCAAGGGCTTCATCCAAACTCGAAACTGTTTTTATGGCCATTTCCAATGCTAGGTACTCTCTACCATAATCATTGGCCGTTGCTTTATGCAATAGATTGGTGGGATAAGAATCCTTTAATACGTTGTAAGATTTTGTGTCGGCATGTATCAATACATTTTCTAGGGCCAATTTGTTTGTTAAAGATGACAGGTCATTCAATCTCGATTGGTGAACTATTAAGCATTCGAGGGTGTTGCAAACAGAGGGGCGGCGCGTTTTTGCATTGAAGATTATCTCACGTCCTTTCTCTATATCTCCCTGCTCATCAAAATAGGTATGACAAACACCCACGCCTGTTTCAATGACCGGAATGGTGGCATTTTTACGCACAAAATCTATTAAACCCTGGCTTCCACGGGGGATTATTAAATCTATATAGCCTCGTGCAGTAAGCATTTCGTGGGTTTCGTTGCGACCTGTGGGTAAGAGAGTTACGGTGTTTTGGTCTATCTCAAATTGCCTCAGCACTTTTTGTATGACAGATACGATGGCACTATTAGAATAGTGTGCATCGCTACCACCCTTCAGTACAGATGCATTGCCGGCCTTAAAACAAAGTGCAAATACATCTAAGGTAACATTGGGCCTAGCTTCATATATGACCCCAATTACACCAAAGGGCACCGATATCTTTTTTATCTTTAGGCCATTGGGACGTAGCTCATCTTTCAGTATGCGCCCTACTGGGGTGGGTAGGTGTGCCACATTTTCAATATCAGAGGCAATGCCTTCAATACGCTCTTGGGTCAGTTTCAATCTATCGAATGTGGGGCTTTGGGGGTTCATTTGCTCCAAGTCTTTTTTGTTTTCTTGAAGAATGAGGTGAGCATTCTCACGGGTTTGTTTTGCCAATTCTAACAAAACTCTATTCACCGTTTCGCCTGATAGCATAGTGAGCTTTTTGGAGGCAAAGAGTGTGTTGTATAGTTGTTGTTCGGTTTTCATATTTCAATGCTATTGTTCTCTATTTTCCATATATAAGTAGTCATAGTGCACAGTGGGGCGCTGCTTTTCTTGTAGCTTCTCTAGTTCTATTTTATCGGACCCGTAGTTGGCTTTTCCAACACCAATTACATTTCCTTGCGGGTCTGTAATTTTTATCAGATCGTCTTTTTTGAAACTAGCGCTTACTTTAGTAATACCCCGTGGCAATAAGCTCACAGCCTTATCGGAGTTCAGTGCATCTGTAGCCCCTTGATTTACAACAACCTTGCCTTTTGCAAAATCGTCTGAATAGGCAATCCATTTTTTTACACTATTGGCTAATTTAGGACTGGGAGCAAAAAAAGTATGTTTTAGACTCGAATTCATCACCATTAAATCTACCAACACATTGTCTCTGGTGCCATTGGCAATATGCACACCCACACCATCACTGGCTACTTTCTTGGCTATACGAAACTTTGTTAACATGCCTCCACGACCAAAATCTGAGTGCTCGGTAGATATGCCCTCTTCTGGTTTCATATCTTTCAGCTCTATCCGCTCAATTAGTTGAGCATTATCACTATTAGGATTGGCATTATATACTCCATCTACATTGGTAAGCAATACTAAAGCCTCTGAACTAACCATAGAAGCTATTAGGCCAGAGAGCTCGTCATTGTCGGTAAACATTAGTTCGGTTACAGAAATAGTGTCATTTTCATTCACAATAGGCACTACATTGTTTTCGAGCAAAGTAGTGAAGCAGTTTTTCATATTGAGGTAATGTAGCCTACTCGAGAAATTCTCTTTTGTGGTGAGAACCTGTGCACAAACCAAACCGTGCTCGCTAAAAAAATCTGAATAGCGACTTATTAATTTTACCTGACCCAAGGCTGACCACAATTGGCGTTTCGAAATGGTATCGGTCTTCTTGGCGGGTTGTAGCACTGCACGTCCTGCAGCCACAGCACCAGATGTAACTAAAACTATCTCTACACCGTTTTTTCGAAGAAAAGCTATCTGATCGACCAAGTGCGCTATTTGTGAAACATGGAGGGTTCCATCGGGCTTTGTCAAAACATTGCTCCCTATTTTTACGGTTATCTTTTTGTATTTAAACTGCATTTATCCTATAATAATCTATCTGTGAATACTTTTATTGAATGGGTTTTATCTTTTTGTAGGAGGCCAATACTCCTTGTATCAAAGATGCACTAAAGCCCTTGTTCTCCATCTCATTGAGGCCTGTAATTGTGATGCCCATGGGGGTGGTTACCTTATCTATCTCTCGCTCTGGATGATTTCCGCTCTGGAGTATAAGCTCTGCTGCTCCTTTTACAGTTTGTGCTGTAATGAATTGTGCTGCCTCGGCCCCAAAACCTATTTCGATGCCACCCTGCATAGCTGCACGTATATAACGCAATGCATAAGCAATGCCGCACGACGAAAGCACGGTTGCAGCCGCCATCAAATCTTCGTCAATCTCTACAGTCTTACCCAACACATCGAAAAGCTCAAATATATAATCTCTGCATGCTTTTGTGTTGCCATTGACAGAGATACAAGTGAGCGACTGCTGTATTGCAATTGCTGTGTTTGGCATAACTCTGAATATTGGAATTTCGCGTCCAACCATCTCCCCCAATACCTTGAGGCCTACTCCGGCCACAATAGATATTAGAATTTTATCTTCGGTCAGTACGGGTTTTATCTCGTTCAGCACCCCCTCTATATGATAAGGCTTTACGGCCACAATCACCACATCGGCATCTCTAACAGCGTCTTCGTTGCTCCCAAATATAGATATACCCAATGGCACCATTTTATCATGTGTGGTTTGTTTCCTCACATAGGCACGAATATCATTTGCAGGAATAAAGTCTGATTTGACCAACCCCTTTACGATGGCAGTACCCATATTCCCGATACCAATAATGGCTATTTTCTTATTACTCATATTGTAGGTGTTTGATTTTAAATAACATTGTATTTCAAATTACTTGTCTCTCTTATTTTGAATTAGTCAATAAGTAGTTTTTTAGAGTAGAGAACTCTCTGTTCAACTGTACACTTTTTTTGTTACCACGCATAAAGGCTGATAGCTTATCGGGTATTTCAACATTTCCTTTACCAATAACACCCTCAACAGTCTCTATAAATTTAGCTGGATGTGCAGTTTCTAAAAACACGCCTATCTCTTGCTCCTTTAGGGTCTCTTCTAAGGCCCTAAAGGAGCATGCGCCATGGGGGTCGCACAGGTAATTGTACTCGCTGTACACTTTCTTGATGGTTGCACGTATCTGTTCGTCAGAATAGGTTGCAGACTTAATGATGCAAATAATCTCTGCATATATATGATTATATAGCTCTACTATACGTGCAAAATTGCTTGGTGCACCCACATCCATGGCATTGGCAATGGTCTCAACAGATGGTCTTGGTGCATAGTTTCCAGTGCTGATGTAGTCGTAAACCACCCTGTTGGCATTGTTGGCAGCAACAAAATGATGAACAGGCAACCCCATTCTTTCTGCAAAAAGGCCTGCAGTGATATTACCCAAATTGCCACTTGGTACTGAAAATACCAATGACTTATTTTCTAATGCCCCTTGTTTTTGCAACTGTGCATAAGCATAGAAATAATAAAATGCTTGTGGCAGAAAACGAGCAACATTAATAGAGTTGGCCGAGGTAAGTAGCAACCGCTCATTTAGCTCTTTATCTAAGAAAGCAGATTTTACCAAATGTTGGCAATCATCAAAAGTGCCTTCAATTTCTAATGCAGTAATATTACGCTCCAATGTTGTGAACTGAGACTCTTGTATTTTGCTTACCTTCCCTTTTGGATAAAGCACATACACATGAACACCCTCCACATCTAAGAATCCATTGGCAACAGCACTACCCGTATCTCCTGAGGTGGCTACTAAAACATTTATTTGTTTGTCGCGGTTTGTTGTGAAGTGGCTCAGCAGGCGGGCCATAAACCGCGCCCCTACATCCTTGAAGGCCATTGTGGGACCATGAAAAAGCTCTAACGAATAAATATTGTGGGAAACTTGCACCAATGGACAATCAAAAGTGAGCGTATCGTACACAATTGTTTTCAATGTAGAGTGCTCTATGTCGTCTCCAAAAAACTTTAAGGCCACCTGGTAGGCTATTTCTTGAAAACTTAAGTTGTGTATGTTTTCAAAGAACGATGGCTCGAACCGATTGATGTGCTGGGGCATAAATAGCCCATTGTCTGCAGCAAGACCTCTTACTACTGCCTCCTTTAGTGTAACTGTGGGGCTATTTTTATTTGTGCTATAATATTTCATAAACTTACTTTCCTAAAAACAATCTTATAAACTCATCTCCTTTTAAAAGGCCTAAGGCCCCTTCTCTAACACTCATCTCGTCATATACCGCTACCCTATCTGGTGCTACAGCCGGAGAATAGATGGTAAATGGCACAGGGTCGTAGGTATGAGTTCTTATTGCACAGGGAGTTGGGTGGTCGGGTAGAATTGCTATTGATACAGGTTCGTCTAGTTTTTTTATCTCTTCCAATATATATTTTACTACCCGTTGGTCTAGATACTCTATGGTCTTGACCTTTAGCTCCACATCCCCTTCGTGTCCGGCTTCGTCACTCGCCTCTATGTGCAGATATACAAAATCATTTGTTTTGAGTGCATCTACAGCTGCTTTGGCTTTGCCTTCATAATTAGTATCGTACAATCCGGTTGCACCCTCTACATGTATTACTTCCATTCCGGCATAAACACCTATTCCGTGAATGAGATCTACGGCCGATATAACTGCCGACTTCTTTATACCAAACATCTCCCCCAAAGTAGGCATAGTTGGCTTGTAGCCAGCAGACCATGGCCAGATGCTATTGGCAGGTTTCTTTCCTTGGGCTCTTCGTTTTATGTTTATGGGATGGTTGTCTAATATCCCCTGTGATTGCAGTATTAAATCATTCAATAAGTTGGCAGTCTTTTCGGCTTCGGGGGTTTTGGCTTTTACCAACACATCGTCATACAAAGTATCCAACACATCGTGTGGTGGTGTGCAATCTAATTGTTTGTTGCCATTTCTGACAACCAATATGTGCCGATAAGAAACACCAGGATAAAACCTAACGCTTTGGGTGCTCAACTCTTGGTTCAGAAACTTTATTAGCTCTGCTGCCTCATGCGTTGTAATATGGCCGCCAGAGTGGTTCTTTATTCTTTGGTCTTCTATGGTGATGAGATTGCAACGGAGGCACATATCATCTGGCTCAATGACAACACCCATACTTGCTGCCTCTAGCACACCGCGGCCTTCAAAAACCCGCTCTACATCATACCCCAACACGGCCATATTGGCAACCTCGCTACCAGGGTGCATACTGGCCGGAACTGTAGTGAGCAAACCCGACCGACCGTTTTTTGCTAACCAATCTATATGTGGTTTATTTGCCAATTGTAGCGGTGTTTTATTGTCATAGTTTTCCAATGGCTCATCAGACATACCGTCTCCGAGTATAATCAAGTATTTCATTTTTCTATTATTTTTTATAGTTTTGATACCCTTATAAGATCTGCAAAAACACCGGCAGCCGTTACCTCAGCACCAGCACCATATCCTTTTATGAGCATAGGAAACTCACGGTAGCGCTCTGTGCTATAGACAACCATATTGTTGCTTCCCTCCAAGTTATAGAAAGGATGTGCCTGATCTACCTCTTGCAAACCAACTTCTGCAGCGCCATTTTCGAATTTAGCAACAAATCTCCATTTTTTGTTTTCGGCTTCCACCCTTTGTCTATCTATCTCAAATTGATGGTCTAATACTGAGACCGACTTCCAGAAATCATCAATAGACCCTTCGAATAGTGCGTCGGGGAGGAAGCGATTTATTGTAACATCGCTCATCTCTATCTGATAGCCAGACTCGCGTGCAAGTATCAATATCTTACGAGCTACATCTATTCCACTCAAATCGATACGAGGATCGGGCTCCGAGTAGCCCTTTTCCTTTGCAAAGCGTATTGTTTGGCTGAGGGGCGTGTCGGTTGAAATAGTGTTGAAAATATAGTTTAATGTTCCTGAAAGTACAGCCTCTATTTTCAAAATCTTATCTCCCGAGTCTATTAAATCGTTGAGTGTGTTTATAATTGGCAAACCAGCACCCACATTTGTTTCAAACAAAAACTTTACCCCTTTCTTTTTAGCTATCCTCTTCAGCTCCTGGTAAGTATGATAGTCTGACGAGGCTGCAATTTTATTGGCCGCTACAATTGACACATTCGACAGAAGAATCTCTTTATATATAGAGACAATATCTTCTGAAGCTGTGCAATCTACAAAAACAGAGTTGTATATATTCATTGCCTTTATACGGCTCAAGAAGCCCGGCAAGGAGGATTTTTCTTCCGATTGATGGAGCAACTCCTTGTAGTTGCCAATATTAATGCCCTCTCTATCGAAAATCATCTTGCGGGAGTTGGCTACACCTACAAGTTTTATTTTGAGGTGCTTTTCGTCTATCAGTTTTTGTTGCTGCATAGCCAGTTGCTGCAAAAGATTTGCGCCTACAGTACCTACTCCCATTAAGAAAACATTTAGCTCAACATTTTCCGACAGAAAAAACGATTCGTGAACCACATTTAGAGCCTTACGAAGTTCCTCTTTGTTTACTACCCACGAGATATTTAGCTCTGATGCACCCTGTGCAATTGCAATTATGTTTACTCCATTTCGTCCAATGGTCGAGAAGAGTTTTCCAGCAATACCCGTTGTACGCTTCATTCCCTCTCCCACAATTGCTACAATTGCAAGGTCGTTTTCAGTTTTTATTTGACTAATACGTCCATCTGTAAGCTCTTGCTTAAATTCTTGGCTTATGCTTTGGTATGCTCTACCAATGTTGTTTTGGTCTATTGCAACACTTATAGAGTTCTCAGAAGATGCTTGAGAAATAAGTATTACATTCACGTTTTGGCTTGCTAGTGCTGTGAAGAGGCGCATAGAAATACCTGTAACACCAACCATGCCAAGGCCTTGCAAAGTAATTAAGGTGATTCCTGAAATTGATGAAACCCCTTTTATAATATTTTCACCGCCTTCACACACGTCTTTCGATATTATAGTACCTTGCTTGTGAGGGTTGAATATGTTTTTGATATGAATAGGGATTCCTTTTTGGTAAATAGGCAAAATAGTGGGAGGGTAAACAACTTTTGCCCCAAAATGCGACAGCTCCATTGCCTCTGCATAGCTCAATGCCGGAATGGTGTAGGCCTTGCGGATAACAGACGGGTCGGCTGTCATAAAGCCATCTACATCTGTCCATATCTCTAGTAAATCTACATCCAATGCAGCAGAAACAATAGCTGCAGTGTAGTCTGACCCGCCTCTTCCTATGGTGGTATATTCTCCCTTTTCGTTTTTAGAAATAAACCCCGGTACAACTGCTACGCCACTAAAATCTGTGAAAGCTTTTTTTATATTTAAGTTCGTAGTTTCAAAATCTACAATTGCATTGCCAAAGTTGCTGTCGGTACGTATCAACTCTGACATATCTATGCGCTTCACACCAAGATATTGTGCTACAATATACGACGACATTCGTTCGCCAATGCCTTCAATTCTATCTAGTGTTTTAGTTGTGAGCTCTCTCACTAGGGCTATACCCGAGAGTATATGGTGCAACTCGCTCAACAATTTATCTACAATATCTTTTATAGAGGTATCATTCTGAAAAAGCTCCTCTATGAGATCATGATGCAATGTCTGTATAAAAAGGAAATCGTCCTGAAAGCTATCTATCCCTGTAGATGCAATATGCGCTGTGGCTACTATTTTGTCTGTAACTCCCTGCAAAGCAGATACTACTACAATTGTATCTGTGTTCTGACTGGATACAATTTCCTTTACACGCCTTATATTTTGAGCCGAACCAACCGAAGTGCCACCAAATTTTAAAACTTTCATATATTCTATTCTTTTAGAAGATCGATTAATGCATACTTGCAGTCTGCAACCAAAAAACAAACCCCTAATGCAACACCAAGGATTTAAAAATATGAAACAAATGTAGTAATTTAATTTCTTATTCAAAGGTCTTTTTAAGAAAAGACCTATTTCATTCTATTTAAAAAGAAGCTGAATGACACCATAATGCTACATGAAAACCATAAATGCTTACGTTTTTATACAAAAACCACCCAGCTTACTATCAGCTTGTACCTTACAAAACATCTCTACCCGGGCTGTACTGTCAAAAACAGTCTTTGAGGCAGTGCCACTCGTATAGTTAATTTTTTTGAAAAGCACGCCATCATAGCTCCTACAAAAGATTTACAACGAGAAAAAAATGGTGAGCCCTCTTTATCAACCAACTACGCTGCACTAAAAAAAAACAAATTGCAAATTCTTTTCTATAAGCAGCATTTGAGGTGTATGTCATGAAAACTAAATCTACAGCAGATGAATCTGACTTTTATCTGAATAATGGCAACACATACCGTTGTGAGCACAACCTTTATGACACATCTCTAATACCTACGACAATGAATGTGCCACTAGTGCGATAATTGGCAATACTACGACAACCAATTTAGTATTTACTCATGAAGCCGTAAAACACGCTTGTGAGACTGATTTTAAATTTACAAACTCCAAATCTACTGCAGTAATTTTGATTTCTCTCTGACAAAGCTCATTTTGCTTATCAAGTGGTACCTTTAGGGCATCTAGTAGCACCCTACTTAGCAATAGACGAAGTGCGATCGCTGGTAACTGCTGGTTTTCTTTTTCGTTGAATGAAAGGAAATCTAAACAAATCTTTAAAAGTCTTGCCCTCTTTGTTTACCTCCGCACCCACGCCTTGTGTTGTGGGCGCCAGCTTGTAGTAGCGCTCATTGGCCTTGTTGTAGGCACGTAGCCGGAGCCAATTGAATATTTCATACCGTGCATCAAACTCGGCAATAAAAGACTCTTGGTCTTTGTACATCTGGTTGTCTCCATAACTCAAATTGGTAGAAACTTCGAGCTTATCGTTCAACAATCGAGTGGATACATCCACCCCCATGCGAACATCTTCGAACGAGCCGTTTTGGCTTTTCAAATTGGTGCTAATGCTCCAATTATCACTGAGTGCACTTGCAAAAAGAGCATCCAACCCTTTGGTAAGTGCACTTGCGGCAATATTGGTAAACATATCGTTGCCAAACCCCGAGTCGGGACTGCTAGATGCGCCATAGAAACTGTTTGTGGCCACCAGATAGGCAAATTGTCTGATGCGTGTCTCCTCGGTGTTTATCAAACTTTGCACCTTGCGTTGCACATCTTGCGATGCCTCGGGTAGCTCTATGTCGTAATAGATTTCCATTCCGTCCAAATCGCCACTTATCTGCAAAAGTGCATTTACGGGTACCCTTGTGTTAGATACATTGGTATCGTACGAGAAGCTCTCGCTCAGTGTTGCCAAATCGGCTTTTACTTGGTGATAGGCTGTGAGGTTGAACTTTGTTTGAAGCGGATCGCCCATAAAATTGATCTTACTACCCTCTTTCACCTTAAAGTGTATTTTCTTGAGCCCCTGCAAGTTATGGCTAGCCTCGCCATCTTGTGCAATGTACTCTCCGTAGATTCTTATTTGAGGGTCAGACTTGGTGTTGTAGTTTACCATGAGCTCTCCTCTTCCACTTATAGACACCTCATCGCCAGTTCTTGGGTTGTATTGCACTCCTAGTTCCAACAGAGGGGTTAGGTTTACAGTGGCCTGAATGTCTATCATCATACCACTAGAAGCACTGCTAGAAGCCTTATTGGAAGAAGCCTTGCCTCTGTTCTTTATAAAAGAGAGCGGATCGTTGTCCTGCGGCGTGTTGATATAGATAATACCCTTGTACTCTGATGCAGAGGCTGTTTGTGGCAATTCTATTTTGACTTTAGATTTGCTACTACTGCTTATATTGGCCGTGCCAAACAAACCAGTGGGAGAGCCATTAAGGGTGATATCACCATCGAGTTTCAAGACCCCGTGTGCCATCAAATCGGTTCGGTCGGCATTGTTGAGCAACATAAAATCGTCTAAGGCAACATTGGCCTTATACTCCAACCGACCAAAGTTGTCGCTATGATTCAAAACAAGACCAACTCTGGCAGTATTACCATTTTCATCTGTTATAACTAAATCTTTGAAACCAACATTGTCTCTATTTACTCTAATGGTGTCCGAAATACGATATTCTACATTGGTAAAGTCCACCTTCAGCAAGCCCTCGTTGATACCCAACCACCCCTCGATGATGGGCGCAGAGGTTTTGCCTGCAATATCTATTTTGGTGCTCATGGTGCCCTCTAGTTTGCTAAAGGTTTCTGTAGCAAACGGTTGTATCCACCGCAATGGAAACTGCTCAATAACCACATCAAGGTCCATATCTTTGTCGGCCGAGGAGGGAACAAACCCTGTAATACCAGTATGGCGCTGGCCGTTTTTATTGATATATACATCAAGCTTAAGGCCATCATCCAAAGGATTGTATAGAGCCTCCACAAAGAGTGTGCCAATGGTGTCTTTGTCTGTACGAATATCTAGTATATTAAAATGGTCGGTGTGCAGTATAGGGTCTTTAAGGGCTTGATGCACTATGAGATTACCATCTATAGTGCCACTTATATTTTTCACGTTGAAGGCTGTGAGTATATTGGCTAGTTCTGCATCGTCGAAAAAGACGCGAACACTATCTTCTGCGTTTTTAGAAGCTATACCATCAATCCCAAATTGCTGTTTGCCTTCGTGAATAATGCCAAAGTTGCTCACTTTTATAAACTCACTGGTATATTGTATGGAACTTTCTATAATATTGACATCCTTTTTATTGAAACGTAGTGTGGTAGGATGTATCATAATGTTGGTAGCCAAGGCTTGGTCTTGGTCTCTATCAAAACCAATAGATGCGCGGAGCTCGCCATTGCTACTGATGACATTGTTGTTCATATCAAAAAACAGAGCATTGGTCACAGAGTCTCTAAAAACTTGCGTGTTGAGCTTTCCATTTATGTAGCCATCGTCTTGCACCAAGTATGTAATTGCATCTAAATCCAATCCACTGGTTTGAGCTATATTTATGTCCACTTTTGTTTGTCGCACATCGTTTGCTCCAAACATTAAACGAGGCACTGTTAAGTTAATGGTACTCTCGCGATTGGGCATATCGACCTGTCCAACAATTGTGCCAGTCTCCACATTATAGAAAGGAAGCGAGAATGCATAAGACAAATCTTCTGTATTTTTTAAGGTAAGATCAAATCTGAAATCGTTTTTGTAATCTACCGCTGTAGCCGAGGGGGTGTCTAGCAGAGTAGGTAGGTGAGGCTGCATAAGCTGCTTTAGCTCTTGTGCAATTGTGGTGAAGTAATAATTGCCTTTTATTTCTGCTTCTAGAAAGTTGGAGAATAGTCGAATGGTTTTCTCTCCCTCTTCCACTTCAGATTGAAGATAGATGGCACCGGGATTAAATATAAATGTCTCCTCTACGAGCGATGTGCTATCTAAAACTAAATTTCCGACCATGTCGTCAATAGAAGTGCCAGTAAAAGCCCCCTCTATACGGGCCGTAATGGAGGCATTGGTCCACTCCTCGGGGGCATAAAAGGGTTTCAGCACCAGCCTGTCTATTGTTCCATCTACACTGATGTCCATGCCTGCTGCATTTAGCATTTTTGCTTGCAAGCTAAACTTGTCTGTAGGTGTGTCGGTACTTATTTCGGCTTCTATATTGCTGTCGGTATAGCTTCCATTGAAATTGATGTTGCTATAACTATAATCGTTGTATATCAATGAAGAGATAATGCCATCGGCAGCTACGCTAATGGGTTTATCTTTAGACTGTTTTACGGTGGTATTAATATCTGCCGATACTAAATCGAGGCCTACACCCTCTCCCAATATCAGAGCCGTGTTGAGGTTGTTGGTAACTATGCGCCCATTGAATGCAAAATCGGTAAAGGGTTGGCTTACAGCTCCTCGGCCAGTAATTCTAACATTTCCTGGCGAAGTTTTGATGAGCCCATCTATATTTAAGCGTTTCAGTGTACCCTTTGCAGTGAGCTTCAAGTTCAAATTTCCCAATGCTCTTACTTGATGGGGCAGAACGGTACTGTCACTACCAATTTTCATAAAGGCAGCCAAATCGGATTGGGTGGTTCTAAGTTGTTGCAAATCTATTGCCACATCTGCATTGTCGTACCTGGTGTAATCTTCTATATGACCCACAAGATCTATTTTAGTAGTAGTACCATACTCTACCAACAAACCCAAAACATCTACTTGGGGCAATTGGCCCTTGAGCCTGGCATCCAATACCAAGGGTTTGTTGAGATGAGAAAACTGAGGCGAAAACATGGCTATGTCTGCTGGAGCAATGTTATTGCTTTTTACTTCTATAGCAAACTCTTGTGTCTCTAAATGATACACTATATCTGCCGCATCAATCTCTGTAGTGTTTATTTTTATTGCTAGCTTACTGGCTGTCAATCTGGAGTCTTTGGATGTAACCCTGCTCGATTGCAAATGATGCAAAACAAGACCAGAACGCTCTTTAAGCGTGAGTTTTCTGATAGTAGCATCAAGATTTTTGGTGTCAATAGAAGGTGCTTTTATGCTAGCATTTAGGTCATACACGTTTATATGACTGGCATTAAACATGTTGGGTGTAGTGGGTTCAGATTGTATGTTGTAGTGAGCAATTCCATTTTTCAGTTTCACATTGTCAAACTTTATCACCATCGGATTGGGGTTGGGTTCTTTGGTTGTGGTGTCTTTGCTTGCAAAAGCATCTATTATAAACTGAAAGTTGAAGGTTGTATCGGGTGTTTCCTTATATATATTGGCGGTAAAATCTTGTAGATTGACGGTATAAAACTGCAACTTATTACGTAGCAAACCAAAGGGATTGAACCTTACATCGAGCCTGCCGGCAAAGAGAAGGGTGTCTTGGTTCTGATCCTCTACATACAGATTGCGAAGCCTTACACTGTTGAGCAACTGCAAGTTGATATTTCCAATTGTAGCCTCTGTGTTAATTATTGGTTTTATCTTGTCCAAAGCAAAATCTTTGGCTTTGTTTTGCACATAGGGAATGCTCAATGATATAAACAATATGATGTTTAGCAACACTATTGATACAACAATTATAGCAAATATTCTCAGTACTTTTAAGAGGATTTTCATCGTTCACTATTTTTCGACTTCATTTCTATGCAATTATACAAAAAAAAGCAATTGCATGAGGTATTTCAAACTTCCTTTAACCAAATACTAGTAGATAAAGTAGTTATTAATATATTTGTGAAACACGAGAGGGAGATATATGTTGCTACTGAAGTTCGGACCTTTTCCACAACAACGAACTATCTCCGTAGCTCAAAAAGCGAAACTCGTTTTGCATAGCAAAATCATAAATTTCTCGCCAATCGTTGCCCACAAAAGCAGAAACAAGCAATAGCAATGTGCTTTGAGGCTGATGGAAGTTAGTGAGTAGCCCATCAACAAACTTAAACCGATAGCCAGGAGCTATCATGATTTGAGTAGAAGCTACCAAAACACCTAAGTTATTTAGTTTCATATACTCCAAAATGCCTCTGAGAGATTCTTTGGGGCTATACCTGTTGTTATTGTCATCATAAGGTTCCCATTGCTGCACGGTGATAGAATAGGGCGATAACACATTGCCATTCAGAATCTTCACACCAATATAATAGAGACTCTCTATGGTGCGAAGGGATGTTGTACCTACCACAATAAGTTTGTTGCAATTGGTGAGCATTTTCTCAATTGTTGCACGATTCACAGAAATTAACTCGGTGTGCATCTCATGCTGGCCTATATGCTGTGCTTTTACGGGTTTGAAAGTACCAGCACCTACATGCAATGTAACATGAGTACGATCTATATTTTTGGCGGTCAAAGACTGCAACACATCGTCGGTAAAATGCAATCCTGCCGTGGGGGCTGCTACAGAGCCTTCTACTTGAGAATAGACAGTTTGATAAGTGTTTTCGTCGCTCTTTTCAGATGGTCTATTCAAATAGGGAGGAATAGGCAAGTTGCCGGCTATGTCCAACAACTCAGAAAAAGTATAAGAGGGATTGTTCCATGCAAACTGCACCTGATGCTCTTGCCCTTTACTCAATAGTTTTTTGGCAGTAAGTATGACATCACCATCATTGCCAGCAAGGGCCAAAGAGAGGGGTTCGTCTTTCCATTTTTTTGCATTACCCACCATACAGCTCCATATATTGGTTTCTGTTTGTTCAAAACTTTGTGAGTAGTCTTTGGGTTGATGGGGCGTCAAGCAGAAAACTTCTATAGAGGCACCCGTCTGTTTTCTGAATAATAAGCGAGCATGAATAACGCGTGTATTGTTGAACACCACTAAGCTATTGGCTGGTAATAACTGGGGGAGTTCAAGAAAACTTTGTATCTTTATTGCACCATTGCAATAATGCAATAGTTTTGATTGGTCTCTCTGAGAAAGAGGGTATTTAGCAATTCTATCATCTGGAAGATAATAGTTGTATTCTGAAATAGAGATAGTTTCTACTGGGTTATTTTTCATTTTTTAAGCTTTACCTCGTCATCTATTATTTTAATTCATGATGAAAATCCAACAAAATTAGTCAACTTTGCAACTAAGACAAAATTATATTTATGAAACGTTTTCCATGACTGTGAAAAACGTTTCATTCAACATACAAAAAACACACCTAAAATGCAAAAAATGCAAGTAGGCGATACCATTAGATTCCTAAACACTGTGGGAGGTGGTATCGTTAAAGGATTTCAGAACAAAAATATAGTTATAGTAGAAGACGAACATGGATTTGACTTCCCCGTTCTTATGACCGAATGTATAGTAGTAAGGTCAGCCGAGAATGAGAAACAAACAAACATAAAGGTAAAAGAGGACGATTTGGAAGCTAAAAGCACAACAAATGCTCCTAAAATTGCTGAAATTGAAAGTGATGAAGCCGAAGAGACTCCGGGGGGAGAGCGAATAACTACATGCTTGATCTATTTGCCCACCGATATAAAAGCTTTGTCGAGCACAAATTTCGAGTGCTTCTTTGTAAACGATAGCAACTACTATCTGTTTGTGAACTACATGAGCCGCAAAAACAACTCGTGGCAAAGCAGATACAACGGACTCATAGAGCCAAATACCAAATTGTTTCTAGAAGAGTTTAGCAAAACTGAACTAAACGACTTAGAACAAGTATGTGTGCAATATGTAGCTTTTAAGCACAACAAACCATACACACTAAAGAGCCCCGTGTCTGTTGAGTTAAGAATAGACACAGTGAAGTTTTACAAATTACACAGTTTTAAAGAAAACGACTATTTCGAAGACGATGCGCTAGTATATTACATAACCAGAAAAGATATTCAGGAGCGTGAAATGTTAATCACAAATGAAGATATACAGCAAGCCATAATAGAGAAAGAAGGCCCATTGCGTCGTCCTCGCATTCAAAAAATTGCTAAGAAACAGAAAGAAGATGTGTTGGAAATAGATTTACACATCAACCAACTCCTAGACACCACGGCTGGCATGTCTAACAAAGAGATGCTAGACTACCAGATGAACAAATTTCATGAAGTGATGCATGAAAATAGAAATAAGAAAAAGATGAAAATTGTGTTTATCCATGGTAAAGGCGATGGTATATTGAAAAACGAAATTATTAAAGCCTTAAAAAAAGATTATAAAAAGATGGATTTTCAAGATGCTTCTTTTCAAGAGTACGGTTATGGGGCAACAATGGTAATAATAAAATAATACGAGCACGACAAAAAGATGAGTATGGTTTTTTATAGCTGATACACAACAACCTATGTATGCAAGAAAAAAAACCTCAACAACTAAAAGCAAAACTGAACAATTAGAGCACAAAGAGAAAAAATGAAAAAAACAATAATCATTATCGCCACTATATTATTGATGCATAGCTGCGATATTTTTAAACAAGTAGGAGGTGCTTACAACTTAATGCAATGTAAGTATGACTATAATTCTATTGAAAACATAGAGATAGCCGGCTTCAATTTAGGTAAACCAAAATCTGTATCAATTGCAGAAATTGCTACACTGACAACTATACTTGCTGGAGGCAATTTGCAAAACATTCCGTTCTCGATGACATTGAACCTCGACGTTGAAAACCCAAACGAAGCGCCAGCTTACTTAAATGGGTTGGACTATATAGTTGAAATAAACGATATGGAGTTTACTAATGGAAAACTAGATGTTCCGATTCGTATAGATGCAGGCCAAACATCTGTGATACCCCTTTCTATAGGTATTGATTTAAAAAACCTAATGAACCGGTACTCTAAAGATAAAGTAGCCTCAGAGATGAGCCGCTTTCTTGGTATATCGCCAGGACAGACAAAAGTAACTGTGAAATTGTGGCCCAAAGTGCTTATTGGAGATATCCCAATGAAATCGCCTACTCACATTCCGCTTACATTTTTATATGGAAACAAAAAAGAATAGAGAAAACTATCATGCTACTCAAAATCACAAAAAAAATCAAGTAACACAATTATTCATTTATAACTAATAATTTACATGTTTATAATCGGTATTGCCGGAGGCTCGGGCTCAGGAAAAACAACTTTGGTAAACTCAATCTTAAAGCGGGTGCCTTTTGATGAAATCTCTGTGCTTACACAAGACTCTTACTACAAAGACAGTGGTCACTTGCCAATGGAGCAACGTAGGGAGCTCAACTTTGACCACCCCGACTCCATTGAGTGGGACTTGATGCTGAGCGACATACAGAAGTTGAAAAACAACCAAGCCATAGAAGCCCCCACCTACTCGTACCTCACTTGCACCCGTCAGGATGAGACCATTCCGGTGGCACCAAAAAAAATACTCCTAATTGAAGGTATTCTCATCTTTACCTGTCGCCAACTATGCGAAGAGATGGATATGCGTATCTATCTTGAGGTAGATGCCGACCACAGACTGTCGCGCATAATAGAGAGAGACATGGATTCGAGGGGCCGGTCTGCACAAGAGGTAATAGAACGATACTATAAAACTGTGCGCCCCATGTACGAAGAGTTTATAAGACCCTCGCGCAGAGAAGCAGACATGCTTGTAGTTGGTGGCGGACTGAATGTGGCTGCGGCTGAGTTTATATCGTCGGCAATATCAGGAAAATTGTAATGCTGGTGCTGGGTGTGAGCTAATGGGCCACATGCAAAAGTAGGTGTTGTAAGATTGCTCTGCGATCTAACAATCTATTATTGATTTCTCTATCATATAGGCCTCACCTATAGAGCTTGCTTTGGTTAGAATTTAAATTGTTATTACTCATGCAGGTTGCTTTATCGTTTTAATGCACAGCTTTTACACATTGAGATATCTTTGTTTGTTGTACAATAATAGTGAAACCAGCAAAAAGCTCTTTAAGAGCTACCTGTTTGCAACGCTTCATTAACATCATTACTATGGGCTTGTATAGATAAAAACTGCTATTGTTTTTGTCTAAAAACAACTTCCTCAACACACAACTTCAACAACTAAACAGATTAATTGCTCCACAAAGCATGTATTCAGCTCATGTGGCTGCCAATCTACGCATCCCTACCGATTATCTTTTCAATTCTACAAATAAGTTTTTACCTTTGACGGTGAATCAATAATATATAGTAAACAACATATACTACCAAACCCTTTGAACATTTAATGAACTAACAACTAATGAAGAAAATTTTATTTTTACTACTTACACTTACAATGGTGTCGTGTAACCAAAGTGCAGACAACAAAACAAACAGCATAGAAGACCTAACCGCCTATGTAGATCCTTTTATAGGTACAGGCGAGCACGGACATACCTTTCCGGGTGCTACCCTACCATTTGGAATGGTGCAAGTGAGCCCCATTAACGGAACCGAAGGATGGGATTGGTGCTCAGGCTATCATTACTCTGACTCTGTAATGGTTGGTTTTGGACACCTACACCTTAGTGGTACCGGCATTGGCGACCTAGCAGACCTACTAGTAATGCCCGCTAGCAAGAAACTCGACTTGACAATTGTGGCAGAAAATCGTGATGGTCTTCCCTATAAATCGAGCTATTCTCACAGCAACGAGAGTGCTGCTCCAGGCTATTATCAAGTTTATCTAGAATATCCGAAGGTAAATGCAGAAGTTACCTCAACGCTCCGTACAGGCTACCACAGATATACTTTTGATGAGAATGAAGTGCAATCTTTGGTAATGGACTTAGGGTTTAGAATAAATTGGGATATACCTGTAGAGACTAACATTACAGTAGAAGACAACAACACCATCACAGGATACCGGCACAGTAGAGGTTGGGCAAAGAATCAGAAGGTGTTTTTTGTAGCCGAGTTTTCTAAACCACTTGCCTCATACAATCTGTATGAAGACCAAAAAGCAACGCAAGAAACTTCTGTAGCATCGAGAAAAACTGCCGCTCAATTCTTTTTTAATCCAGATGAAGGCAACACACTTGAGTTCAAATTGGCGCTTTCGTCAGTTAGCATAGAGAATGCCAAAGAGAATCTTGACAATCCAGGAACATTCAATTTTGACGAAGTAAAACATCAATCTCGCAACTCGTGGCAGGAGGCATTAGCTAAAATAGAGGTGAAAACTCCCATAGACTCTCTTAAAACCATCTTCTACTCAGCTTTGTATCATGCTCAAATTGCTCCTGTTACCTTTAGTGACAAAAACGGACAGTTTCGATTGCAAAACGATAGTATTGCACAAACCAATAACTTTACGGCCTACTCTACCCTATCGCTATGGGACACTTTTCGTGCAGAGCACCCGCTGTTGACAATATTGAAACCCCAATTAGTGTCTGATGTTATCAACTCTATGTTGGTCTATTACGAAGAAAGCGGATCGCTCCCTGTGTGGACATTGTATGGAAACGAAACCAACACAATGACTGGCTACCACTCTATTCCTGTAATAGCTGAAGCATACAAAAAAGGAATTAGAGACTACGATGTAGAGAAAGTATATGCAGCAATGAAAACCACCATGATGCAAGATGCACGCGGACTGAAAGATTATAAACAATATGGATATTTACCGTATGATAAATTGGATGAATCGGTTACTTACACCCTCGAGTATGCATATAACGATTGGTGTGTAGCTCAAATGGCAAAAGCGTTGGACAAGGAAGAAGACTACCAGTACTTTACTAAAAGAGCCGAAGCGTGGAAGCATCTACTTGACACAGAAACAGGTTTTATGCGTGGTAAAGCATCTGACGGAAAGTCGTGGAACGAACCCTTCGACCCAAAACACTCACGCCACATGGTACAGACAGATTACACAGAGGGTAATGCGTGGCAGCATAGCTGGTTTGTACTGCACGATACCGACGAGTTTATTAAAATGCACGGTGGTGCAGAGCCATTTACACAACAATTGGAGCAACTATTTGCCGAAAGCTCCGAAATTACCGGAGAGCATGCATCGAGTGATATTACTGGTCTCATTGGCCAGTATGCGCATGGTAACGAACCAAGCCACCATATTGCATTCTTATTTAATAGAGCTGGTCAGCCTTGGCGCACACAATATTGGACAAGAGAAATTCTGACTACTCAATATACAACCAAACCCGATGGTATAAGCGGGAACGAAGATGCAGGACAAATGTCAGCCTGGTATGTGTTGTCGTCGTTAGGGATGTACTCCTTCAATCCGGCCTCTGGTGAGTATGAAATAAGCAGCCCTTTGTTTGAAGAGTCGATTTTGAATCTTGCAAATGGTAAAACATTTACCATCAAGGCCAATGCAGTATCTATGGAAAATAAGTACATACAGGCAGCTACCTTAAATGGCAAAGCATACAACAAATCGGCAGTCTCTCATGCTACAATACTAGATGGTGGTGAGCTTGTATTTGAAATGGGACCAACACCTAATAAAGAGTGGGCTGTAAAATAAATCTCGTTGCTCTCTTATAGAGATTAGTCTCTAACAAAGAGTTTAAAATAAAATAGAGCTTTTGGCACTGTGCCAAAAGCTCTATTTTTTGTGTCAAACTATCTAACAAAAACTCTCAATTGCCTTGTAGTCAACACATGTAGGTGTAACAAAATTCGTACAATAAGGTCTCAAACTCTCAAAACTAAGAGAAATCAATCTGCAATTATTTACG
>CAYVLC010000037.1:0-20492 GCA_964452155.1 uncultured Dysgonomonadaceae bacterium
CTCACCACCCTCAACGCAAAATACATTCACCTCAATTTGGCCATTCGCATATTGTACGACCTCAATTGCGACAAGGCAAACTTGGCGTGGAGTGAACATACCATCAAAAGCGATTTCAACGAAGTGGCAGAGGCATGTGCACAATACGATGTAGTTTGTTTTAGCTGCTACATCTGGAACATAGAGCAAACATTGGCAGTGTGCGAGCTATTGAAAACAATCAATCCAGAAGTGAAAACTCTGTTGGGCGGACCCGAAGTGAGCTACGAGTGGAAGAAAGTAATAGAGCACGCTGCAGTGGACTATCTCATTTTGGGCGAAGGCGAAATACCCTTTCAGCAGTTTGTGACCAACTATCCAAACGTGAAGGGCATACCCAACTTAGTCACCAAAGACAATTGCACAAAGGTGCTCCCCACCCCAATTGATTTAAGATTTAGTGTAAACAACCTCTCAAACAGAAATCCGTACCAATACGACCCTACCAAAGACCTGCACAACAAGGTGTGCTACATAGAAACCAGTCGTGGATGTCCCTACAAATGCGAATATTGCTTGGCCAGCCTCGACAACAATGTGCGCGACCTACCTGTAGATACTGTTAAGAGCAACCTATTGTACTTGATGGAACATGGGCGCACCATAAAATTCTTGGATAGAACATTTAATGTAAAAAAAGATTTCACGATTGATCTCTTTCAGTTCATCTTAGATAATCACCGACCTGGGAATATATTCCAATTTGAGATAACGGCAGACATCATTCATCGCGATATCATTGCCTTTGTGCAAGAGAAAGTGCCCGCAGGATTGTTTCGTTTCGAAATTGGCATACAAACAGTCAATGAGGAGAGCAACCGTGAGGTTGGTCGCAAACAAGACTTTGCTAAAACTAGCGATGTGGTGAATCAGCTCAAAGATAAGATTGAGATGCACCTAGATTTGATTGTGGGCCTACCGTTTGAATATTTCAGTAACCTAAGGTATAGTTTCGACAATACTTTTGCTTTGTATCCCGACGAACTGCAATTGGGTTTCCTAAAGTTTCTGAAAGGAACTCCGCTGCGCATCAATTACAAAAAGCATGGCTACAAATTTGATGAACTTGCTCCCTACGAAATAATAGAGAGCAACTACATGAGCCCAACCGATTTGCACAAAGCTACATTGGTAGAAAAAGCACTCGATATCTATTGGAACAAAAAAAGGGCCATCAACACATTGCATTATATAAGCGCTACGGGCAGTGTTTTTGATTTTCTGCTTGGCTTGGGCGAGTATTTCTACACGCACTATCAGTTTCACAAACACGTATTGCTAGACATCTACGAAGCTCTTTGGAAGTATGCACTATTGGCACACCCAGCAGACGCGGTGCTGCAGCAGCTCATCTACCTAGACTATTACAGCTACAACAAAATAAAACCACACGACCTGTTTGGCATCGAACCCGATAGAAAAGAGCAAAACAGTGTGCTCACAAAAATGGGCTTCAACATTCATCAATCAAGGTATGCCTACTTTCCCGTTTCATTTGACATCAACCATTGGTTGAAAAACTATGAGGTAATAGAAGACACCGACACATTGGTGGTGCAATTTACGGGCAAAGAGAAGCCCTTGATTCATTCGGTAAAATAAGGTATGAGCTACGTGGTGTGTGTTGTGTGTTGTGGGGTATGAGATGTGTTGGGTCTGTGATATCTTGAATTAGATTGAACTCTTCAAATCTCAACTCATAATTCATTGTCAACTATCAAATAAATATGGCCTATAATCGCATTTTCCTAGTTTCAAGTCTGGAGTCTGGAGTCTCGATATTCGTTCAACAGATTCCTCCCGCTGGTCGGAATGACAGCCCTTTACTGCTAACTGCTAATTCCTTAACCAATCACCTTTTAATACTTAATACTCAATCCTCAAACAACCTTGTTCCCAATTACTAGGTGCTAAACCCCAACCTCGAAAACTATTATTGTGCAATTGGACTAAAGAATTGGTAAAAGAACACGACACACTTGAAAGAGGCTCTCAAAATATGTTTTTAAAATATAACTATCCAAAGAATGTGGCTAAAACACATTTTAAAGCATTATTTTTGCTACTGAAAAAGATTTACAGGTTAAAATATTATCTCAGAACTTTATAATACTACTTTTATGGTTAATTCTAATTTAAGTAACGGACATCCAATAATTGATGTTCGTAGTTTTGTATCAAAAAACATTACTCCGTACGATGGAGATGCCTCTTTTTTGACAGAAGCAACGCAACGCACCAAAGACATGTGGGATATCTGTTTAGCAGCTATCAAAGAAGAGAGAGCAAACAACGGCGTGCGCGCTATTGACAATGAGCTGGTTTCCTCTATTACATCACACGGAGCTGGATACATTGATCGCGATAATGAACTTATAGTTGGTTTGCAAACCGACATGCTGCTAAAACGCGCTATGAAACCTTACGGCGGATTCTCGGTTGTGGAAAGAGCATGTCAAGAAAATGGTGTAGAAGCATCGCCTATGGTGAAGGAGATATTTACTAAATATGCAAAAACACACAACGACGGTGTCTTTGATGTTTATACTCCCGAAATAAGGACTTTTCGTTCTTTAGGTATCCTTACCGGACTGCCTGACAACTATGCGCGTGGAAGAATCATTGGAGACTATCGCAGACTGGCACTCTATGGCACTACCACATTAATTGAAGCCAAGGTGGCCGACAAGGAAGGGCTCAAAGGCCCCATGACAGATAGTAAGATTCGTCTTCGTGAAGAAGTATCGGAGCAAATAAGGGCACTAAAAGAGATTGAAGAGCTTGGTAAAATATACGGTCTAGAGCTTTCTCGCCCAGCCAAGACAGCACAAGAAGCTGTACAATGGGTGTATATGGCATACCTTGCAGCGGTGAAAGAGCAAGATGGTGCAGCCATGTCCTTGGGCAATGTATCTTCTTTCTTAGACATTTACATAGAAAAAGATATCAATGAAGGGAAAATTACCGAAGTGTATGCGCAAGAACTGATAGATCAGTTTGTGATGAAGTTACGCATGGTGCGTCATCTACGCATGGATGCTTATAATGATATATTTGCTGGCGACCCAACATGGGTTACCGAGGCTATTGGAGGAAACCTAGCAGACGGACGCCACAAGGTTACAAAAACATCGTTCCGCTTTCTGCAAACATTGTACAATTTAGGGCCTTCGCCCGAACCCAACCTCACGGTGCTATGGTCGCATAGCCTACCAGAGGGGTTCAAAGAATTTTGTGCAAAGGTGTCAATCGACACTTCATCTATACAGTATGAAAATGACGACCTGATGCAGGAAAGTCGCCTGAGCGACGATTACGGAATAGCCTGTTGTGTATCTTACCAAGAAATTGGCAAGCAAATACAATTCTTTGGTGCACGATGCAATTTAGCAAAAACACTATTGCTTGCACTTAATGAGGGTCGTTGCGAACTGACAGGAAAACAAGTGATTGAAGGAATACCTGCACTAAAATCGGATGTATTAGACTTTGACCAAGTAATGGCAAACTTCAATCTCGCCATGCGCGAAGTGAGCCGTGTGTATGCAGACACAATGAATATTATTCACTACATGCACGATAAGTATTATTACGAGAAAGGTCAAATGGCACTTATAGATACCAACCCACATATAAATCTAGCGTACGGTGTTGCAGGATTGAGCATTGTTGCCGACTCTTTGTCTGCTATTAAATTTGCAAAGGTAACGCCAGTTCGCAACCAAGAGGGTCTAACGACAGACTTCACTATTGAAGGAGAATTTCCGTTCTATGGTAACGACGACGATCGGGTAGATTATTTTGCACGCGAAATACCTATCTATTTCAACTCGTTGCTAAAGGAACTACCCACCTATAAAAATGCAGAACCAACCCTAAGTATCCTCACCATAACATCTAACGTAGTGTATGGCAAGAAAACAGGGGCAACGCCTGATGGTCGTGCCCTAGGAATACCTTTTGCGCCAGGAGCCAACCCCATGCATGGGCGCGACTCAAATGGTGCACTGGCATCTTTAAGCTCAGTGGCTAAGCTTGACTATAATAGTTCTATGGATGGAATTTCCAACACTTTCTCTATTGTTCCTAAAACATTGGGACCTACAAACGAGCAACGTTGTGAAAACCTAGTGAGCATTATGGATGGCTATTTCTCTAAGAATGCACATCACCTCAACGTAAATGTATTGAATCGTGAAATGCTTGAAGATGCTATGGAGCGTCCTGAAGAGTATCCACAACTGACAATTAGAGTGTCGGGATATGCAGTAAACTTTGTACGGTTGACTCGTGCACAACAAATGGAAGTGATTTCGCGTAGTTTTTTTGAAGCTATGTAGCCCCTTTGCTATTTCTTATCGGATACTCAAAACATTGCATTCTCTTGTAAACACTATGTAGTGTATTCTGTTATAGTGATAAGAACTGAAGAATAAATAGAAGCAGCACTTAATGCGCAAACGGCATGAGGCTGCTTCTTTTCTCTTTGAATTACTCTTTCAATTCATTTTTTTTGAAACAACTCCCAGCAAAATGATCAGACTTCATTCAGTAGAATCTTTAGGTACTTACGATGGCCCCGGGGTTCGTCTTGTGCTTTTTACGCAAGGATGCAATTTTAAATGTAAATATTGTGCCAACCCCGACACTATTGACCGAACAGGCGAAGCGCGTCTTTACGACTACGAAGAGTTGATGAAACTAGCACGCAGTCAACGTCCATTTTTCGGAAAACGTGGTGGCATCACCCTATCTGGAGGCGAACCTCTGATGCAGGCAAAAGCCATCACTCCTTTTTTCAAAATGTTGAAAGAAGAGGGATTCAATACTTGCATCGACACAAATGGTAGTTACATTACACAAGATGTGAAAGAGCTACTAAAATATACCGACCTAGTATTGCTAGACATAAAAGAGATAGATGAGCAGGCTCACATCAATATTGCAGGGGCATCCAATAAAGCTACGCTACTTATGACTACATACCTGCAAGAGATAAACAAACCTGTATGGGCTCGCTATGTGCTTGTGCCTGGCTACACCGATAGCGAAGAGCACCTACATGCCCTTGGCAAATTTCTGCAACCTATGACGAATATTGAAAAACTAGAAATACAACCCTACCACAAATTGGGTGTGCACAAATATGAATCATTGGGGTGGAAATATGAACTAGAGGGTGTGCCACAAAACACCCCCCAACAATTGCAAAAAGCCAAGGACATACTCAATATATATATTAAAGATGTGATTGTAAATTGAGACACTATAAAGCAGCTACTTCTACCATGCTTATGCTAAACTCTAAGAAACGATTAATTAAATATCCCCCCGCCCAACCCTACAGCAGTTTGGTTATTGTGAGCTTTCTAATTAAAAAAATAGATACCCACAAAAATATTTCAGTATCTTTGCTGTATTGAATTCAAAAACTGACAGATGAACACCGAACTCTTTATAGCAAAACGATTATACAAAGGCAACAAGAAAAACGAGAAGCGAGTATCGTCGCCCGCCGTATCTATTGCCATTGCAGGAATAGCCCTTGGCTTGGTGGTGATGATATTATCGGTAAGCATTGTTATTGGATTCAAAAAAGAGATTCGTGGCAAAGTAATTGGTTTTGGTTCGCACATCCAGATAACATCTTTCGAAGACAATAGCTCGTACGAGCTCAATCCCATTGCTGTGTCAGACTCACTGATAGCAAAAATAACTACCAATCCTCAAATAAGGCATCTGCAACCCTACATCATTAAGCCTGGGATAATAAAAACCGACGTAAACTTTCAGGGAGTTGTGCTCAAAGGCGTAAATGATGCCTACGATTGGAATTTCTTTAAAAACAATATGCTCGAAGGCAAAATCCTTAATCCGAATGATACCTCGGGCGTAAACCAAGCTATAATATCGAAAAATATAGCCGACAAACTTCACTTGCAACTGGGCGACAAATTCACCACTTACTTTGTGCAAGAGCCCGTGAGAGCGCGCCGATTTGAAATTACAGGCATCTATCAAACCAACTTTGAAGACTACGACAAGCTATATATCCTCACCGATATGAGTTTGCTGGCAAAGCTGAACCAATGGGACGACGATTTTGCTAGCGGATTGGAAGTGTTGGTAAAAGATTACAATAAATTGGACCTTACGGCACAAAATTTGTTTTTTGATATGGCATCGCATCACGATAAGTTGGGAAACACACTTTATGCACGCTCTATTAAAGACATCAACCCAATTATCTTCGATTGGTTGAGCCTGCTCGACATGAATGTGTGGATTATTATCATACTCATGCTCATCGTTTCGGGGTTCACCATGATATCGGGCCTCCTGATTATTATATTGGAGCGCACCAATATGATTGGTATTTTAAAAGCAGTGGGCACACGAGATTTTAACATACGCAAGATATTCCTCTACCTATCTTCATTCCTTATCCTAAAAGGATTGTTTTGGGGAAACATAATTGCGCTAATTGTGTGCTTTGCACAAAAGTATTTGCACATTATAAAACTCAATCCAGAGGTTTACTACACAGCCTATGTGCCTGTGGACATAAACTTGTGGAACATATTAATAATAAATGTAGGCACATTGGTGGTATCGCTGCTAATGATGATTGGCCCCTCGTATTTGATAGCCAAAATATCGCCTGCAAAGTCTATCAAGTTCGAGTAGCTTGACTAACTTTTCAAGAAACTGTATAACGAGTATATGAGTATCAATTGGATTCTTTTAATTATTGGTGGCCTATTTGAAGCTGGCTTTGCCGTAAGTTTAGGCAAAGCACAAGACACTTTGGGCAGAGAAAAATGGATGTGGTTGGCATCGTTTGTAATCTGCGTGAGCATAAGTATGTACTTGCTCTACAGATCTATGGGTGGCGCAAGGCCAATTCCTGTTGGTACTGCCTATGCAGTGTGGGCAGGCATTGGGGCTGTGTGTAGTGTAGTGTTTGGTATCTTTATATTCTCAGAGCCCGTGACAGTCTGGCGCATGGTTTTCTTGAGCACCCTCATTGTATCGCTAGTAGGATTGCAGATTGTGACACCTGCGTAGAAGAAAAGGCTTCTTGCTTTTCTATATTAATAGGTGCAAAAGCTCCTCACTATTGGCTTTACACTGTAGTCTTACAAACATCTGACAACGCTTGCACTCTAAAACCATTTAACTCTTAAAAAAAGAGGCATGAAAATATTATAGTATTTCAATTCCCTTTGCCTCGCATAGCTCCAGGGCCATCTCCCGTAAGCGAAACTTCTGAATTTTCCCACTTCCAGTCATAGGGAAAGTATCTATTACAAATACATAACGAGGAATTTTATATTTTGCGATATGCCCCTTGCAGTAATCGCGCACATCTTCAGTAGTGAGCTCATAGCCCTCTTTCTGAATAATAAAAGCACCCACATCCTCGCCATAGCGTTCAGACTTGACTGCCACTACTTGCACATCTTGCACTCCTGGCATTTTGTAAAGAAAATCTTCCACCTCTTTCGGAGAGATGTTCTCACCTCCCCTTATAATCATATCTTTGATACGCCCTGTGATACGGTAATTGCCATCATTATCCATAACCCCCAAATCGCCCGAATGCATAAAACCATTTTCATCTATCACTTGGGCTGTTGCCTCCGGGTTTTTATAATATCCCTTCATCACATTATATCCTCTACAACACATTTCGCCTGCAACACCCACCGCACACTCCTCTCCTGTTTCGGGGTCGAGTACTTTTACCTCAGTAAACTCATAAGCACTCCCCACTGTAGTTAGGCGCACTTCAAACGGATCATCTAGGCGGCTTTGTGTCATGCCTGGCGATGTTTCCGTCATTCCATACACACTGGTCGTTTTCATATACATCTTTTCGCTCACTTGCCTCATCAACTCTTCAGGACAGAGTGCTCCGGCCATGATGCCTGTACGCAACGAGGTTAAATCGAACATGCTAAACATTGGATGGTTCAATTGGGCTATAAACATTGTAGGCACACCATGCAACACTGTGCATCGCTCTCTATGAATGGAAGCCAATGTAACCAAGGGTTCAAAACGCTCTACCATCACTTGTGTGCTACCGTGTGTCAAACAGCACATAGTGGCAAGTACAATACCAAAGCAATGAAACAAAGGCACACAGATACAACATTTATCGTCTTGTGTAAATTGCATGTGTATGCCTGTCAAATAGCCATTATTGATAATATTGTGATGAGTAAGCATCACCCCTTTCGGAAATCCAGTTGTACCAGATGTATATTGCATATTTACTACATCATCAGGACTAGACAGTGCACGCAACCTCTTGAACTCATCGTCAGGCACATACTGCCCTAGCAATAGTACCTCTGCTGTATTATACATTCCCCTATATTTCTCTTGGCCTATATATACAACATTTTTCAACTTAGGAAAACGATCCGATTGAAACTTACCACGCTGCTTGGTTCTCAACTCTGGCAGTAAATCATAAATAATATCGGTATAATTGCTCCCTGGCACACCATCTGTCATACAAAGCGTATGCATATCTGAATTTTCGATTAGGTAAAGCAACTCTTCAGATTGATAGTTTGTGTTGATTGTAACTGCTATAGCCCCAATCTTTGCAGTAGCATATAAAAATGTGAGCCAGTCTGGCACGTTTTGTGCCCAAATGCCTACATTATCGCCCCGTGTGACTCCTATGGCAATCAATCCTTTTGCCATATTATCGACTCTTTTGTTAAATGTGTTCCAAGTAAAACGGAGATCACGATCAGAGTAAACAATGTACTCTCTATCGGGTGTGCTTTCGGCCCAATACTCAAGCCAGTCGCTAAGCGTTTTGTTGGATAATGTGATAGCTGATTCGTTGGTCATCTTAATGTGGAAGATTGGTGTTGTTGATAACAATATTTGGTTGATTCTCCGATTTTATTTACCAGAGGTTTTCTTGATTGTGTGTCACACTGTGCTCTGTGCACCACTTATGCTGGAGCATAAACTACGCCCAGTATTTTAGCTTCAGATTTATCAGCGGCTGTCACAAGGTGATCTACAATAGAGTCGTAATAGATACTGTCGCCCTTATTCAAGATATACTTCTTAGTACCGTAGTGCACCACAATAGATCCCTCCAATACAAACAGAAACTCTTCGCCTTCATGCGAAGAAGAGGATTCATTTCCTGTACCCGATTGAATATCAATTAAAAAAGGCTCCATATTTCGCCCCGCTTTTCGGGCAGCAAGCGAAACAAAATCCATGTGTGAGTTGCTGCTGGTCTGATGACTGGTAAAGGTGGCCGCATGTTGCAAATCGGCATGCCTATTTACAATGGGGCCCATCTCTTCACTGTCGTCAAGAAAAGTACCTAACCGCACCCCTAGAGCACGCGCAATTTTAATTAGTGGAGAGAGCGAAGGTATGATATCCTTTCCGCATATTCTGTTTACCTGTTCTACTGTAAGTCCTGCGCCTGCAGCAAGATCCTCGGCCGACATCCCTCTATCGGCACTCAACATTTTAATTTTATCTGTGATAGCACTCATAAATAATTGTTTTTAGAAGTCGCAAAAATAGCAGAATTAAACTAAAACAGCAAGTTTTATCACTATATGTTTGTTTTTTGGCCCTTTTTACAACAATTTTATTACTTATATCACTCAAAACATTGAAAAGCCGAAACAAAGAATCCTGCCAAACATTTAGATTATACAGAGTGTAGCTATGCATAGATGCAAACAGTAATGCCCTCGCCTCTAGCAACAGTTTAACACATGAAATTAGAGATATAAACTGTAAATAACTCACCTGTATAGATTACTCACCCCCTGTGATAGATAAACTCTATAATAGAAATATTATAACACATATTTAACTGATACAATCTGACCAATCTAAGACAATTTATCTACCACGTAACAGACTAACTACTATATAAATGGAGCAGGTAGTTATGGTGTCAATAAAAATTTAAAACAAGGGATAAAAGCTTCACTTACTGAGTATCCAATTAACTATCAATTGCATATATGTTTTGATAGTAGCTCAAAAAACCGTATCTTTGTAGCTTGTAAAAATTTAAGGCTTTCAATTCCCTTGTGGCTCAAACACAATTGCACGGGAATATTCATCGAATTAGTCTTCCGCCAAAAATTTTAAAATAAGCAAATTAGATGCTAATAAATAAATAATCACATAATATAAATTTGAACATTAAAATCAACATTTCAGGTATGATTCAAAAACTAAAACAAAGGTTTTTAATTCTCGCATTATTGTTATTCCCATTTTTAACAACTGCACAAGAGAGCGAACAAAAAGATGGAATTAAATTTGGTGGTGCACTACGCTACAACATACTATCGACAGACTACGAAAGCAGTTCAGACAAAACAGATCCACAATTTACTTGGGATACTTGGCGACTAAATATGGATGGATCTTTATCCGGAATCGATTTTAGTTTTGAATATAGGTTTTATCCATCTTCTAAAACACACTTCATACATCATGGGTATTTTGGATACAAGTTTTCTGATGTGGTATATACAAAACTTGGTGTTTCGCAAGTACCATTTGGTATCCTTAGTTTTGCATCGCACAACTATTTTTTTCAAGCTCCCTATTATGTAGGACTAGAAGACGACTATGACATGGGTGTGAAATTTGATATCACCCCAACAGACGACATTGATATATCACTGGCATACTATCGTCAGGCAGAACCTAATGGTTCGGGACCTGCAAATACAAGTAGATATTCGTATGATATTGTTCCCGGAATGGGAGCTATTGTTGATAACGACGGCAATTTTAAGCATACAGAGGCAACCCTATCAGAGTTAGACCAGTTGAATGCTCGTATAGCATGGCGCTTCGATCCTAATTGGGAAGTAGGCCTGTCGGGACAACTGGGAGGAATTTACAACAAAGAGCTAAATAAATCTGAAACATCGGGTGCTTTTGCTGCTCACTTAGTAGGCGATTTTGGCAACTTCAATTTGAAAACTGAATTTGTGCATTACAACTTTAGTGCCAAAGACAACGAAGGAAACAAACTAGATGTTGTGCAAATGGGAGCTTATGGTGCAGACTACCCTATCGGTGAAAACTATACAGGGGGTGTTGCAGCAAAAGCAAACATCTACGTAATTGGTCTTGCATACAATATACCAGTCAATTGGGGACCTATCTCAAGTGTTCAACCTTATGTAGATTATTCTTATGTTGACAAAGCAAACAAACATTTTGATGCTACACAACAACTAGTTCCAGGATTTATGGTTACTGCTGGGCCAATTTATGCATACTTCGATTATGCTATGGGTAAAAATCAACCATGGCTAACCGATGATTTTGGAAAAGGCTTGGGCTCGGGAGTAGAAGATGCTGACTGGAACTCGCGCTTAAATATAAATCTTGGTTATTACTTTTAATTATAAATTATATGGCTGATAACAAAAACATTAAACTTAAAGTAGAGGATTTGACTCTTATTTTCGGTAAAAGAAAGAAAGAGGCACTTGCAATGCTAAATAAGGGGGTCTCTAAAGAAGAGATTCTCAAAAAAACCAAATGCACTATAGGAGTTAACAAAGCTAACTTCGAGGTGTATGAGGGTGAAATATTTGTAGTGATGGGTTTATCGGGCAGTGGAAAATCAACACTCATAAGGTGTTTGAATAGACTGAACGAACCTACTGCAGGAAAAGTTTATTTTAAAGACCACGATATAACCCGAGCAGGAAACAAAGAATTGTTGCAAACGCGAAGGAACGAAATGAGTATGGTGTTCCAAAACTTTGGGTTGCTGCCACACCGCACAATTCTAGAAAATGCAACTTTTGGATTAGAGCTAAGAGGCGACCCAAAAGAACAACGCGAAGAAATTGGCCAAAGAGTGCTCGAAACAGTTGGCCTAAAAGGATATGAAGCTCATTTCCCTGGCGAAATGTCGGGCGGAATGCAACAGCGTGTGGGCTTGGCCAGAGCACTAGCCAACGACACAGATGTATTGCTAATGGACGAAGCCTTTTCGGCACTCGACCCATTAATTAAATCTGACATGCAAGATGAGTTGCTGCTTATTCAGAGTAAACTGCACAAAACAATTGTATTTATTACGCATGACTTGGACGAAGCCATCAAGATTGGCGATAGAATAGCCATTATGAAAGACGGTGTTATTGAACAAATTGGTACTGCCGAAGAAATCCTTTCTAATCCTGCAAGTGAATACATTGAAGCGTTTATTGAAAAAGTAGATCGCAAAACAATTATTACTGCCGAAACATTGATGTTTCGTAAACCTACTCTCATTCAACTTGGCAAAGATGGACCCAAGGGTGCTATTCGAAAAATGCGTACAACGGGTGTGTATGTACTGCCTGTAGAAGACGGAGAACGTAAGTTTTTGGGCTATGTTCATCTGAAAGATATGATAAAACTGGCGCGTGCAGGCGAACGAACAGTTGAGAAAGCTTTAAGAGTTGATGTGCCTAGTGTACATAGAGAATATACTGTAGAGGAAATGATTCCCTTGATTTCTGATAACTCTTACCCAGTAGCTGTGGTTGATAGAAAAAATGGAAGGCTCCACGGACTTGTAACACAAACATCAATAGTAATTGAGGCAACTCGTTACAGTGATGAAGAGGTAAGTGAATTAATAGAAAAAGCTAACGAAATTTGATATGAAAAGATTTATAGATTTAGGAACATATATAGAGATTGGGATTAATGCCCTAGAAGAAAACTTCTCTATTCTCTGGGGGGCAATGGACAATGGAATCTCTTGGACTGTAGATAATATGAATGATCTGCTACTCTCTATTCCATTTGTAGTCTCTCTGATAATTGTTACATTTCTTGCCTATTATGCCAAAGCAGGAAAAAAATCGTTCAAGCTAGAGGGGCTGAAAAAAGGAGCAGGACTAGCATCATTTATATTGGTAGGCCTGTTTCTTATATACGGAATGGGATACTGGAAAGAAGCAGTACAAACAACAACACTGGTGTTGGTTTCAACTTTAATAGCTCTTATTATTGGCATACCATTTGGTATTTTGGCAGGCAAGAGCAAAGTAGCTGATGCAATAATTAAACCAGTGCTCGATTTTATGCAAACAATGCCAGCTTTTGTTTATCTAATACCGGCCATATTCTTTTTTAGTGTAGGCAATACTCCAGGAGTAATTGCAACAGTTATATTCTCTGTGCCTCCTGCAGTTAGATTGACCGCGCTTGGAATTAAAAACGTTCAGAAAGAAGTGATTGAAGCTGGTCGGGCATTTGGTGCAACCGAGAATCAGATATTATTCAAAATACAGTTGCCCTTGGCTATGCCTACAATTCTGACGGGTGTCAACCAGGTAATCTTACTGTCGCTGTCGATGGTAGTTATTGCCTCGATGGTTGGTGCAAGAGGTCTTGGAAGTATTGTATATCAAGGAATTCAACAAAATGATGTAGCTAAAGGTTTTGAGTCGGGTCTAGGGATTGTTATATTAGCAATTATTCTTGACCGCATTACACAAGCTTTTGCAGAAAAAAATAAATAAAAATAAAACAAAACGATTATGAAGAAATTAAGAAATTTACTGAGCCTTGCTCTAATAGTAGGATTAATGGCATCCTTTACTGCATGTACAAGCAGCGATGATGGAAGAGAAAAAATAACCATTTTATATCCAAATTGGGTAGAGGCAGTTGCCTATACTCACTTGTCGAAAGTAGCTCTTGAAGAACAAGGTTACGAAGTATTACTAACAAATTTAGATCCAGGTTTAATATTTGCTGAATTATCAAAGGAAAACTCCAAAGGTGATGTATTTATGGATGCATGGCTACCCAATACTCACAAACATTATTGGGAAGATTATGGTGATAAATTAGTAAAACTGGGCGAATCCTTTAGTGAAGGAACTACTGGTTTGGTAGTACCATCCTATCTACCCATCAACTCTATTGAAGAGCTGAATGCTCACAAGAAAGAACTGGATGGCAAAATTATTGGTATTGATAGTGGTGCAGGTATCCATAGAGATACTTATGATGCTATTGAAGAGTATGGCTTAGATTTAGAGCAAATAACTTCTAGCGGACCAGCTATGGTTGCGGCTCTTCAAAAAGCAACAAAAAACGAAGATTGGATTGTAGTTACAGGATGGAAGCCTCACATTAAATGGACACAGTTTGACCTAAAATTCCTTGAAGATCCAAAAGGTGTATATCCAACAGATGTTTGTGCAATTCTTTCGCGCCGAGGATTTGAAGAAGATATGCCAAAAGCTGCAGGATACTTCAGAAACTTCAACCTGACCGATGACCAATTGAATGAGCTAATGACTGATATTCAGGAGCACGGCAATGAAGATGGCGCACGCAAATGGTATGATGCCAACAAAGAGATGGTAGATGGTTGGTACGAAAACTAAACCATTTAGAATAAATATAACTCGATATAAAAACATCCTGAAAAGAATATTCTTTTCAGGATGTTTTTTTTGGAACACAGAACTACTGTAACATGATAAAGTATGCAATAGTGGAAATGAAAAAAAGGGAGCGACTAACTATCACTCCCTTTTCTTTTATATAAATAGTAAGGTCATCTCTGTGAAGACGAAAACAACATATTATACTGAGTCAGTAGAAATGCAAGTATCGGTCATCGGTCTGTTTATTACAAAGAATCCCTTTCAGGAGTGCTCCTAGCTCTAGATATATCGCCCAAGTATCCACCATGATGCCTTTTGGCATACTCTTTCTCGTCAAAACTGATGCGCTTCATTGTCTCTATCACCAGCAAATCTCCAATCACTGTCATCACTGTTATAGAGGTGGTGGGTGTAAGCTTCAGCGGGCACACCTCATCGGGGTGACCTGTAAAGAGACACACATCGGCTTCGTTGGCAAGAAAACTATCTGTACTTCCTGTTATAACAATAACTGGTATAGAGGAATAGATGTTGCGTGCCAAGTTCAACAATTCAATTATCTCGCGCGTCTTGCCCGAGTTGGTTATCATAAGCAAAACATCGTTGCCTTGCAAAACACCCAAATCGCCATGCTGTGCTTCGCTTGGGTGCAAAAATATGGCAGGTGTGCCAGTGGAGCAAAATGTAGTGGCCATGTTCTGACCAATCTGACCTGCTTTTCCCATACCACTTATCACAAGTTTGCCACTTTTGTTGTGCACTTGTTTCACGATAATATCTACCGCTTTGTTGTATTTTTCGTTTACAGGTATGTTGCGTATGGCTTGTGCCTCTAGTTCTATAATAGCCTTTATCTCCTGGAGATTCATGGGTGTATTTATTGTGCTCAATTTGTTTTGTTTTTAAATTTTATCTCAGATAAGTCTTTATTGGCTTGTACTATTTTCTCTTTCAAGCCCTCTTTGTATTTCGCAAGTTTTGCTTGATACTCTGCATTGTCTGTAGCTAGTATTTGTAGAGCCAATATAGCGGCATTCAACGAAGCATTTATACCAACCGTTGCAACAGGAATGCCGGGAGGCATTTGCACAATGGCCAATAGTGCATCCATGCCATCTAATGTGGCTTTTATGGGTACACCTATTACTGGTATAGAAGTCATCGAGGCAATCACACCTGGCAAATGTGCAGCCATGCCTGCTGCGGCAATAATTACTTTAATGTTGTTGTCCTTTGCTCCTTTAGCAAAACTTTCTACAGCTGCAGGAGTGCGGTGTGCCGACAGAGCATTGACCTCGAAGGGAATATCCATCTCGTCGAGAAACTTGGCAGCTTTTTCCATCACAGGATAATCAGATGTACTGCCCATTATGATACTTACTAATGGTTTCATAGCCTATTTATTTTATATACTGTTTGTTTTTGTAGGTTGCATTGGTATGCGCTACGCTTGTAAATTTGCAGATTGGTCTATTTTAAAAAGAAACTAGCCATCAAAAATAATCAATTCCTATAAACTTACCAATGATATGAAAGAAGAAAAATATGAATATACTATAGATATCAAAAGAATGTCTAAAAAGAGAAGCACTATGGCATTTTCTTTTTAGACACTATCTTTTTCTTGGTGCTGTTTGAGTTGTTATTTCTCAACAAACTCTTTATAAGCAGCTGCATCAAACAGGTCGTTCAACTCATTTGCTTCGGCCACAGAAATTTTAATAATCCAACCCTCTCCATAAGGGTCAGAGTTGACCAACTCGGGAGAGTCTTCAAGCGTTTCGTTAAACTCTAACACCTCGCCAGTAACAGGCATATTCAGGTCTGAAACTGTCTTTACAGCCTCGATACTACCAAAAACTTCATCTTTGTCTATGGTGTCTCCTTGGCTGCTCACATCTACATATACTATCTCACCCAATTCGCTTTGAGCAAAATCGGTAATGCCTACCGTGGCTTTGTCTCCATCTACAAGAATCCACTCGTGATCTTTTGAATACTTTAAATTTTCGGGAAAATTCATAATCTTAATATTTTAAATTTATTACTTATCAGAATTGTAAATATAGCAAATTAATTTATAATGTGCTCCACGTTTTGTTACGAACCTATCCATACACACACAAAAGAGACCATAAATCCCAGAAAGAAACCTGCGTACACTTGCCCTGGAGTATGCCTCTTCAAAATAATTCGGGATGTGCCTACCATACCAGACAAAAGAAACAAAACCATAAAAAGATACGACGGATTTGACTTTTCTACAAAATAGCAAACAGCCATTACTCCTCCCAAAAGACTTGAGATACCAAACATGTGAGCACTTATTTTCCACCACAATGTAATAATGGTGGCCATAAGCATCACTATAATAGATGCACCAAGCATCATCAAAAACCATATTGGAAGACCTAGTTTGTGAAAATAGTATATCAGAAATCCAAAACTAAGTATTGCTACAGCATAGGGTGCAAACCTATCGCTACGTTTTGGGAGAGATAGGTCGGAAATAATACCTACACGCATCATAATATAGATAAGCACGCCTGGTATGAGAAAGGTAAATAGAACCGTGGGAATGAGCAAACTAAAGAAGTGGTTGGCGTAAACAAATCGAAAGTATGTATATACAAACAATAGGGCTACACTGTAGATTGGCATCAAAAGTGGTTGAAAAATACTGGATATAAAAAGTGAAATCTGTTTCATTTAATTTAATTCAACTCCAAAGTTATAATTTTTTTCTTAATCGTGCTATAGGAATGCCTAATTGTTCTCTATATTTAGCTACTGTGCGCCGTGCAATCATGTATCCTTTGTCGTTGAGTATTTTAGTAACCTTTTCGTCTGTCAAGGGTTTCAACGGATTTTCGCTATCTATTTTTTGTTTCAAAACACGTTTTACTTCTCTCGACGACACATCTTCTCCATCAACAGTAGGCATAGATTCAGAGAAAAAGAACCTGAGCGAATATACACCTGTTTCGGTTTGCACAAACTTACTATTGCTAACACGTGAAACAGTAGATATATCAAACCCTGTTTTTTCAGCAACATCTTTCAGCACCATGGGTTTTAGGGTGGCTTCGTCGCCAGTGATGAAAAAATCGTATTGCAAAGCAATTATTGCCCTCATTGTTATCTGCAAAGTGTCTTGACGCTGTTTTACAGCATCGATAAACCAACGAGCCGAATCTACTTTCTGTTTCATAAAAAGCAAAGCCTGCTTGGTGTCGTCTGTCATGCCTTCTTTGTTGTCGGCATAGCCTTTTATCATTTCAGAAAAACCTTTATTTACAGTTAGTGCCGGAATGTTGTAATTGTTGAGCCACATATTAATTTCTCCACCATCTATCTCCACTATAAAATCTGGAGTAATGTTGGCCATGGCCATTTCAATAGAATCGCTCCACAGATTACCAGGCTTGGGGTTGAGCAACAATATTGCCTCCATTGCATTGCGGAGGTCTTCGTGAGAAAGATTTAAGTCGAGTTTTATTTTGTCATATTGTTTTCTAGTAAATTCTTGAAAACTGTTTTCTAATATCAGTTTGGCGTTTTCTATATCCTTTGTTGCTTGCTTCTTATTTAGTTGCAACAATAGGCACTCTTGCAAATCGCGGGCTCCTATTCCCACAGGTTCTAAACTTTGTATCTTTAGTAACACCTTTTCTATTTGATCTTGAGTGGTATCAATGTTTTGCTGGAATATGAGGTCATCTGATATTGACCGTAGTGAGCTCTCTAGATATCCATTTTCATCTAGATTGCCTATTATGTATTCGGCAATCTTCTGGTCTTTAACGCTCAGTCTGCGTAACTGAATTTGGTCTAATAGCGATTGGTGTAGCGAAGAGTCATCAGAAAACACACTATCTACTTTCAATTGTTCATAGTTGGAGGTAGTTTTCGAGTTTAAACGAAAATCGGGCATATCTTCCTCCGAATTGTAATCTCCCTTCACAATATCCTCTTCTGAGAGTGCACTTGTGTAATCATTCTCATCATTTGGGCCATTTTGCTCTGCATCATTATCTACCAACACCTCATCGAGTGCTGGGTTTTCTTCCATCTCTTTTTTTATTCTCTCTTCTAGTTCTATAGAGTTAAGCTCAACAAGCCTTATCAACTGCATTTGCAGTGGAGATAAACGTTGTATTTGTTTTAAATTCTGTTGTTGTCTAAGGGCCATGAAATGAGTAAATAATAAATTAAAAAATGGATTTATACAAAAACTATTTTGTTTTAGTTGAGAGCTTTGCCTCAATCATGTGACAATTTAAAAAAATAAGTTCATTTTTTTAAAGCAACATACTGTTCAAAATAAAAAAAGCGTGAAACATCTATTTCATTTTATCTTATTCAATACTAAATCTTTAGCATCCTCTTTTAGTTCAGACAGATTTATCCAATCAATATCGTTGTTTCTATTGAACCAGCTCAATTGTTTGCGCGCATAATTGCGTGAGTGCTGTTTTATTTTGTCGATAGCAAATTCCAAAGTGCAATTGCCATCGAAGTGCATAAATAGCTCTTTGTACCCTACTGTATTGAGCGAGTTGAGATGTTTATGGGGGTAAAAACTCCATGCCTCTTCGACCAAGCCACGCTCAATCATCTGATCTACACGGGCTCCAATTCTGGCATAGAGTTGCTCTCGAGGGCGTGTGAGCCCAATTCTCACAATCTCAAATGGTCGTTCTTTGGTGCTATCTGTGCGAAAAGATGAGTAAGGTTTGCCCGTCATAATACACACTTCAAGAGCGTGTATTACACGCTTAGGATTTTTTAAATCTACTTGTTTGTAAAACACTGGATCGCGCATTTTCAATTGCATTCTTATTGGGTCTATGCCCTCCTTCTCATACTGATCCATCAGTTGCTTGCGAAGCGTTTGGTCTATAGTGGGCAAATAATCTATACCCTTACACACAGCATCTATGTACATCATGGAGCCACCCGACATTACTACATAGTTGTGGGTTTTGTGCAATTCTGCAAGCAGTGCTATAGCTTGGTCTTCAAACTGGCTGGCACTATAATAGTCTTCAACAGAGAGCGTGCCTACAAAGTAGTGTTTAGCTTTTGTCAGTTGCTCCTCTGTAGGTGCATCTGTACCAATGGTCATGCCCTTATATATTTGCCGAGAGTCGGCAGATAGAATAGGACATTGCAATTGGTTGGCAATTTCTATACTTAAATCCGTTTTACCTACACCTGTGGGGCCTAGTATAACGATTAGTTTTTTCATCTACATTAGTTCTGGGTCTTCGGAGATATTTAAGTCTGGGTCTGCTCCGTCCACTCCTTCAAATCCATCCACGTCTAGTTCGTCGGGATTAAAATCATCATCACCATAAAAAGTTTCATCATCTTCATCATCCAGTAGATAATCGTCTTCATCATCCAACAAATTTGCAGCATTGGTAATGATGCGAGGTTTTATGGGTTCTATTTCCTCTTGCTTGAGAAACTGAGCGGGTGCATTTCCACTTTTTTTAGTACAAACAGGTTTTGAGAGGTTCTTACCCAAGATCATTTCTGAGAGCTCCATATAAAATCCACGATCACCAAAATAATCGAATACAAATATCAATCTTTGCTTCTCTTCATCCAACCAGTCAGACAAGGTCTCCTCTTCCATCACGTAAGAGTCAACATCAGAGTCGGTATCCATTTCAATTAAAGTGATTTCTTGTTTTCTTTTCCACCATTCGTCGCACATAAAAAAAGAAGTCATCTCGGTTTCGTCATAACCGCTACATTCCATTATTATTTTGTGTAGATCGTAAAAAGTATCGTCACCATCAATTTGTATTTCTCTCTTATAGTTTTCTACCTCGTCAGATAAAAGTAAAAATTTGAATATCATATCTATTTAAATTGTTTTTAGTGTTAATGTCTCAATTACGTTTCAAAGATAGCAAAAAGTTATAAAAACAAGAATGAGACTGATGATTATAAGTTGGAGACACGCAAAATGTAGAATATTTATAGGGCATAGAAGTATTTATA
>CAYVLC010000038.1:0-20463 GCA_964452155.1 uncultured Dysgonomonadaceae bacterium
CTTTTTGTTATTTATTGTATTGTTGGATTATACGCTATACTTAAGCTATTTCAAGTTTTACAATAAATCATTCTATTTAATAGAGAGTTTTTCGGTTTTCACTTCACTCTCAATCTTTCCTATCTACTATTATTACTTACGTTTGCTGACAACAGACCTCAAGATAGATTATAGATGGTTGTGGATACTACTCCCTGGGTTTGCTTTGGGACTATTTACTGAGATACTATATTTTATGATGAATGAACAAGAGATTGGAATGATAACCAAAAATATAATGTATAACTACGAACCCCAAAGCAATGACTACCCATTACTAGTGAAGCTGCAGGTAGCAAGAATGATTGGCCATAAGGTCTTATTTGTAGTACAAGTAGGGCTCACTGCATACTTTGGACTGAGACTGCTCAAAAAATTTAAACAAAAAACAGAAAACTTCTACTCTAACACAAAACATTTGGCGCTACAAAATATTAGAGTAACGCTATTTTTTATGGCGGCTATTGCCATTTTGTCTTCCATTACCATGATTTTGCAGAAAGACATTTTCGATAATAATCATGATTTAATAGTTGTTCCATCTCTGTTGTACTCACTAATAATTTTCGGCGTATGTTATGCTGCATACAAGCAATCGTTTTCTATAAGAGAACTTGCCCAAGATGAAATGATGACTACTGAAGAAGCCAAAGCAGAACAAGAAGAAATAGACCAAATAATGCTAGAAACCTCTGTGGTGAGCACCATAGAGACTGACAAGAACTTACTCACAGACCCCAAATATGATGAATTGTATTACAAAATGGAACATCTTTTAAATAAAGAACTTTTATTTAAAGAGACCGATTTGTCATTAAAAGACCTGGCAACTAAACTAGGCACCAACAGAACTTATGTATCGCGGATAATAAACGAAAAAGCTAACACAAACTTTTCTGATTACATAAATACGTACCGAATAGTGCATGCTAAAGAACTTCTTTCAGCTGACAATGATGAACAGATGAGCATAAATGAAATTTCTACCGCAGCAGGTTTCTCTAATATAGGGTCGTTCTACAGGATTTTCTCCAAAAAAGAAAAAACCACTCCTCTTAAATATAGAAAACGATTTATGGCGAAATATAAAGACTGATAAACTGGTTGGCTAGTCAATCACCCATTAAATACAATTATTTTTGCTAATACATTAGACACTTGGAATAAAGTAAAGGATGTGTATACAAGCAGTTTCAACGAATTAATTTATGGTAAACTACCAACAGAAGCAGACATTCAAGAAACACTACTATTAGTAGCGAGTAGATTAAAACTAATAAAATGGGATATAAAACTATAAATAAAATACCATTGGCTATTTAATGCATATACAACTCATATAAGCTAAAAAAGAGAAGCTTACTTGTATATAATTTCTAAGAAATACAACAAACCTCATAAATATTGGCTACGAGATTTGTTCGTAGAGCGGTTTTGAATC
Source organism: uncultured Dysgonomonadaceae bacterium (assembly GCA_964452155.1). Lineage (GTDB taxonomy): Bacteria > Bacteroidota > Bacteroidia > Bacteroidales > Dysgonomonadaceae > UBA2632. The sequence goes on from CAYVLC010000038.1 coordinate 1,481, forward strand.
CTATCAACTTATATCGCTAAAAATAAGCCTGTTATCAATTCTAAAACTAGGTGGTATAATAAATTTCTTGATTAAAATCTAGAATATTTGAAGTAAATACTTTACACGTTTATTTGTGAATATAATGATTGTGAAATAAAGGATATTTAGAATACTTTAATTCGCTACCTAATTTGACTCACGAAAATATTGATGAGCAAATCAGAGGGCATAAAGAGTTCATGAAAAAAACAAACTATCCAGATTTGATAAAGCCCAATTGCTAGCTGAGTTACCATCCTAGTAACCTTTAGTGATCAGTAAGTTTTTTTGCTCTCATATTAACTTTGTACCCCTGCAAAGGTAGATCATTCATAAGCCACAGAGACTCGATTGTTTGGAATTATCTGAGATACTATTTGCTCATCATATTTTTTCGCATTTATATCGTAAAGGCTCAAGTATAAATTAAACTCTAATTTCATATAATAAAAACACCCAACCTCACATACTGGATGTAAAATTGGGTGCTAATCTCGCAAAATATTGATAGGCAATATTAATTGCGGAGAGAGAGGGATTCGAACCCCCGGAAGCTCGCACTTCAACGGTTTTCAAGACCGCCGCAATCGACCACTCTGCCATCTCTCCATAGGTCTTTCTTAAAAGCTGCGCAAAGATAGAATTATTTTTTATATTAAAAAAGAAAAGTGCTCACAAATGAGAAAATCTTTTGATAATATCTGACTAGCCACAAATTAAAACAGAAAAATAATCTTATCTTTGTTGAAAAGAAGGAATTATTTTATAATACTATATATGCTATTTACAGAACTCCCCTTATGTGATGAAGTATTGGATGGCCTAAATGCCATGAACTTTAAAAAAGCAACCCCTGTGCAAGAGCAAACCATACCGCTTATTTTGCAAAGGAAAGATATAATAGCCTGTGCGCAAACCGGAACAGGCAAGACAGCTGCTTTTCTGCTACCCCTTATACACAACTTGCAATCTGAGCAGCACGAATCCAATAAGGTAAATGCAATAATAATGGCTCCCACGCGCGAATTGGCCCAACAGATAGATCAACAAATGGAGGGTTTTTCTTATTTTTCTCCATTTTCGTCAGTGGCGGTATATGGTGGAAGCGATGGAGAAGCATGGTCAACCCAAAAACAGGGCCTATTGAAAGGTGCAGATGTGGTAGTGGCCACTCCTGGAAGATTGTTGTCGCACATCAACCTGTACGACATTGATTTCTCGGGAGTAAAATACTTGATACTCGACGAAGCAGACAGAATGCTAGACATGGGTTTCTACGACGATATTATGAAAATAGTGAACCTATTACCCAAAGAGAGACAAACACTCTTGTTCTCTGCAACTATGCCCCCAAAAATACAAACTTTGGCAAAGACGATACTCAATAATCCAGAAGAGATAAAGATTTCTGTATCGCGTCCGCCCGATAGCATAATGCAATCGGCATATATATGTCATGAAAATCAAAAAACACCCATTGTAAGCCAACTTTTTGCAAAAAAGAAACCCAATAAAGTGATTCTTTTTGCGGGTTCTAAAATAAAAGTGAAAGAGGTAGCAAGAGTTCTGAAACGGATGGGAGTATCGGTAGATGAGATGCACTCTGACCTCAGTCAAGATCAGCGTGAGAGCGTGATGCACGAGTTCAAAAACGATAGAGTGGGTATTTTAGTTGCTACAGACATTGTGGCACGTGGCATAGATATTGATGATATATCTCTGATCATCAACTACGATGTGCCACATGATGCCGAAGACTATGTGCACAGAATTGGGCGTACAGCACGTGCAGGCGAGGAGGGGATGGCTATAACGCTGGTTTCTCCGCCCGAGCAATACAAGTTTAAGCAAATTGAAAATTTTTTGGAGAAAACAATTTTTAAGATACCTGTATCGGCAGATTTAGGTGAAGCACCCGAATACAACCCGGAGGCTAACAGACAGATGCGAAAACCTTTTGGAAGAGGTGGTGGCGGAAACCATAGTAGAAAACGCAACTATGGGCCAAGAGGGGGTGCACCTAAAGGGGGTGCAAGAAAAAATAGACCTAAACAATAAAGTTGAGGTCTATTTCTACAAATTAAATCTTCTACAGGGCCCTCCAATGGGCCTCTTGCATATATTACTTTTCTCTGAAAAATATATTGATAGGTGTGCCCGAGAAGTTCCACTTCTCACGCATTCTGTTTTCGATAAAACGTTTGTATGGCTCTTTAATATATTGAGGCAAGTTGCAGAAAAACACAAATGAAGGTATCTGTGTATCGCGCAGTTGAGTAATATATTTCACCTTGATGTATTTACCCTTGTTGGATGGTGGTGGCGTTGCATCAATTATTGGTAGTATCTCTTCGTTCAATTTACTGGTGGGTATTCTGGTTTTCTTGTTCACATACACCTCTTTTGCCAAATCCATTAGTTTAAGTATGCGTTGCTTGGTTGTTGCAGAACCAAATAGAATAGGAAAATCTGTAAACGGAGCCAAACGATGACGTATAGTGTTTTCAAACATTTTCATTGATTCGTTGGTTTTCTCTTCCACCGTGTCCCATTTGTTTACAAAAACAACCAATCCTTTTCTATTCTTTTGAATCAAAGAGAAGATATTGAGGTCTTGACTTTCTATACCACGAGTTGCATCGAGCATAAGAATACAAACATCGGCCTCCTCAATGACACGTATAGAACGAATGACAGAATAATACTCTAAGTCTTCTTCAACTTTCCCTTTTTTACGTATTCCGGCAGTATCGATGAGATAAAAATCCATGCCAAACTTGGTATAGTGTGTATGTATGGAGTCGCGTGTAGTGCCAGCAATATCTGTAACAATATTGCGCTCTTCGTCGAGCAGCGAATTCACCAAAGACGATTTACCAGCATTGGGACGACCCACAACTGCAAATTTTGGTATGGCTGTGTCTAGCTCCTCTGTAACCTTCTCGCGGTTGAGTTTGGTAACCAAATGGTCTAAAAGATCGCCTGTACCTGCACCATTTATAGACGACACATTGAAGGGATCGCCCAGCCCTAGTGAATAAAACTCTGCCGATTGGTATCCTATTTTATTATTGTCGGCTTTGTTGCTTACAACTATAACGGGCTTGCCCGAGCGTCTGAGCATTTGTGCTGCCACGGAGTCGAGGTCTGTCAAGCCATTCATTACATCTACAACAAAGAGAATAACATCGGCCTCTTCTATTGCTATTTTTACTTGTTTGTTTATTTCTTCTTCAAGAACATCTTCAGAGTTTACAATCCATCCTCCTGTATCTACCAAAGAAAACTCAAGTCCATTCCAAGTAACTTTGCCATAAAGTCTATCGCGCGTAGTGCCGGCAATGTCGGTTACAATGGCCTGGCGGCTCTCTGTGAGCCTATTAAATAGTGTTGATTTTCCCACGTTGGGACGCCCAACTATTGCTACTAAATTATTCATACCTTATAATTGCTTTAAGCTTAAGGCAAATAACCACTAAGCTTTTTTATTTTGTTTGTTTTTGTTTTGTACTGGATAGAAAGGTGAAAAGATAAGCACCATATTTTTTTGATATCTACATGCTCAATAGTGCCACCGCCCACTAAGTGTTTGTGTGTGTGTCTTTAATCGATACGGTACCCGTAAGAGCGCAATATATTGTCGCGGTCGCGCCAATCTTTTTCTACTTTTACATAGAGCTCTATAAAAACCTTTTTATCAAAAAACAGTTCAATGTCTTTTCGGGCCGTTGTGCCCAATTTTTTTAATGCTTTGCCTTGATGGCCAATGATGATGCCTTTTTGTGAATCGCGCTCTACTATGATGAGTGCACGAATACGAATAAGCTTGCCCTCGTCCTTAAACTCCTCTACCACCACTTCTATTGAGTATGGAATTTCTTTCTGATAGTATAGCAATGCTTTTTCGCGGATTATTTCTGTAACAAAAAACCGAGCTGGCTTGTCTGTCAAAGCGTCTTTCTCGAAATAAGGTGGCGATACAGGTAGTAATTCTATAATGCGTCTTTTAATTAAATCTACGCTAAAATTGTTGAGAGCCGAAATTGGATAAACTTCTGCTTTTGGCAATATCAAATTCCACTCTAGCACCAATTCTTCTAGCTTTTCTTGTGTAGTGAGATCAATTTTGTTTATCAACAACAAAATGGGTTGATCTAGTTTTTGAACCTTGGCTATAAATTCGTCGTTCTTGTCAAATGTTTCAATTACGTCTGTCATATAGAGCAACACATCGGCATCTTGCAGTGCAGAGAGAGAAAAATTGAGCATCTGTTCTTGCAATTTATAATTGGGTCGCAACACTCCAGGGGTGTCCGAATATACAATTTGATATTCGGGTGTGTTTACGATACCCATTATACGATGACGGGTAGTTTGCGCTTTGGAGGTAATGATAGATATTTTCTGTCCTACCAACAAATTCATAAGTGTGGACTTGCCCACATTTGGGTTTCCTACAATATTTACAAAACCCGAACGATGTTCTTTCTGTTCCATGTACTTTTCTTTCTGTAATTTAGCTACAAATATAGCTAAAAATAAGCGTGATATTTATATACTATACATAGTCTTTGTAAGAAAGATGTATAATAATGTTTTTTTAATTGACGAGCTATGTGTTGCCATGTTCGTATCTCGCCTACTTGTACATGCTTGCTTGCAACTTGTGTGAACAAAAACAAACTCCGCACATATCAAAACTATATGACACGCTGCGGAACGGTCTTATGCCTTATAAATATTTTACTCAACTGAGGAGGGGGTAGAACCAAATAAAGAGGATTTTTTTGATGCTTCTCTAATCTGCTTTATTTGCATCGTATCCCCACTTAAGATATACTGCCCCCCAGCTAAAGCCTGCACCAAAAGCAGCAAGAATAAGATTGTCTCCTTTTTTTAGTTTATCTTCCCACTCCCACAAGCACAACGGAATTGTTCCGGCACTTGTATTGCCGTACTTCTGTATATTGACCATGACTTTGTCTTTGTCAATACCCAGTCGTTTTTGCGCAGCATCTATGATGCGCTTGTTGGCTTGATGGGGCACAAACCATGTGATATCGTCGATAGAAAGATTGTTTTTTTGTACAATCTCTTCAGAAACATCTGCCATAGACGATACTGCATACTTAAACACCACTTTACCTTCTTGATAAACCCCATGTTCCAAATTGTCTATTGTTTGGTGCGATGCAGGATATTTAGACCCACCAGCCTTCATTTGCAGATAGGGATAGCCTACTCCGTCTGTACGCAATATTGCATCTAGTACACCAAAACGTTCTTCGGTAGGCTCCAATAGCACAGCACCAACGGCATCTCCGAACAACGGTGCTGTATTGCGGTCGGTATAGTTAGTAATAGCCGACATTTTATCGCCTGCTACCAAGACAACTTTTTTGTACTTTCCGCTTTTTACAAAACTCGATGCTATTTCTAATCCAAATACAAAACCCGAACATGCAACTTGCATATCGAAACAAAAGGCATTTTTGATGTTATTAGACTCAGCAACCATCGATGCCGATGATGGAAACAAATGGTCGGCCGTGGAGGTAGCAAAAATAACTACATCAACATCTTCTGGTTTTGTTTTTGTTTTTACTAAAAGATCGGCTACAGCTTTTGTACCCATGTAAGATACCCCTTTGCCTTCGCCTTTCAATATGCGCCTTTCCTTGATACCAACACGCGTAGTTATCCATTCATCTGTAGTATCAACCAGTTTCGATATCTCATCGTTTGTAAGAATATAATCGGGAGCATAAGCTGATATACCAGTAATTACAGCATTTAGTTCTTTCATCAAAAGTTTAGTTTAATAATAAAAATCCCTGAAAAATAAATTATTCTTTTTCAGGGTAATTTTATGGTTATTGCAAATATGTGAAGAATAGCAGTGTTTTATACTGTCTCTTTTTCAATTGCTAATTTACCTCTGTAGTAACCACATTCATTACACACTGTGTGATAAACGTGCCATGCCCCACAATTTCCACAAATTGTAAGTGTAGGCATCTCGGCCTTATCGTGGGTTCTTCTTTTTCTTGTTCTTTGTTTCGATTGTCTTCTCTTTGGATGTGCCATTTTATATTATAATTTTATCGTTTTATATTTATATTCTATTTTCGCGTATCTGTATTTCAATACGCATTTGCTACTTCAACTTTTTTAATTCATCCCAACGTGGATCAGTATTTTTTTCAGAGGCAATGTCTGTGCCACTTTCATTGCTGCCCATGTCGGATTCGTCTGACAAGGGATCATCAACACCATCATCATCATCATCTTCTTCTTCGTCACCATCAGATATTTTTACAGCTTGGTGTTTTCTATATTTTGATGTCATTAGTTTATTGCACTTACCAGGCTCGTGCACATGCTTCATAGGAATGTTTAGCACAATAAACTCGTATAAATACCAGGCAATATTGATAGCAGCTTCATCTTCGGGAATGATCACTATCTCGTCGCTCACTTCTTCGTATGCTTGGCCAAGCTTCACAATTAAAAGATTGTGAGTATCTATTTCTTGATCCATCTCATCTAAACACCTGTCGCACGGAATTTGAATTGTTCCAAACAAATGAAACTTAAATTCGTATGCACCCACTGTTTCTCTGAGGGCCACCTCTGCTTGTACATGCCCCTTCCTAACCATCTCGTGGTCTATTGCGTCAAAAAACTTCCTATCTAACTCAAAAGAGTAGGTAATTGTTTTATCAGGAAGGTTTTTTAAATCTATTTTATACTGACTTAATTTTGCCACGGCTATTATTTATATTAAAGCGCCGCAAAGATACTGTTTTTTTTCTTTACGTGCTTTCTTTTTTAATTATTAATTTACAGTGGTAAGTTTTAAAGGGTTAATTATTTGGTTGTAGTTTTGTTTTTTGCAGCGGCATCTGATACAATTTGCTTCATTTTATTAAAATTGGTCTCCATGCTTGTCAACAATTTAAACTGTGCCAAGGTGCGTTCCAAGTTATGCTCTTTGTGCTTAGTTTTATAGTATGTATCGCCATTTAAATAATCGGTCAAGAAGCGAACGGTTTGCATATATGTGAGCAATTTTGCTCCAAATGCTAAGTTTTCTATTTCGGGCTTGGTCAAAAACGAAATGGCATTTTCTAAATATCCTTTGGTGTATCCTTCAAAAATATCTAAATCTATAGATACATTATCTAGGTTGGTATCATCTTCTTCTCCTGTATTGGCGCCTGTTCTCATAAAATCGCCAAAATCCGAGAGTACAAAGCCAGGCATTACTGTATCTAAATCTACTACACACAACACTTGGTCGTTACTATCAAAGAGAATATTATTTACCTTAGTGTCGCAGTGGTTGGTTCTTTTTGGAAGTATTCCCTCACGATGCATTCTTTCGGGGAGAGTCATATCTTCGGCGCGCGTTTCTATTTCTTTTACCAAATGTGTCACTTTTGACAATCTGCCAGCAGCATCTTTTTGAACAGCGTCTTTAAACTCCTCCAAACGAAACTCCATGTTATGGAAGTTGGGTATGGTTTCAAATAATAGCCCACCTGGCAAATCGGCTAGCATTTTCTGAAAATCTCCAAATGCTAGGCCTGCTCTGTAGGCTAGTTCAGGATTTATTGTATCGTAGCTTTTACTATCGATAATAAAGTACATCAATCGCCAGTAACTTCCCTCTGCATCTTTGTAATAAAGTTTGCCATCGAGGGTAGGAATAAAATTGAGCACTTTGCGATTTATATCAGCTACTTTCTTCTCTTCTAGTTTTTTGCGTATATGTGTAGTTACACGCAATATGTTGTTTTGCAATTGCGGTACATCTTTAAAGATGCCATGATTTATTCGTTGCAGAACATACTCAATGTTCCCACTTTTCACTTTAAAAGAATCGTTTATATGTCCCGCTCCTAATGGCTTTATCTCAGTATTATCATTTTTTTCTATAAACTGAAATACTACTTCAATCAATTTATCGCTGTGTTGCATCGTTTTGTATAGTTAATATTTTATTTGGTTATTATAGATTGTGTAAATATTTGTAGATAATAAAACAATTGGCACCTTTTTTTAAAAATATCCTCATACCACCCTACTTCTAAGGAAGAGAAAAATGTTATTCGAAGATGAGACTGCCAAAAAACTGCGGAACATGAAAGTTGGGTTTTGGAGTATCTATTGGGTTCCAGCTTATAAAATGGGGTTCGTTTGTTTCGTCGCCACATTTATAGAAATTGGCACCTATTGTTTGTTTCGAGAGCCCCTCGTTGGAAGAAAATCCGATAGCCTCTTTCGGAATTTCGGCATATAGTGTCCAATTGCTTAGCTGCACATCGCCTTTGTAGATATGTCTTATGGTGGCAAACCTCTCTATAGACGACATGAGTTGCTGCGAAAGTTGCTCGGCAGAGTCTCTGGTCTCATGCTTCGATGCAAGCAATACGCCATGTACATTAAACTCAAAATTGCGATATGACTGCTCACCTTTGCGTTGCATAAAAAACTCTACACAACTATCTTCCCACACCGACATAAAATCTTTTGTATTGACAGCCCTCAACTCCTCGCCATGCACTTGATAGTATAGATACACCCTTTGGTCGTCGTGTGCAATATGAACAGATACTGGCAATGTTTTTGGAAAATCATTGGGCCAGTTTATTTTATCAATATCCAAATGCAATCCGCCTTCATGCAATAGCTTTATTTTATCGAATATAGTCTCGTAGTGAGATATGTTTTGTTTCGGAATTGTGAGGGTTTTCATGATTGCCATTTTTTATAATTATTATAATTTTTCAAAGATATCGTTTTTTATTTAATCGGCAAAAAAAAGAGATTGCAAACAATCTCTTAAAAAAAATAGTACATACCCCATAAATGTTCAATTGAGACAGACTATAAGTATATAAATACAGATGAAACTGTTGTCATATAAAGCTATCGTTGCAACATCTTCACTCGTTGGTTAAATTCTTTTTCATTCAAAAGCTCTTCAATGGTTATATGCATTCGGTAGCGCCAATAATGCTTGGGGTCTGACGGAACATTTATACGCTCTTCCTCTGGGTTTTCTCTACGAAGAGTACCGTCAATAGACATCCAGTCTTGCCATGGCAATATAGACCACATTGAGTTTGATGCTAGATGCTGACAAATAATTTGTTCGCAAATCTGTGCACTGCACGCTACTGGAGCTTGGCCCTCGCCACCGAGTATATTGTTGTAGTAGTATTGTGTGTTCTCTCTATTCTCTAACCACCAGCCTCGTATTGTTGACATGTCGTGCGTAGAGGTCGTATTTACCGATAAATAAGGCAATCTGTTTAAATCTGAGAATAGTCTGTTTCTCTCTTTGGGCATGCGCTGTATTTCTAGGCTTAATATGCGCAACTCGTCCATCACCCAATTCACACAATCTGGAACCATTCCTAAATCCTCGCCACATACCAGCATAGAGGTTGCCGAAATCAACTGGGGGAGCTTGCTCATAGCCTGGTCATACCAAAAGCTATTGTGTCGCTTATAAAAGAAATCGTAGTATATACAATTGAAAGCCTCTTTTTCGTAATCGTTGAGATGCTTATAAGAATAGGTGTTTTGGGCTGAAATACGGGGGTGAAATCTATCGTTTGTATATGGATCTGGTACAAACAATACTTCGGCACACAAGCTATACAAACCATTACGAAGGGTGTTGCTTTTTTGGTCGGTCTTATCTGCAAAAAGTTGTTCTATCTTTCGTTGTGTATTACAAAAGGGTTTCAAACAAAAGCGTTGCCACGACAATACATCAAGATAGTCTGATGCAACCTCTGCTACATAGTCTCCAAAAAAATCTTGCAGCATGCACTCATGTATATAAGGCTGGGCCATTCTCTGTGGGTGAAAGGGGAAATTAGAATAATACATCTCTTCTTTCGAGAGTGGCATAGCTGGACTAAAATGCCCTAACAGGCCCTGCACATGATGAGATGACATTTCCCATATCCGAAAAAACCCCAATATATGATCTATACGGTAGGCATCGGAATAATCGGCCATTTTTCTGAACCTCTTTTTCCACCACTCATAATTATCGCGCTGCATCTCTTTCCAATTGTAAGTAGGGAACCCCCAATTCTGACCAGATACAGAAAAATCATCTGGTGGCGCTCCGGCTTGCATTTCAAGATTGAATAGGTGTGGTTCTGTCCAAGCCTCTACACTATTGCTATTGATACCAATAGGGATATCGCCTTTGAGGGCTACACCCATTTTTTGTGCATACTTTTTCGATTCGTTGAGCTGCATGAAGGCCAAAAACTGCAAGTATATGTGAAATTCGACCTCGTTTTTTACAACAATATCGGTCTTCATAATACTCTGCAAAAAATCTTTGCGGTATGTTGAGTAAACGTCCCATTGTCTGAAGTCAGCAGTATGGTACTTGTCGCGCAGATGACAAAACCATGCATAAGGAAATAGCCACTCCTCGTTTTTGATGTAAAAATCGATGTATGCTTCAGATTGTATCACCTCTTGACCATGGTCTGAGAAAAGCTCTCTGAAGAATATCTGTTTTAGTGCATACACTTTCTCGTAATCAATAACCGCAAGCTCATTTAACTCTTTTGCTTGGGCCCTTAGTTTCGTTAGCTTCAATTTGTTTTGAAACTTATATCTTCTTATTGATAAATATATGGGATTCAAGGCAAATATAGAGATAGAGTTGTACGGATAAGAGTCGGTCCAATTTTTTGTTGAAGTGGTGTCGTTGATAGGCAATATTTGAATCATATCTTGGCCTGTAGCTACTGACCAATCTACCATTTTTTTCAAATCGGTGTATTCGCCTATCCCAGCACTATCTTCAGTTCTGAGTGAGAACAGTGGTATAGAAACCCCTTTCCCTTTCCACTGAAATGATGCATACCTATACGGAAATGTCATTTCTACGTGCACCGTTTTGTTTGCTTGCGTTGGTTCACTTACTCTAATCGTCCTATTATTGCCTTCTTCCCAATGCACTTTGGTGTAGTCTGTTTTATCTACTATAGCAAATTTATAAGACAATTGAGTAGTAAAATCGCTAGCATTGAGCTCTATTTGCCATTCTCCAAATCTAGTCTGAGACAAGGGTAAGGCTTTCTTTATGTCCCAATGGCCCAATATATTGCCCTCTCCAGCAATGAGTAGGTGTTCACTCTTTTTTACATAAGGGCAAGTAACATTTAGGAGTAAGGAGTTGTTTTTTTTGGGTGCTGCTAAAGGTTTAAGGGGTTGCCAAAAAACGCAATCTGTAAATACAGATGTATATAAATAGGTGTGAGATGGGTTGTCTTTCCAAGAATCGTTTATAATAAACTCAGAATTATCACAAAGCATAATCGTGCGTTGTGGGCTGTTCTCTTTCCTGAGCAACTGTTTGTTTTTGCAAACAATGTAATAATACTCCAAAGGGTGCTTGTCAGATATCGGCACCTGCACCTGGCCACTCCAATTTACACCATTGGTTGTAACTAGTAGCATGGCATTATTTACATCTAAACTGCCCAACTGAGGCATATTGCCCACAACAGCAAGCTCCTCGCCCCACTGTGTTTTGTACTCAATATTAAATTTTAAATTAGTCATACATACATATTTATTAAATACCAATAAAACAACTTACAGCCCTTTGCTTATAACATACCAAGGCTACATTAAGATATTACTCTCAAATTTATCTTTTTTTTTGCAAGAAAAAAAGAATGTGCAAAAATATTTCTTGTATAATAATGCAAACGATTGCAAATAAGTAAAATGAAGAGAGAGAGGGGGGGGGAGAAGCAATATAAATGGCTACTATATGCCTAAACTTTTTTTACAAATAGCCTTTGGGTGAACATGCTACATCTTTTGAACTCAAGCACTGGTATATATAGCTGCTTATCTGTAATTCTTACTTTTCATCAATTCAATTAAATTGCCAGTGCATAACACTCAACATCTACTCTTTTGCAGAACAAAACCAAAAAACCTAACAGCATGACTACCAACAAACAACGACAAGTTGAGAATGATAGATAACGATGAAAACCAACTTATTGTGACCTTGCGTAGCCCTACAATTCAAGAATTGCATTGCAAAAGGCAAAATGTAGGCCTACAGTTCCAGAAATGCAATGCAAAACTGCAAATGTAGGGCTACAATTCCAGAAATGCAATGCAAAACGACAAATGTAGGGCTACAATTCCAGAAATGCATTGCAAAAGGCAAAATGTAGGGCTACAGTTCTAGAAATGCATTGCAAAAGACAAAATGTAGGGCTACAGTTCTAGAAATGCAATGCAAAACGACAAATGTAGGGCTACAGTTTTGAGAAATGCATTGCAAAACGACAAATGTAGGCCTACGCAACCCTTCCCCTTTTATGTTTTTTACAAATAAACAATACAAGAATGCGAATCAAAAGCACAAATAAGATAGATTTGCCAAATTTTTCACTCCCCCCTTATAGATAACGATAATCTGTCACGCTGCTTGTTCAATACCCCATAGACTACTCCTTTAATATCAGTTTTACTGAACCCGTCTTCCTAATTTTCGAAGTAATAGAACTATAAACCTGTTTTCTGCTTCTATCTGAAAAGGTCTTTGCGTACCGAAATATTTATTTTCATTACTACTTCAGGTGCCAAACATAATAGAGGGGCAATAAATAAATGTAGCTACTGCACTCATTATTAATGCATCGCTCCATATTGATAGAGGGATAATAATTGAGTACTTTATCGAAAAAAAACTAACAAAAAAAGAGTTTTATGGCATACATACGAAATAATACCTTCTATATTAGCTTGCACAAGCAGGATAATTGCTATATTTGCTCAACACATTTTTACCCCACCAAATAACACATCTAAATAATAATGAGAATAAAAAAAACAACCCTCCTTATCGCTACCCTATTGCTGCTATCGGCACTATTGAACTACTCTTGGGCCTGCACTGTAATAGCAGTAGGCAAAAAAGCAAGCAGAGATGGCTCTGTAATAATTTCGCATACAGATACGGGTCCCGACTCCAGAATTAGGCTAATCCCTGGCCAAACATACAAAAAGGGAGAAAGAGTTGCTGTCTATTGGGGAATACAAGATGCCGACAGAGACCTTAGCGACCATGGCCAAATACTTGGCTATATACCCCAGATAGAACAAACCTTCAGCTATTTTCACTCGGCCTACTCACACGTAAATGAGTATCAGCTTGGAATAGCCGAAAGCACCATAACCCAACGCAAGGAGTTGCAAGTTTCGGCAGAAACTGGCAAACAGATAATGACCATTGAACAGGCAATGATTTTTGCTCTGCAACGCTACAAAAAAGCCAAAGATGCTGTGCTATTTGTAGGCAACCTAATGACAACCTATGGTTTCCTCCCATCGAGTGGCCCAGAAGGCGAAAACATTGTTATTGCAGACACAGATGAAATATGGGTACTTGAGATATTTGGGGTGGGCCCAAACTGGAATCGCGAAAGCGGAAAACCTGGAGCTATTTGGGCTGCACAAAGACTAGATGATAGCCACGTGACGATGATTCCTAACTGGAGCATTATAAAAGAAATAGATGTTGATTCTGACAACTTCTTAACATCTGACAACTACATGCAGGAAGCTATAGATAGAGGCTGGTACAACCCATCACTGGGCAAACCATTTATATGGCAAGAGGTTTACTCTCCTATACCTGAAGAATATGCCACTAGCAGGTTTTGGCTTTTTCATCACACATTTAGCCCTTTCAAAGATGAATTGCCCAATAGGATGTACGATAAGAAAAATCCTTACAAAGCAATTCAACCTTACTTTCAGTCGGTAGAGTCGTTATCAATCTATCCATTCTCTTTCAAGCCCGTCGAAAAACTATCTGTTCAAGATGTAATGAGTTTCCAGCGGTCAACATTTGAAAATACAATTTACGATATGACACTCGACCCCGCATGGCATGTAGCCGATGGAGATGGAGGATATAAGAAAAGCCCCCTAGCTACTCCATTTCCGGATAGCGAAACTCGCAAACTGTTGAAAATAACCTACCGCAGACCAGTGGCCCGCCACAGAGGACACTACGGAATGATACTACAGCTTAGAGGATGGATGCCCAATGAGGTAGGTGGTACATATTGGGTATATCTAGACAACCCATACTTTAGCCCATACATACCCATCTACACAGGCAATACAAGTGTTGCCGAAACCTACAAAACGTACAACCCCAATAAGTACGAAGAGCAATCGGCCCGATGGGCTATAGACTTTGTTGACAATCTTGCAAACCTTCGTTTTCAAGAGGTAATAAAAGATGTTTGGGCAGTAAGAGACCCATTCGAGAAAGAACTGTTTGACAATCAGGATAAAATTGAAAAACAAGCAGTTGAATTACTTAAGAAAAATCCGAAAGAAGGCAAGGAGTTCTTAACAAAGTATTCTAATCAGAAAATGGACGAAGTTACTCAGATGTACACACAACTACGCAACCTAATAATTACAAAATACACCAATAATAGAGAGTAATAGCAAAGCGTACTGATATAAACAACAAAGGCAATCTATACCATGGGTTGCCTCCGTTGTTTATAGCAAAGCAATGTACAGGTAATTTATAACATTACCTCATTGGTAGTTGAGAGAAAACTGTCAATAAAGTATTACTGCTGTTGCAACAACCATGATGTACAAAAAATCCTAAAAAATAAATGCCATTTAAGTTTGCAAAAACAACAAAATTTGTATATTTGCTACTGATTACAAAACTCTTAACAGAACATGCCTTTAACTACACCTTAATATCAGAATTGCTATAAATCTTTAAATAAATATACAAACATGACACCCTCTCAGAAGAACACTTTGTACCTGATTGTCAGTCAGAAGAAATTTGATGCTATCATAGATGGCACAGAAACCTATGTGAAAAGAGAAATTAAAGAGACCAACTATAAAAAATATCTCGAAACCTGGGAAGGGAAAGCAGAAGATAGAGGAATCTATTTTGATGAAAATAAAATATCGAAAGAAGATGCCCAAAAATATGCCAATAATCCAATGGTGTATAACAATGGTGTATATCCATATATACCCATTGCATATAGATTTTTGAACCTAGCAGTTGGCTACAACGAAGACCGAAACAATATGACAGTAACTATTAAGAAAATTAATTTCAGTCCTATGAAGGGAAAATATGGCAAGAAAGCGCGTTTCTCCGCAGAAGACGGAAGAATGAAAATTGATGAAAACGGAGACCTGTGCATTTGGGAAATAGTTTATACGCTAGGCAAGGTGTTAGACGCAGTTTTATAAATAGTGCCTTCGCTAAGAAAACAGCTCAAAAAGCAGAAGAACAACATGTTCCCAAATACCATCTATTAACCTGTATCTAATTTGTTTCTTGAAGACTTCCAAAATTTTAGTGAAAAAACGAGGTGGCACACACAAACAATACATCTTTAGCATGCACTTTTCATCAAATTTTTTAATGATGTGATGAATCGGTACGTAGAAATGTAACATCTATATATTTGCTATCTCAATAATAGCACTATACTGAATAATGTCCGCTTTTATCTTCACACCGTCTTGCTTAGTTTCTTCAACAACACTCGCAAGGTACCCCACCCCATTATTTAATTGAAATATAAGTAAAGTATAGCCAGACGAAAGATTTACGCTTTATTTGTCTGCAAAACTTAAAAAATATTCCTACTTTTGGTTTGCTCAAACAACTTTATTTGTATATTTGCTTTTAATTGTAAAACTGACACCTAATTATGTATAATCTTTGATTTTTCGACCCCCTGACAACTCTCAAAAAAGAAAAAAAGTGAGATGCGTTGAAAAAAAAGTATAAAGGCTACACATAGCTATTATTGCATAAATACTCAAATGCTATGTTAGCCAATACAATAATTGTGAATACTGATATCCGCTTTGAGTCAATTTGATGGGTAGGAAACAGCAAAAAGACAAGCTTAATAGATGACTAGGCAGATGTAAAGTTTAACACAACAAAATAGCTAATTGTGAAATACAATTGAGCAACCACCTTGGGCGTTACGTTATATTGACACCCGAAATAGACATGAGAAAAGTAACATGCAATACTAAATTTAATTTTACACCAATATGAATAAAGTGCAAGCAAAAAGCACAGAAAGGCTTTTGTCGTTAGATTTTTACCGAGGTTTGACCATGTTTTTACTCATTGCCGAAGGTTCAAGACTTTATAAGCATTTAATTGCCCCTGAACTTGATGGCACTTTTATTCATGTTATTGGCACCCAATTACATCATGTTGAGTGGGTTGGGCTACACTTTTGGGACTTAATACAACCCTTCTTTATGTTTATAGTAGGAGTGGCAATGCCCCTATCTTTTTCGAGACGAATCGCCAAAGGAGATTCGTACAAGCAATTGGCAACACATGTTGTTAAAAGGTCGTTTTTAATGCTATTGTTAGGCTGGGCAATATATTGTATAGCACGTGGAAAAATTGTTTTTGAATTTCAGAATGTGTTGGCTCAACTGGGCGTTACCTACTTCTTGGCCTTCCTTGTTATTCGTAAACCTGTAAGCATTCAAATTGCTTTCTCTATATTACTAATTCTTATAAACGAAAGTCTGTATCGTTTTTTTCCTGCCGAAGGATTCAATCATCCCTTCGTAGCAGGCGAGAATTTTGGGGCATGGTTCAATGTACTCATCTCTGGAGATATAGGGCCAGGAAACTGGGCTGCATTTAATGCCATCCCAACAGCAGCACACACAATATGGGGAGTGATAGCTGGCCAGGTGCTCATGGGAGCTAATTCTGATAAAAAGAAACTACTACTCCTATTTGCCGCTGGGGCTATTGGGCTTATCATAGGTTTTGGCCTTAGCCCAGTTACACCAATTATAAAACGTATTGCTACCAGCTCATTCGTTTTTGTAAGTGGCGGATGGGCATTTATTGCTTTAGCTCTCTGCTACTGGGTCATCGATGTTTTGAAGTATCAAAAAGGAGTGCTATTTTTTGCCATTGTAGGAATGAATCCTCTATTTATTTACCTGTTTGCAGAGGTAGGAGGTGCCAAACTGCTCAACAAAATATTTCTACCTTTTTCAAATGCACTTTTTGCATGGACAGGCCAACTGGGGTCGGAGATTATTTTAAGTAGCATTGTCACTTTTGCACTTTGGTACATCTGTTATTGGCTCTACAAGAATAAGATTTTCATTAAAATATAAGTATCTAAAGGCATTTAAAAACAAAAGCTAGAGGGGGAGGGGTTCCTCTCTAAGAAGTTTTGAAGATAAAAAGACAGCTACAAAAACTGCAGAACCGACTAGTGGAAATGACCAATGGGCAAAAATATAAAAGCAGAAACATATTCACTAAAACTGCCTAAGATATCTTTTACCAACAATTGGGGTGAAAAGAGAATAAGAAATTAATAAATAAAGTTTTTCACTGTAAATGCAACAACAGAAAAACAAAAGGCATTTACCAATCAATAATTCTATATAACAATTGATATGAATACAAAGACTACACCAAAAGGAGTTCCTGCATCACAACGCCTCTATTCGCTGGATGCACTACGTGGGTTTGACATGTTTTGGATAATGGGGGCAGCAGGCGTGTTTAGTAATTTAGCAAAAATAACGGGGTCTCCCATTTGGGAAGCAATAGCTGCACAACTTACACATCCGGCCTGGAACGGTTTTAGTATGTATGATCTAATTTTTCCATTGTTCTTATTTATGTCAGGTGTATCTACTCCATTTTCAATAGATAGTCAGAGAGCAAAAGGCAAAAGTCGCGAACAGCTTCTTCTTCGAGTTATCAAACGCGGTCTCATCTTAGTCCTATTGGGCATCATCTACAACAATAGAATGCAGATTTTGCCTCTAGAGAGTATTCGATTCCCAAGTGTGTTGGGCCGAATAGGATTGGCCTACATGCTGGCCAATATCATCTATCTGTATGCAGAAAAAACATTCCAGTACGTTTGGTTTGTTGGTATATTGATTGGTTACTGGTTGTTACTGAAGTTTACATCAGCTCCTGGTTTTCCAATGGGCGACTTAACCATGGAAGGCAATTTTGCATCCTATATAGATAGATTGGTAATTCCTGGCAGACTACACCGGGCCGGAATGCACGACCCCGAAGGGTTGATGGCCACCATACCAGCTATTAGCACGGGGTTGCTTGGTATTTTTACTGGCAATTTATTGCGCAACAAAAAATTTACACAGTTACGAAAAACTTTGATAATGGCCATTGCGGGTGCTGTTCTTATGGGATTGGCACAACTATGGAACCTTGATTTCCCCATCAATAAAAACATCTGGACAAGTTCATTCGTACTACATGTAGGAGGCATCAGTTTGCTCCTTATGTCTTTTTTCTATTACGTGATAGATGTATTGGGCTATAAAAAATGGGCGTTCTTTTTCAAAGTAATTGGTATGAATTCTATCCTAATCTACATCTCTAAGGTATTTATCAATTGGGAATACACAACAAATGGCTTCTTCGAATGGCTAATACAATTGGTTGGAGAGCCCTTTGGTATTGTAGCTTTGGGTGTTTGTATAATAATTGTGAAGTGGGTATTTTTGTACTTTCTTTATAAAAAGAAAATATTTCTTCGTGTATAGCAAACTACAACAACCACTTCAACTTAATTGCTCAAAGGCTCTACTAGCCACCGTACCCCCCCGATTTACAATCGGTGTAGAAACTAAAAACTAGAATAGCTTTTAAGCTTTCTATAGCTTACTTTTTTGTGTCAAGGCACAAAGAGTAGGCAGTTTGTCTCATAAAGTTTGAGGTTACACCTCACTGCGGGGGGGGCAAGACTAAAGCCCATTCAACAAAGAATATACATATATGTATATATATGAAACATTGAAATGAAAGGAATAGTAAGACCACTGATCTTATTTCTCTT
>CAYVLC010000039.1:0-20238 GCA_964452155.1 uncultured Dysgonomonadaceae bacterium
GGAGAGAGAGAGTGTGTGTGTACTAATGTTATATTTTATATTGCTATGGTTATAGCTTATATAATTTAATTAAACATAATACTCATTATCCGTATTTTTATCTAATGTAATTGAAGAGAAAACAATCAAAAATAAACGATATAAAATTGTATATTTGTAATCTAAAAGTAAAACAGATAAATAAGCATACTACAACATGGATAAGCAACGTTATGGATTGCGTGGAGTTTCGGCATCTAAAGAAGATGTGCACGAAGCAATAAAAAATATTGATAAAGGCATATATACTAAATCATTCTGCAAAATAATTCCTGACATTTTAGGTGGAGATTCTGATTATTGCAATATTATGCATGCCGATGGTGCAGGCACAAAATCG
The DNA here is from genome assembly GCA_964452155.1 of uncultured Dysgonomonadaceae bacterium. Taxonomy (GTDB): domain Bacteria; phylum Bacteroidota; class Bacteroidia; order Bacteroidales; family Dysgonomonadaceae; genus UBA2632. The sequence goes on from CAYVLC010000039.1 coordinate 380, forward strand.
TCATTAGCCTATATATATTGGAAAGAAACAGGAGATTTGTCGGTTTGGAAAGGAATAGCACAGGATGCACTAATCATGAATATTGACGATTTGCTATGTGTTGGAGCAACTAATAATATCTTGCTATCTTCAACAATAGGCAGAAACAAGAACTTAATTCCGGGAGAAGTTATTTCTACTATTATAAATGGTACAAATGAATTATGCGAAGAGTTAACCAAGCTAGGTGTAAGTGTCTATCCAACAGGTGGCGAAACTGCTGATGTGGGAGATTTGGTTCGAACAATCATTGTTGACAGCACGGTTGCTTGCCGAATGAAACGAGAGGATGTTATTGACAATGCAAATATCAGAGCCGGAGACGTAATTGTTGGATTATCATCTAGCGGACAAGCTACTTATGAGCATGAATATAATGGCGGTACTGGTAGCAATGGATTGACATCGGCGCGGCACGATTTATTTGCAAACTACCTAGCCGAAAAATATCCAGAGAGCTACGACTCTTCGATACCTAAGGATCTTGTTTATTCTGGTAATATGAAACTAACAGAAATGATTGAGGAATTGGGTGTTGATGCCGGCAAACTCCTACTCTCCCCTACTCGCACGTATGCTCCTGTTATAGCATTGATATTAAATCAGTTGAAGGGGTGTATTCATGGAATGATTCATTGTTCAGGGGGCGCACAAACAAAGATTCTGCACTTCTTGGGTGATGGTTTACATGTAGTGAAAGATAATTTATTTCCTATACCCCCCCTATTTAAAATGATACAGGAACAGTCTCTTACAGACTGGGCCGAAATGTATAAGGTGTTTAATATGGGGCACAGAATGGAAATATATTTACCAGAGCAGTACGCCAATGAGGTAATTCAGTTGTCAAAGTCATTCAATATTGATGCGCAAATAGTAGGACGTGTAGAAGAGGCGGCTTCGAAAGGCTTAACAATAGAAAGTGAATTTGGCAAATTCAATTATTAATTCACTTGTAATATTATTTTAGAAAGTTATTTATGAACGAAAATTCATTATTAAGTAAATTAGAGCATTTAGTTGTCCGTTTTGAAGAGGTTGGTACTCTTATTTCGGACCCCAATGTGATATCAGATATGAAACGCTATATTAAATTGAACAAAGAGTATAGCGAACTCCAAAAAATTATAGATGCCAGAAATGAATACAAAAATGCTTTTGATTCGATAGAAGAAGCAAAAAGTATTTTAGCAAATGAGTCTGACAGTGAGTTACGACACTTAGCTAATGATGAGCTGTCGCAATATAGTGATACTCTACCAAAACTAGAAGAGAAAATAAAATTCTTGCTTATTCCTGCAGACCCCGAAGATGACAAAAACGTGATAATGGAAATTAGAGGTGGAACAGGCGGTGATGAAGCTGCTATTTTTGCAGGAGATTTGTACAAAATGTACACTAGATTTTGTGAAGAAAAAGGTTGGACAACCGAAATAACTAGTTTCACTGAAGGTACATCTGGAGGTTTTAAAGAGATTATCTTCACTGTATCTGGTGATAACGTGTATGGTATATTGAAATACGAATCTGGTGTTCATCGTGTGCAAAGAGTGCCTCAAACTGAGACCCAAGGACGTGTGCACACATCTGCAGCTACTGTTGCTGTACTGCCAGAGGCAGAAGAGTTTGATGTAGAGATAAACCCTGCCGATATCGATTTACAAACATCACGTTCGGGTGGTGCAGGTGGTCAGCATGTAAATAAAGTAGAAACGAAAGTACAGCTCACTCACAGGCCTACAGGCATAGTTGTTGTCTGTCAGGCAGGTCGGTCGCAGGTTGCAAACAGAGAAATGGCCATGCAGATACTTCGTTCCAGAATTTATGATATCGAACTTGCTAAAATACAAGGCGATGTTGCTTTGCGACGAAAAACACTTGTTTCTACTGGCGATAGATCAGCAAAGATACGCACCTACAACTATCCGCAAGGACGAATTACAGATCATCGAATAAATTATACAAGCTATAATTTACCTGGATTTATGAATGGCGATATAGAAGATGTAATTAATCAATTGATAATTACCGAAAATGCAGAAAAAATGAAAGAAGCTAACCTGTAGTTTAAAAACTACAAATTATATACATATATATGACCAAGCAAGAGTTGTTGGACCAAATAATAAAAAAACAGTCTTTTCTATGTGTAGGTTTAGATACAGATAAAAATAAAATACCCGAGCATCTGCTCTATACCGATGATCCTATCTACGAATTCAATAAAGCTATTATAGATGCAACTGCAAAGTATTGTGTTGCATACAAACCCAACTTAGCTTTTTATGAAGCTACGGGATTGAATGGCTGGTTATCGTTCGAAAAAACGGTGGCATATATCAAACAACGCTACCCCGAAATGTTTTTAATAGCAGATGCCAAGCGTGGAGATATCGGAAATACAAGTGAAATGTATGCGCGCTCATTTTTCGACAATTTAAAAATGGATGCTGTTACCGTTGCACCATATATGGGCCAAGACAGCATTCGTCCGTTTTTGGGGCAAAAAGGAAAATGGGTTATATTGTTGGCTTTGACTTCCAACAAAGGTTCAAATGATTTTCAAATGATGGAAGACACAAATGGAAATTATTTATTTGAAAAAGTATTGAAGACTTCAAAAGAATGGGCCACTGATGAAGAGATGATGTATGTGGTTGGAGCTACTCAAGACAAACTATTTAGTAGAGTCCGAAAAATAGTACCCAATCATTTTCTTCTTGTACCAGGTATTGGTGCACAAGGTGGTAGCTTAGAAGAAGTTTGCAAAGTAGGCATGAACAAGACTTGTGGGCTATTAGTGAACTCTTCTCGTGCAATTATCTATGCAGACAGTAGTGAGGACTTTGCATCTATTGCAGCTCATGAGGCTCATAAAGTGCAACTTGAAATGGCAAAAATGCTCAGTAGATATCTCTAAAGAGAGTTTCCAGCTTTTGTCTTTCTCTTCAATGATTTCATATTCGTGTTGCAGATGAGAGTCTCTTTAATTTATTTGTTACTTTTGATATAAAACATACCTAATATGCTTCAAAAACGAAAGATAATAAATGACCCTGTATTTGGATTCATTACTATACCCAACGAGTTTATATACAAACTAATACAACACCCATTTCTGCAACGATTAAATAGAATTCGACAACTGGGGTTGGCAGCATTTGTATATCCAGGAGCACAACACACCCGTTTTCATCATTCCATAGGAGCTATGTATCTTATGGACGAAGCCTTGAAACATTTACAGCAAAAAAACAATGTCATTACCCAAGAAGAGTACCTAGGTGCCCTGTCGTGCATACTTTTGCACGACATTGGTCACGGACCCTTCTCGCATGTTCTAGAGCATACATTGGTTACACAGGTTAAGCACGAAACAATATCTCTCTTATTGATGGAGCGTTTAAACAAAGAGTGGAACAGCCAGTTCGACATCTGTTTATCTATATTTAATGACGAATATCCTAAGCATTTTTTTCATCAACTAGTAAGCGGACAATTAGATGTAGATAGACTAGACTACTTGCGGCGCGATAGCTATTTTACAGGTGTTACAGAAGGAAATATTGGGTCTGCACGAATCATAAAAATGCTAGATGTTAGAAACGATAAGCTGGTAGTAGAATCTAAAGGAATCTATTCTATAGAAAACTTTCTTACATCGCGCCGATTGATGTATTGGCAAGTATATTTGCACAAAACTGCTGTAGCTGCCGAGAAAACTCTTATCAATACACTCATGCGAGCCAAAGAATTAGTTAAAGATGGTGTTTATCTTTTTGCATCTCCATCGCTTAGCTATTTTCTGAGAAATGATGCCAATGAACAAGACTTTAGAGAAAACCCCGAAACCCTGAGTCTGTTCTTAGACCTTGACGATAACGATATTTGGTCTGCACTAAAAGTGTGGAGTACTCATAACGACATAGTACTTTCTACACTCAGCAAAGCTCTTATCAATAGGCGGCTCTTCAAAATAAATATTAGTCATAAACCACACGATGCAGATAAAATAGCCAGTTATGTGTCCCAACTAATGAGCCATTTCAGAATATCGGACAAGGAAGCACAGTATTTTGTATCGTCAGACATTATTACAACAGATATGTACAACGAAAACGATGACAGTATAGATATTCTCTATCGCGACGAAACTATCAAAGATATATCTGAAGCTTCTGATATGCTCAATATTGATTTGCTATCTAAAAAAGTGGAGAAATATTATTTTGCATATTACAAGATAGATCGAGAATAATCAAAAATACACAATTACTCTTCGCCCTGGGCTGTAGGAACAATAAATCTTACAACTATGGTACCAACAAGACCCGAAGAGATAATAATAATCTTCAGAACCAGCACCTTCGCAACTAAAAAAGATGAGATAAGCACCATTGTAAGCATGAGTGCTATAATCTTGTATTTACCTTTAAGTGTTACACCTTTTTGTCTTTGGTAGTTTTTAATGCGCGGACCTAGGTACTTGTTATCTAACAGCCAATTATATAATTTCTCTGAGCTTTTTGCATACAAGGCTGCCGATAGTAATACAAAAGGAGTTGTAGGCAAGCCAGGTACAAATATTCCAATTACACCTAAAGCTAGCGAAATAGTTCCAGCTGTCATATAAAGAGCTCTTACAATTCGATTTTTTTTGAGAACCAAACGCACTTCATCTTTCGAAATTGAAATCTCTTTACATTGTGGCTGAATTTTATTTAGTTTGTTATTATATTCCATTAAAACTGAAGTTTAAAACCAATGCTTTTATAGTATTATATCATTTTATAATTGGTAAAAGCAAGAACAAGGCATAAAGATACTATTTATTCTTTCAATGAAAGCATGGATAATACTAAGAATTGCTTCGATTTATTTGCAGCTATTAAAAAAAAGGTTGTATTCTGATAATGATGAATCAAATTGTTACCAGTTATCAGTAAAGTTTTTGGTTTTATCCAAAAAAAATTATCTCAATACAGAGTAACGAGGGTGAGAGACATAATATAAACTACCCCAATAGCACCTACTTTTGAGTGAGTTTATACAACACCAAGTTGCAGAAAATAACTGGTGGACAAGGTTTGTACTATTTCTACTTTGTTTTACATGATTGCAACAATAAGCCGAAAACTAAATAATACAACTTATATTTACCCATTGTATCTGATTTCGCTTTTACGAAATGAAAATCTTATTCTCCATCAAGCATCTGAAGCCTATACCATGAAAACTGTATTGTAAATGGTCCGATTTAGTTATCATAACATTAAAACTGAATATACTGTAGTGCTATTTGACTTTCATCTCAATGTTCGCTAAATCTGTGCTGGTGTTTTTGATTTCTCATCTGATGATTGGCTAATCTGCTACTGAAAATCCAATTATTTATCATGGAAAAATTATCTACCCATGTAAATCTAATTTTTGTCTCATAGGCCACGAAACTATAGTGATAAATTTTATTTCTGCCAAATAGTGCTCGCTATAGCTTAAGAAGTGTAACCTATTGGTCACAAAATCTTCTATTTTAAAACTTAGCTGTTCAAAATACATAGCTATAGTATGACCCTTTAAAAAACAGTTTTTTATGAACACATACTTTTTTGTGAACCATTCATCACCACCTCTCTATATAAAATGCCTTTATGAGAGTTGCTTTTATTTGTTTGATTTTAAATGACTATATTTGCATTTATAAAAATCTATGAAACCGATTTTTACATAGATACACACAATTAAACTTGAACGATGAATAATAAAAAAGTAAATAACATGGATAGTAAAAATATAAACCTATTGTTTGTTTGTCTTGGTAATATTTGCCGCTCACCAGCAGCAGAGGGAATTATGAAAAAGATGATAACAGATGAGGGATTAGAAGAAAAAATATTTGTAGATTCTGCTGGTACATCTAATTGGAATGAAGGAAAATCTCCTGACGAACGCATGCGACTGCATGGTTCGAAGCGGGGCTACGATTTCTGTAGTATTGCACGCACATTTAAATCTTCGGATTTCGATAAGTTTGAGTATATTCTTGTTATGGATAACAACAACTACATGAACGTAAAAAAACTAGCAAAATCGGAGAAAGATGTTTCAAAGATTCATCGAATGACTGATTTTTCGAATGAATTTTCTGATCATGACCACGTTCCAGATCCATACTATGGAGGCGACGATGGTTTTAATTTAGTTATGGATTTACTAGAAGACGCTTGCAGAGGTCTTCTTGATGAAGTGAAAACAAAACTTTAGAAAAAAGCAACAATCGGGTATTATTGTTCTGATTTAAAATCATTCGGAAAGGAGACGCTGTGTTTTATTGTTCCATCTAATAGATGTAGCCAAGTCTGAAACTCACGTGCTCCTTCTTTTAAAACTATTACTCTTGCTCCATTCATTTGAGGCACATAGGTAGTTCTCCAACCACTAAAATTGCCATAGGCCAATGCAATGTCGTAATAGTTTACTATATAATCGTTTACATGGTCGTGACCTGTAAAAACTCCAAACACATCACGCATCTCTTTCATTGCTAAAAACATACCCGAGTTTAATTCTGGTGCACACTCTTCCTCTAGTCTTGTGCCATAACGCACATTTTTTTCATTATCGAATGCCGTTTTATACTCTGGTAGCGGAATGTGGAAGAAAGCTAATGATGGAAGTGGCTGCATATTGTTTTTTATAGTAGATAATAGGCTTTGCTTTTTGTACCAATCAATAGTTTCGGTCGATATCCAACCATATCCACCTACTCCATCTATTGTAGAATAGGCTTTGGAGTCAAATAAGTAAACATTTGATTTAGCTTTCATATCATCTTTGCTTCCATAAATCTCCAGTACATTGTCTAAGGTGAAGTGAAAACCATCTTCTCTGAGATTATTTACATTGTAAGGATAGTTAGTTATTAATTGAGCAAGGTCTGAACGAGTAACACCTGGTTCATCGTCATGATTACCGAGAGTAACCGCAAAAGGTATTTGTCTATCAATAGCAAACTGAGCAATCTTATTCCAGCCCTTTTCTACTGGCTGTGAGGTAACTATGTCGCCTGTGAAAACAATTAAATTAGGTTTTTCGGCATCTAGAACTCGTTGTATAGACAATAAAGTAGTGTCAGATTTTGGGTTTCCGTGCTCATAATGCATATCTGTAAACTGCACAATTTTAAAAGTACTGTCTTGGTCAAAAACAAGCTTCTGAGCCTTAGTGGCAACACTTATAAGAGAGAAGGCTACTACGATCAAGGTAAACTTTCTAATTTTCATATCTATAAATATATTCTTTTGTATCAATTGGTTACAACTCTCACTAACTCTCTACACCTCCGCCGTTTGCTAAATTATATAACATACAACGAACTTATCGACTCGTTGTTGCAAACTCTTTCTATTGCATTTGCAAACATATCTGCTACAGATATTATTTTCACCTTTTCGCTTTTTTGCGTGTAAGGAATACTATCAGTAAATATGATTTCTGTTAGGGCAGAGTTATTCACTCGATCTGTTGCTGGATGAGACATTACCGCATGACTTGCAACAGCTCTAACCGATTTAGCACCATTTTGCATCAGCAACTCGGCAGCTTTTGTTATCGTTCCTGCAGTATCTACAATATCATCAATTAGCATAATATCCATCCCCTCTACATCGCCAATTACTTGCATATCAGAAATTACGTTTGCCTTTTTTCTTATTTTGTAGCAAATCACCATAGGTGCTCCCAAAAACTTAGCATAAGCACTTGCTCGTTTTGTACCACCCACATCAGGTGTAGCAATGACTAGGTTTTCGAGGTTCAAGCTTTGCATATATTTCATAAACACACCCGATGCATACAAGTGATCTACAGGCACATTGAAAAACCCTTGAATTTGATCGGCATGGAGGTCCATGGTTATCAATCGGTTTATGCCTGCTGTGCTAAGGATATCAGCAATAAGTTTTGCGCCAATGCCCACTCTAGGCTTGTCTTTGCGGTCTTGGCGAGCCCATCCAAAATAGGGTATTACGGCAACTATAGATTTTGCAGATGCTCGTTTTGCAGCATCAACCATGAGTAGCAACTCCATTAAATTTTCAGAGTTGGGAAAAGTTGACTGGATAAGGAAGACTTGCCGTCCTCTTATCGACTCTTCGTACGACACTGAAAATTCGCCATCGGCAAAGTATTCAATATTCATGTTTCCTAACGGACAATTCAAACTTTTACAAACTTTCTCTGCAAAATACCTAGATTTGGTACCTGAGAATATCTTGAAGGGTCTTTCTTGCATTTCTTTTGAGAGTATTTAATGAAAAGCTATTTTCAATTTTATTTTTTTAAGATAAGCTGTTTTTGCTACTACAAATGTACGAAAACAATACCTTTATTTAAAATCTTTATTTTAGTGCAGTTTGTAAATCTCACCAGCATAGGCTTCAATTTGTAGCTCAAACAAACCAGTTTCGTTGCAATTTACAATAGCCTTATTACCAATAAGCATTGGTGTTGCTTTTTTTATGTTTTCTTTTCGAGTTCCGAAAAAAGAATAAGCTTCTACGGGTATATTTACTTTTACAACCGATTCTCTATCATTAAAATTGACAATAACAAGCAAGAGGCTTTTGCCATGGCCTCGCAAAAAAGCATATTTCTTGGTAGAGTTAAATTCTGGGTTGTCATAATTGGCAGACATCAAATCATAGAACCTACCATTGCTAAGGGCTTTCTCTTTATTGCATAGTTGCAATAAAGAAGAGTATGTGTTTCTCAATTTCACTTCATCAGCAGTCAATTTAGCACTGTTCCATTTTCCACCATTGTTCCAACGAGCTATCGTATCTACCGACCAATAGTCAAATATTGTTGTTCGTCCGTCTTTGCCACTATACCCTTCAGCATCCATGCCCTTCTCGCCCATTTCTTGACCACAATAGACCATAATAGGGTTTGTATTTATACATGCTGTCAAAATCATAGCAGCAACTCCCTTTTTAGCATCGCCCAAAAAATAATCAGAGGCCAATCGTTGTTCATCATGATTTTCCAAAAAATTGAGCATTTGGGGCTGTATATCCCCTACCTCATTCAAGGTGAATGTAATATCGGACGAAGGGCGATATCCGCATGCCACATCTCTCACTACATCATACAGGCCTACTTTATCGTACAGATAGTCAAAAGCACTGACCGATAAGAAGTTTCTATATGCCTCTTTGTTGTATATCTCTGCAATGAAAAGAATAGCTGGAAATTTGTTTTTCACAGCTGGTATGACCCACTTCCAAAACTCCAATGGCACCATCTCTGCCATGTCGCATCTAAAAGCATCGACCTTTTTCTCTGCCCAAAACATCAAGATATCTTTCATTTTGTGCCAAGTATCTGGTATTGGCGCAAAGTGAGGTTTATAACCGTTTTCATAATCTACTCCGTAGTTTAGTTTCACGGTTTCGTACCAGTCATATTTAGATGGTTGATGGGTAAAAGAATCATTACCTGTTGCTTTGGCTGGCTCCTCGGTATAACCTTTCACTTCATTGTTTAATGGTATTAAGCTCAAGTCGAGAGCTTTGCTGGTTATGTAGTAGAAGTTGTTTTGTGGAGAAAACCTTTGAGAGGAGTCATCATTGGCTCCAAAATCCGATACATCATGGGGCTTCATTACCGACTTATAGTCTCGGGCCAAATGGTTGGGCACAAAGTCTATTATCACATCCATACCATTTTTGTGGGTGCGAGCCACCATGTTTTCAAATTCCCTCATTCTGTTCTCTACTTTCTCGGCCAAGTCAGGGTCCACATCGTAGTAGTCTCTAATGGCATAGGGAGAGCCCGCCTTTCCTTTTATAATTTCGGGATGCTGCTCGGGTATTCCATATTGCGTGTAGTCTGTTTTAGAAGCATGTGCCAATATCCCGGTGTACCAAATATGGGTAAATCCCATATTTTTTATTTCACTTAATGCCTTGTTTGTAAAGTGGCTAAACTTGCCACACCCATTTTCGCTTAAATCGCCATTGTATTTGTTCTTAGTTGTCTTATTTCCGAATAGCCTTGGTAATACCTGATATATTGTAATTTTATTTTTACTCATATTTGTTTTTTAAAGTTTAGTAGTTCGTATCGCTTCGACTTAATGACCGAACTTGTTGCTTTTCTCTCTCTTAGTTTATCTACAGCCGAATTGTATCCTACATCGAAAATAGAATCGATGTGCGAAAGGTCAAACATCCAGTATTTTTCAAGACCCTCTGCTTCAATGAGCACATCACACATTTTTTTATCGGCCAATGTATTTGATGTTGCCATCATCGTAAAGGTTCTTTCGGCAAAGTACTTCAAGTTCTCTTTGTCCTCGGGGGGCATAATCATAGTTACATTCACCCCAAAGAGAACATTGCATTTGTCTCTAATAGTAGAAGCAGGTAGGTTTTTAAAGATGCCTCCATCTACATAATATTTATCTTCAATTTTGATAGGCGAGAAAATAAGCGGCACACAACATGATGCAACAACCGACTCTATCAACTTATTGCCCTTCGAGAAATTTACTGTCATTGCTTTTTCCCAATCTGTTGCCACAGCTATAAAAGGTATTTGCAGGCCTTCAAAAGTTTTGGATCGTAAGTTTTTTTTCAAAAAACTGTGCAATCCAGTGGGTTTAAACAAACCGCTAGTTGGAAAAGTAAATTCTACAAATTGCTTAAAGTTGGTATGGCTAAACAACTCGCGAATTTCATCTGGTGTAAATCCATCAGCATAAAAAACACCAGCCAATGCTCCGGCACTTGTACCAGCAATAATGTCGGGCTTTAATCCTCGTTCTTCAAGAGCTTTTAGCGCTCCCAAGTGAGCAAATCCACGGGCGCCTCCACCACTAAGTGCGTATCCGATATTGTGTTTTTTAAGAAAATTGAAAAAAATCATAGAATCTGCTATTTATGTATAGAATAACAACTTGTGAGGCAACCATTTTATACCTTATTTCTTTTTTTACTGCCTCAAACAAAAGGTGTTTATATATTTGTCACCTATTTCAAAATTGTAGAAAAACTCTGCTTATCGTCTTCCATATTGGCTATTAATACTAACCATTATAATAAGGCTTTACTTTTTTTGGGAGCAAGTGCACAAATGGTTTAATTGTTTGTTGTATAAAGTTTTATCTACTGCTTATATTTTACGCTATTGGCCAACATACAAGTATGTTAGTGTTGTATTCCTTCAAACATGTCGCTTCTATTTTCTTTCTCTTGAGAAGCTTTGGCCTTGAAATTATTGAACGTATAACTCAGAGTCAACATAATTTGTGGATACTTAGGCTTTATCTTAGTTATCGACCGTAAGTTGGCTGTTTGAATATCGCTCACATAACGGGCCGATCTGAAAACATCTCTAAAAGCCAACGAAGCCGTCACTTTTCTATTAAAAAGCTGTTGCCTTAGTGCCACATTTGCATACCAATACGCTTTGGTACGTCCTTGTGTAGTGACCGATGGACCCACAAAACTTCCGTCCACTTGCAAGCGAGTATATCTACCCAAAGTGAGTAAGTTGTTCCAAAGAATATCATAATTTGTACTCGATTCATTCTTTCCTCCAGCAGCAATTTCATTTTTCACTTTATAATGATACACATTACCATTAAGTGTTGTATTCCACCTTTTGAGTGGTTGCAAAGTAAGACTCAGCTCAAGACCTGTAGAGTAGTCGTGGCCAACGTTTGCCATTGAATCTAATGTAACACCTGCTGTATAAGGAATACGCAAACGCTCTATCTTGTCCTGTCTTGAACGATGAAAAAAGCTTGCAGAAAGGGTATTCTCCTCAAAAATCTTTCTATAATTTATCTCATACGAATTGATATATTCTGGACGAATATCAGGATTACCTTTTTCGGCTGTATAGAAGTCGCGATAAGTAATATAAGGCTCCATGTACCAAATATTAGGGCGTGTGGTACGATAGGAGTAAGCAAAGAGCAATTTGTGCTGATTTGGGAAAGAATAGCCAACATGAACAGACGGAAAAAAATCGAATCGATTCTTTGTTCTATCGGCCCCCTCCACCGAGGTTCGCAATACGGTATGCGTATGCTCACCACGAATGCCAGCTTGTGCTTCCAAATCTTTGTATGCTCCCGATAGGATAGCATATACAGAATTTACCCCTTCCTGAAAATAAAAAGTGTGATCTATATCTTCTCTCCAATAAAAACTTTGCGTTTCAGGATTCCACCACTCCATTTCATACTCTCCATCTTCAAGATAAGAAGAGTACTGATATCCAGACTCCAGCTTTCCTATCTTCTGAATAGGCAAAGTGTAATCAAGATTGGCGCGCAAGGTCTCACGATGTTCAGACTCGTAAGCTCTATGGCCTTGTTGTCGTTTTCCTTGCAAGTCATTCAAATCATTGAGAAAATACTCCAAGGCATTAGCTCCATATTTATAATATCCAGATGCCGATAGCTCGTGGCCATCATCATGAAACCGATGTGCTACCACAAAACTTCCCAATGCAATATCTTCACGGTTTTCGTAGTCATCAACACCTTTGTAATGATCTGTAGCCTTTTCTACTCCATTCACAAAAAGGGTTTCTTCGTAAGACATACTTCCTTTACGATTATTACCACCATGGCCGCCTTCTATATCCAATTGGAAAGTAGTCTTTGGTAACTCCATACTCCAACCTCCTTTTAGTGTATAATTATAAGAGTTGCCAGTACGTGGCCCTATGGAGTGAGAAATGGTTTTTTGGTCTCCCACCAAAGTTGTCTTTTCTTGATCAAAATTACTCTTACGCAGTTTGTCAGACCATTGACCACCAACGTACCACCGCGATCGATCGTTCTGATTGGTCAAAAGAAAATCTGCTCGGCGAGCCATCCACGTACTTCCCGAAAGATTTACCATACCGCTTAAACCTTTCATAGAATGTTTTTTAGTAATAATATTTATAATACCCACAGCACCCTCGGTATCATGCCTTGCCGAGGGAGTTGTAATTATTTCGATGTTCTCTATTTGCAGCGCTGGTATCTGCTCCAATGCCTGTGTACCGCTAAAGACACTTGGCTTTCCATCTACATAGACCGAGAAACCAGCACTGCCACGGAAAGTAACTTCGCCTTCTGCATCCACACGAATTGAGGGTGTGTTCTCTAAAATATCTACAGCAGAACCACTGCTTCCCATCATATTAGAAGAAGCTTCTACCACTCTCCTATCCAATTTATAGACTATTTGTCGTTTCTCGGCTACAACCTCTACTTCGGCAAGGCCAATTTCTAAAGGCTTTAGCATTATGCTACCCAAATCTATCTTAGAAGCTGTGTTTATCTTCAGTTCGTTGCTCGTAAATACATCATAGCCAACTAGTCTTATCATAAGCGTGTAATTTCCGTTTGCTACGTTATCAAAAACAAATTCACCACGGTCGTTGGGCATAGTCTGTAAAGGATGCCTAGTATCAGTAGATTTATACAATAAAACATCAGCAAAATCAATAATTTGTCCACTTTCAGCATCATTCAACCTACCTCTTACCTGATAATCTGTCTCAAACACTTCTGTGTCTGACTGCTGTGCCCAAATAGTTACACTAAACAAACAAATGTAGAGTAACACGCATAATCTTTTCATGATAATAAATCTAATTTTAAAACTGCTCCCATAAACTCACTTGCCTTTTGGTGGATTATAAAAAAAAGATGCATATTGTTGATATAATAAACTAGTGGCAATATAACTATTCATCACATACAACACTATGCAGAACTTGTACGCAAAGTACGCAAAGTTTTTCAATAATTTCAAACAATTTGCCAGTAAAAAAAACTTTATAAGGAGATTTTGCCTCAGTGTCACTCGTTAGGTTTTCTCTTCCCATCTTCAATACATCAAAAAAAGATCAATGTACCTACAACTTTCTCAATAACTGAGCTATAGTCTTGTTCAGAACAGGATGTACAAAGGTTGGTGCAATTTCAGATAAGGGTTTCAGCACAAAATGCCGCTCTTGCATCAGCGGATGTGGTATAACAAGTTCTGGGGGGTTGTTTATAATCAGCTTGTTGTACAACAATATATCAATATCTATTATGCGGTCGCTATAGCCCTTAGAGTCTGATTTAATGAGGCGCCCCATCTCCTTTTCTATCAATTGGGTTGTAGCCAGTAGCTCATGGGGCAACAATGTAGTGCTTATCTCTACTGCACAATTAAGAAATAGGTTATCAGACTCAAAGCCAAATGGTTCAGAAACGTAAAAAGCAGATTGCGAACGAATGTTCCCAATCTGCTTTTTGATATATTCTACAGCCAATGCAATATTTTCTTCCTTGTTGCCTAGGTTTGTACCAAGACCTAAATATACGGGTGCAAAAACAGTATTGCTTTTATTGTTCATACCCTGCTGGCCTCTAATTGGTCTTTTCTTGCAATATTCTATTAAATAATCAGCATTGCATCACCATAAGCGCCAAAGCGATACTTCTCTTTTATTGCCAGCTTATAGGCATCCATTATTTTGTCGTACCCACCAAAAGCAGCTGTCATCATAAGCAGTGTTGAGTAGGGCATGTTGAAGTTGGATATCATTGAATGGGCAAACAAAAACTCATGTGGTGGAAATATGAAAGCATTGGTCCATCCTTCACGAGGTTTCAGATGTCCATCGGTGCTCACAACTGTTTCTACAGCACGCATTGTAGATGTACCTACAACACATATCTTGGCCCCTCTATCTTTCGCCTTGTTGGCGTTATTGCAAAATTCTTGCGTAATATGTATTTGCTCAGAGTCTATTTTATGCTTCGTCAAATCTTCTACATCTATGTCTCTATAGGCACCCAAACCGTTGTGTATGGTCAAGAAATCAAAGTCTATACCTTTTATTTGCATTCGCTTCAATAGCTCGCGGCTAAAGTGCAATCCTGCTGCAGGAGCCACAACAGCACCTTCATTTTGTGCAAATATGCTTTGATATCTTTCCAAGTCGTCCGGCTCTGCCATTCTGTCCATATATTCAGGTATAGGGGTCTCGCCTATCATGTGCAGCAAGCGTTTAAACTCTTCATACGGTCCGTCGTACAAAAACCTCAATGTGCGACCGCGAGAGGTGGTATTGTCTATTACCTCTGCCACCAGCTCTTCGTTTTCGCCGAAGTATAGTTTGTTGCCAATTCTTATTTTTCGTGCAGGATTTACCAATACGTCCCACAGGTGTTGGCCAGGATTTAGTTCTCTTAGAAGAAACACCTCTATCTGAGCTCCTGTTTTCTCTTTGTTTCCGAACAAACGAGCAGGAAATACCTTTGTATTATTAAAAATGAAAAAATCATTCTCATCATAATAATCCAGAATATCCTTAAATTGTTTGTGTTCTATCTTATCAGAGTCCTTGTGAACAATCATTAATCTAGATTCGTCGCGATTAGCAACGGGATACTTTGCCAAAAGCTCTTCTGGCAATTCAAATTTAAATTGAGATAATTTCATATATATATATTGTATTTTGTTTTTCTAAATAAAAAATCTAGATGTTTTTACTTAAAAAAATCATCTAGTTCATCAACCTGCAAGCACTTATCAAGGGTTGCATCGCCAACACGAGTTCTCACGAGCGATGTCAAATGTGCCCCCGATAGCAAACTCTCGCCAATATCTCTTGCCAATGCCCTTATATATGTTCCTTTGCTGCATGCTACAGAAATAGTAATATAGGGTAAGTCGTAGTTTGTTAATTCTATGCTATCTATAACCAATAATTTGGGTTTTAGTTCAAACTCCACATCATTTCGTGCCAGTTCGTAAGCCCTTTTGCCATTTACTTTACAAGCCGAAAAGTTGGGTGGTATTTGTTGTATTTCTCCTACAAATTTTTTCAACCCTTGGCGCACCATATCTTCCGTAATATGATTTATTGGATATTCTGCATCAATCTCTGTCTCCAAGTCAAACGAAGGCGTGGTGGCACCCAATCTTATGGTGGCTATATACTCTTTTACACCTGCTTGTAGGCGTTCTATCTGTTTTGTTTTTTTGCCAGTGCACACAATCATCACCCCTGTTGCTAGGGGGTCTAATGTGCCAGCATGGCCAACTTTCAATTTCTTTATTTGTAGTTTTGCACGGAGTTTGCCTCTCACCACTTTCACCAATCGAAACGATGTCCAATGGAGTGGTTTGTTTATATACAGTATCTCGCCCTCTACAAAGTCCATCATATTATATTTAATTCTATACCACTAAAAAGGAGTACCAGCAAAATACCACCTACTACTATGCGATAATACCCAAACGCTTTGAATCCGTGGCGTGTGAGAAAATCGATAAAAAACTTAATAGCACCCAAGGCCACTACAAATGCCACTGCATTGCCAATGAGCAGTGTCTCCAAATTTTCTTGCAGCATGGCCACACCAGATGGGTCTGTGAGGAGTTTCAACAACTTATAGCCTCCAGCCGCTGCCATAGTGGGTACAGCTAAGAAAAAAGAGAACTCTGCTGCATTCTTGCGTGTCAGTTTGGTTGTCATGCCCCCTACTATGGTGGCCATTGAGCGCGACACACCTGGTATCATAGCAATACATTGCCAAAACCCTATTTTGAGAGCACGCTTCCACCCTATCTCTTGGTTCACGGTAGTTTGTTTAAACCATTTGTCAACAAACAGCATAAACACACCACCCAATACCAGCATAATGGCTACCACCCACACACTTTCGAGCAGTGCATCTATATAATCAATAAAGAGCAAGCCAATAATTGCTGCAGGCAAAAAGGCTATCAATAGTTTATAATAAAAATCCCACGACTGAAAAAAACGTTTCCAATACAACACAATCACCGAAAGTATTGCTCCAAACTGTATGTTCACCGTAAAAGCTTTTACAAACTCGGTGCTCTCTACCCCCAATAGGGCTTGTGCTATTATCATGTGGCCTGTAGAAGAAACGGGCAAGAATTCTGTTAGCCCCTCTACAATGGCTATAATAATTGTTTCAAATAAACTCATTTACAATAAGATAAAATGGAATACAAAAAAATAAGATACGTCTGTGAGTATAGGAAGAGTATATAGTGCGAGCTAAGCTTCGCTACTTTGTTTTCGTTTTTTTGTCTGGAAACAAAATACCTACAATCATCACCAAAAAACCTATGAAGCAGGTCAGCGGCGCCACCTTAATTCTGCGTGCACTAAATATGTCAGGTTCAAAACCACCCTCCAAAGTGGTAGATGGCCCTGTCATGAGCACAAACCCAGTAATAATGATAACAACAGCTACACCAATAATTATAAAATTCATTTTACTCAAAGCAAAATTCTTTGGCTGCATTTCGGTTTCTTTATTTATTTGTTTTTTTACAGACATTTTCTAAGTGTAGTTTTCGATTATAGTTTTTTTTAAATATAGTACAAATGATTGGTCTTCATGCGCAAATAATGATTCACAGCAAATATGGTAGAAATGTATGTAATGGCTATGCCCAACACAACTACCGAAGCAAACACATATACCAAATCGTTGGTTTGCAATATGCTGCGCAAATCGGCATACTGTTGGGCCAAGTAGTAGAGCAACCCCATTATGAGCACATTGGCCATTAGTGCAGCAAAAATACCATCTACAATGTTTCTTACAATAAATGGCTTTCTGATAAAACCATTGGTTGCACCCACCAGCCGCATTGTGTTTATAATAAATCGTTTTGAGTAGATACTCAATCTAATGGTGTTTCTAATCAACGTAAACGAGATAAAGAGCAACACAAGCGATAGTGCTAATAATATTGTGCTTATCTTAGTCAAATTGCTGTTTACCAAATCCAAAGCCTCTTGCCTATATAGCAAATCGTCCACATTGGTTTGGGCCTTTATTTGTTGCGACACAAAGGCCAAACTATCTGAGTTGGCATAGCTCGAGTGCAGGTATATTTCAATACAATCCGTAGCAGGATTGTAGCCCAAGAGCTCTTCGGGGTCTTCGCCCAAGTCTTCTATCAACTGCTTTTTGGCCTCCTCTTTACTAATGAAGAGCGACGATTTCACAAAAGGCATCCCGTCCAATCGTTTCCTGAGGTTGTTTATCTCTGTCTCGCTCACATCTTCAGTAAGCATGACACTAAAACTCATGTTCTCTTTCACATACGAAGAGATACCTTTGCCCAGAAAAAAAGTCAAAACAGTCAACCCCATTAGCAATAACACCAAAGTAACACTTACAATAGATGTTATTTTGGCGTTGATAAGAGTGAATCTGTTTATTCTATGCTTTTTAGCCATTCAAATAGATTGTATAAATCCAAAATTTTACGGCAATCGTATAGCTTTCCGTAAATTAATCTGCAAAGTAACAAAAATATTACTCACCAGCATAACAATTTAAATTATTTATGGAATAAAACATTAGTCTCAACCACACTTTGGCATGATTATATGAATATTTATAATCGTGTGGCAGAGGTTGCCGCTCCACTCTTGCCCTCTACCCACCCTCTACCCACCAGTCATCTATCATAAAACAAACAACCACCCCAATCCTATTTTTGCTTTGGCCAAAATATATTTGAATTAAAATTTCCTTAATTTGTTGTTTTTATGTAAGTTTGTTTTCAAAATACAAACAAGCCTGTTTTATACGGCATTTTATTCATTTAAAAATTATTTGTAATCATGAGAAAATTAGGAAATACACTGTTACTGCTTATTCTTATCATTGCAGCACAGTCATCTGCCTTGGCGCAGCCTGCCAACAATGGTGCCGATGTGCTTGGCAGATGGGACCTCACTATTGTTATTGAGGGAGACGACTTGAAGGATTTAGGACTCTTCAGACACGGCCTTATGGATACCGCGGGGTTCCCAGGATGGCTAGAAGTAAAGCTATCAGGATTCTCTACCTTGGTGGGTTCTTATGTGGGCTATGAGGGAAGCGTGCGCCCCATTTCTGAAGTTCAGTATTCAAAAGAAACAGGAAAATATAAATTTACTATTCCTCCACAATGGATGGATATCGAAGACCTTCATTTCGAATTTAGTTTGCAAAACGATCAACTAAAGGGCACTATGCTACTAGATGGTCATAATTTAGAGTGGACAGGTGTGAGAGCACCAAGCCTAACCCGCGAAAAACCACCCGTTTGGGGAAATCCCAAAAACCTTCTCGATGACAATATCTCAAGATGGATTATTCCTGCAAACAACAAATTCAAAATGGTTGATGGTGTTTTGGTAAATACCGAAGCTGGAGGCAATCTGATTACCAATGAGAAATTCGAAGACTTTAAGCTAAGTGTCGAATTCAGATATCCCGAAGGTAGCAACAGTGGCATCTACTTACGTGGAAGACACGAAGTTCAAATTGAAGATAGCCCCGTAAACAAGCCAAGCACTATCAGCATTGGTAGTATCTACGGATTTATTGAGCCTGCTGTATATGCAGC
The DNA here is from genome assembly GCA_964452155.1 of uncultured Dysgonomonadaceae bacterium. Classification (GTDB taxonomy): domain Bacteria; phylum Bacteroidota; class Bacteroidia; order Bacteroidales; family Dysgonomonadaceae; genus UBA2632. The sequence goes on from CAYVLC010000039.1 coordinate 19,873, forward strand.
CAAAAAAGCAGGCGAATGGCAAACATACGAGATTACACTAGTAGGCCGCCATGTAACCATTGTTCATAATGGCATTGAGGTAATTTCAAACCGGCCCATTCCTGGTATCACTGGTGGTTCGCTCAATAGCAACGAGGGTGCTCCAGGACCAATTATGATACAGGGCGATCACGGACCTGTAGAATTCCGCAAGTTTGTTATCACTCCGTCTGTCAACTAACATACTTTTTTATATTCTAAAATTTCACAAGGGGATGTTCTTTTTTTTATGAACATCCCCTTGTTGTGTCAATATATGGGGTGGTGGTGAAGCAGTTAAGAATTAAGAATTAAGAGTTAAGAATTAAGAACGAAAACTTATAAACC
>CAYVLC010000040.1:0-20088 GCA_964452155.1 uncultured Dysgonomonadaceae bacterium
AGTTGACAAAGTAGGCAATTTAATAAAACAAAAATATCCTTATCAAGAAGGTGATTTAAACGAATTAGATAATGAAATTATTCTGGAAGATTAATCTACCCCTTATACTATTTTTGATACTATCTCATAGTATTGTTGCACAAGACATCCCTTCACCAATGTCGCCTCCACGATTGGTGAACGATTTTGCAAACATATTTTCCAAAACCGAAAAGCAACTACTCGAAAGCAAATTACTAACGTACCACGATACTACATCTACGCAAATTTATATAGTTACAGTCAAAGATTTAGAGGGATACACTGCATCAGACTATGCATTTCGTCTTGGCGAAAAGTGGAAAATTGGACAAAAAGGAAAAGACAATGGAGCTGTTATTCTCATCAAACCAAAAATAGGCAATAGCCGTGGAGATGCATTTATAGCAGTAGGCTATGGATTGGAGGCTCGCATTAATGATGCTTATGCTGGTAGAATTGTTCGAGACAGAATGATACCCCATTTTAAAAATAACGATTACTTTAGCGGAGTAAACTCTGGAATTGACTCCATGGTAAAACGCCTTGCCGGAGAATTCGATCCAGAGATGCAAAACACTGAGAAAGGAATACCTCTAACCTCCATTATCTTGTTTGCGATATTTTTCATCTTCTTTATAATGGCCATTTCAAAAAAAGGAGGAGACGACCAAAACATTGGTGGTGACGGATCTAGCAATAGCAGACGAGGGCCTGTTTTCTTCCCTCCTATCATTGGTGGAGGCAGAAGAGGAAGTTTTGGCGGAGGCGTAGGCTTTGGCGGAGGTGGTTTTGGGGGTGGTGGCGGTGGCCGCTTTGGTGGAGGTGGTGCCGGTGGTAGTTGGTAATTTATTCATCAAAAAACAAGAAGCAGCAAATTGGCAAAGTTAATTACAATTATAGGCCCCACAGCAAGTGGAAAAACTCCTTTTGCAGTAGAACTTGCAAACAAGATTGATGCCGAAATAATCAGTGGAGATTCTAGACAAATATACCGATTAATGGACATTGGTACTGGGAAAGATTTAAACGAATACACGATAGGATCAAAAACAATAAGGCATCACCTTATCGATATTAGAGAGCCAGGAGATAAATACACCCTATATGATTTTCAAAAAGATTTTCATATTGCATACCAAGATATTTTGAATCGAAACAAAACACCTCTACTATGCGGAGGGACTGGTCTGTACATTGAGTCTGTTTTAAAAGGATTTGAGTTAAAGAAAGTACCAAAAAATGATTTCTTGCGAGATTCATTGCAAAATAAATCATTGGACGAACTCACTGTTATCTTATCAAAACACAAAAAACTGCACAACACAACCGACTCCGACAGTAAGAAAAGAACGATAAGAGCAATAGAAATAGCAGTATTTCAACAGAAGCAAAAACCAACTTTTCAAGATTATAAACCTATTGACTCTGTTATTATTGGTGTATATATTGATAGAGATAACAGGCGTAATAAAATATCTTCTCGTCTAAAAGCACGAATTGATGAAGGTATGATAGATGAAGTCAAGAACATATTATCTCTAGGTGTAGCCCCAGAAGACCTTATATATTACGGGTTAGAATATAAATTTGCTACACTTTATGCAATCGGACAGATATCATATCAAGAAATGTTTAGCCAACTCGAAATAGCCATACATCAATTTGCTAAAAGGCAAATGACATGGTTTAGAGGAATGGAGCGACGAGGACTAAATATTAACTGGATAAACGCACTCCTACCTATGGATGTAAAAGTGCATAAAGCCATGGAGCTTATATCTAACACTTACTGATTTATTTTGTTCCATACATTTAGACTCTTTTTTTTTACTTTTGCACCCAAATAGAAATTCTTTATAAGACAATAAATTATGATTAAAAATAAATTCCCACTTCACAAGTTTCAATCTATTGAAACTCCTTTTTATTATTACAATATTGAATTGCTCAATCAAACTATAGAAACAATACAAACAGAAATAGAAGGCAAACCCTTCTATGTGCATTATGCTCTCAAAGCAAACACTAACTCATATCTGTTGCAACAGATTTCGAAACATGGATTTGGAGCAGACTGTGTGAGTGGAAACGAAATTATAAAGGCTATTGAATGTGGTTTTAGGCCAGAGCAAATTGCATTTGCAGGTGTTGGCAAAACTGATAAAGAGATAAAAACTGCTTTAGAAAATGATATATTCTCTTTCAATGTAGAATCTATACCAGAGCTACATGCAATAAATGCCTTGGCTAAAAGTAAAAACAAGATTGCAAAAATTGCTTTACGTATCAACCCAAACGTTGATGCACAAACACATAGATACATAACAACAGGTCTCAACGAAAATAAATTTGGATTGGAAGAAGAAAACATTCAAGAGGTATTAGAACTGCTACCCTCTTTGACCTCTTTAAAACTAATAGGCCTACATTTTCATATTGGTTCTCAAATAACCGAATTATCTTCTTTCAAAAAACTCTGTACTAAAATAAATGAACTGCAAGTTCTATTCGAATCTAAGAAAATTTGGCTCCAACACATAAATGTTGGAGGTGGCTTAGGTATAAATTACGAAAATCCCAACAAATATCCTATTGCCGATTTCTCTAAGTACTTCAAGTTGTTTTCTTCACACCTCAAACTAAGAGACAAACAAACGCTCCACTTTGAACTGGGACGATCAATAGTTGCACAATGTGGCTCACTTATTTCGCGAGTAACGTATCTGAAAGAAGGAATCAAAAAAAACTTTGTAATTTTAGATGCAGGAATGACCGACCTCATTCGACCTGCTCTCTACCAAGCCTTTCATCATATTGAGAACCTTACATCTAGTAAGGAGCAACGCCCTTATGATATTGTTGGGCCCATTTGCGAATCGAGTGACACATTTGCAAAAAACTTTGAACTAAACAAGACTCAAAGAGGAGATATTATAGCTATACGCTCTGCAGGTGCATATGGCGAAGTAATGGCATCGCAATATAACTGTAGAGATATGACCAAATCATATTTCTCTGATACTATCTAATATTTGACATGAATACTATTTCTTTTTTTAATAAAGTTTCTGTTTACGAATGGACTATAATTGTACTTTATTTCACTTTCTTTATTATACAGATTTTCTATTATCTTTATCTGTTTCGCAAACCATACATACATGCAGCAAACAATAGCACATCCAATGATGTTCTAGATGTATCTGAAAAAGAACTACCAGGAATATCTATAATTATAACGGCTAAGAATGAAGCTGAAAACCTTCGAAACAATCTGCCATTCATTTTAAATCAAGACTACACCAACTTTCAGGTCGTAGTTGTTGATAATGCATCAACTGACAGCACAAATGATGTATTGAGCAGATTTATAAATAATTATTCTAATTTATATGTCACCTTTATCCCAATTGATTCAAACACTATAAATGATAGAAAACTTGCACTAACATTGGGAATCAAAGCTGCTAAGCACGACATTCTGCTTTTTACAGAACCCGACACTAAACCTTTGTCGGAAAAATGGGTCTATGAATATGCAAAAACCTTTGACAAAGGAAAAAATGTTGTGCTGGGATGCTGCCAACTAGAAATAAATAAAAGCTTTTTCAAGAACTACATGCTCTACGATAATATGTTTTGTGGTATAAAATATTCAAGCATGGCACTGGCAAAAAAACCATATATGGGTATTGGTCGCAACATGGCCTTTAGAAAGCATTTGTTTTTTGAAAATAAAGGATTCTCTTCTGTACTAAACATACAAGATGGAGAGGACAATGTATTTATTAACAAGATTGCAACAAAAGAAAACACGGCAATAGTAGCTTCACCAAATAGCATGGTTGTTAGTAATGTCGTAGATAATTTTTCGAGCTGGAGAAATATAAAAGCAAAATATCTAACCACTCAGAAATATTACACCAAAAATGCAACTAAAATTCTTGAATTTGAAGTGTTTAGCAGATATACATTTTATTTGCTTTTTGCAATGCTCTCAGCAGTAGGGCTAATTTACTCGTTGAATTTTCTACTATTTTTTGGGCTTTTCTTATTTTCAATTCGCTACATAACACAACTATGGGTGCTTAATAAGAATAGCATAATTTATAATGCAGGAAAGTTTCGGTTTTCTATACCTCTATTAGATTTACTAACACCAGTTGCCAATTATCTGTTTTTGCAACGAGAAGCTAATAGAGAGAGAAAATGAAATAGAATTGATTTAAGAAAACTCAAACGTTAAAATAGTTTCCTGCTATATAACAGGCAGTTAAAGCAGGTTAACCGTTTATTTTTACCGTTAAAAGAGACAAAATATTTAGTAAACTCATTTTTTTAGAACGTTTTTTGTGTCTAAATTTGAGCTAACATAATAATAAAATCACAATAAAAAGAATAGACTATGAAAGCTAATTTTAAACAAATACTTACCATTATTTTGGTAGCTATCTTAAGTGCAACAGTTGCTCTATTTGGTTACGACTATATGCAAAAAAGAAATGCTTCATCAAATAAAGCAAGAAGCGAGTTTTCGCAAAACTTCTCACAAGACTTTAACCAAAGCAATGTTCGTCTCGCGAATATGACAACATCGGAGGGGTACCCTGATTTTACGGAAGCTGCAAAAAAAACAATTCATGGGGTAGTTCATGTCAAAACTACCAAAGTTCCTCCAAGAAGAGATTCATCTAGAAGAAGACAACAGTATATAGACCCGTTTGAATTCTTTTTTGGAAACCGCGATTTCGATTTCGGTCAACCACAACCCCAAGTAGGATTTGGTTCTGGAGTAATCATCTCTAAAGATGGCTATATCATTACCAACAACCACGTTGTTGCAGGTGCTTCAGAAGTATCAGTAACACTAAACAACAACAGTGAGTACGTTGCAACTGTAATTGGTGCTGACCCTGGAACTGATATTGCATTAATAAAAATAGAGAGTGAAGAGGACTTCAACTATGTTTCATTTGGCAATTCAGATGATCTGCAAGTAGGCGAATGGGTCTTGGCTGTAGGTAATCCATTCAACTTAACCTCCACAGTAACAGCAGGTATTGTAAGCGCCAAAAACAGAGCTAACATTATTGGAGAAGCTAGGAGTTTACAATCATTCATACAAGTTGATGCAGCTGTAAATCCTGGCAATAGTGGTGGTGCACTCGTAAATACACGGGGCGAACTCGTAGGTATAAACACAGCCATATATTCTCAAACAGGAAATTTTGCGGGCTATGCTTTTGCAATTCCCATTTCCATTGCTGGTAAGGTAGCATCAGACATTAAAGAGTATGGGTCTGTACAACGCGCCGTGATGGGTATTTTATCACCAAATATTGAATACATAAAAGAAAATGACCCTGAAAAATATCGAGAATTACAAAAAATAGTTGGTGTTCAGATTGATGATTTTTCAGAAAGAAGTCCGTCAAAAGCAGCAGGATTAAAGAAAGGCGATATCATTAAATCAATAAACAATGCATCTATACGCAATTTTAATGAATTGCAAAATCAAATAGGTAGATATCGCCCTGGCGATAAAATAAAAGTAATGATAGAGAGAGATGGCAAAGAAATGAGCTACACAGTAGAACTACAAAATGACCAAGGTGGAACTGAGCTGACAAAGGCAGTAGCTGGCATGGATAAATTAGGTGCAACATTTGCCGAAATTTCGAACGAGGGGAAACAAAAGCTGGGAATCACAAGTGGAGTTGAAGTTACTGCTGTAGAAAACAACGGTAAATTTAGAAAAGAAGGCATAAACAAAGGATTTATTATTCTTCGTATAAATAATATACCTGTAAATACAGAAGCCGACATAAATAAGATTGTTCAAATGACAGTTTCTTCCAATGCCGAGGATAAAGCAATACTGATAGCAGGTTTCTATCCAAATAGTAAAACTCAATACATTGCTATTGATTTATCTGGTGAATAAGTTAAACTACTTTAAATTAAGTCGCTACAAGTAACAAATCATCGTAGTAAGTGTTTTAGACAAAGGAAACAGCAAAATGCTGCTTCCTTTGTTAGTATCTGTTTACAACCCAAAAGTATAAGTGAAAAGCAAGCAAAGTAGTACATTTTTATGCTGTCAAATAAAATAGTATCTTTGCATACCCAATATATAGAATAAAAAAACAACGATAAAAATATACAAATGAGACAATTAAAGATAACAAAATCAATCACAAATCGTGAGAGTGCATCTTTAGACAAGTACCTTCAGGAAATTGGTCGCGAAAATTTAATTACTGTAGAGGAAGAGGTCGAATTGGCACAGGCCATTAGAAAAGGTGATAGAGAAGCTTTAGAAAAACTCACTAAAGCAAATCTACGCTTTGTAGTTTCAGTTGCAAAGCAATATCAAAATCAAGGTCTCAGCTTACCAGACTTAATAAACGAAGGTAACTTAGGCTTGATAAAAGCTGCTGAAAAATTTGATGAAACCCGTGGTTTTAAATTTATTAGCTATGCAGTATGGTGGATTCGTCAATCTATCCTACAAGCTTTAGCCGAGCAATCGCGTATTGTGAGACTTCCGCTCAATCAAGTTGGTTCGCTTAACAAAATAAGCAAAGCTCTACAAAAATTTGAACAAGAGAATGAGCGCAGACCATCGGCCGAGGAGCTAGCCATTGCGCTTGATATACCAGTAGAAAAGGTAAGAGACTCTCTTAAAGTGTCAGGACGCCATATATCTATGGATGCACCTTTTGTGGAAGGCGAAGACAATAGCCTACTTGATGTGATGATAAATGATGATGCTCCACTGGCTGACAGATCCTTAATCAATGAATCGCTTCAAAAAGAAATAGACAGATCTTTATCTACACTAACCGAGCGAGAAAGCGACATCATAAAAATGTTCTTTGGCATAGGTTCGCAAGAGATGACTTTAGAAGAGATTGGCGACAAATTTCAGTTGACCCGCGAACGTGTAAGGCAAATAAAAGAGAAAGCTATCCGCAGACTTCGACAAGACTCACGTAGCAAATTACTGAAAAGCTACTTAGGTTAAATAAAACTCATTTTAACCATAAGGGACTGCTGCAAATCTAAAACGTAATATTGAATCGTTTTCTTACAAAAATAAACGATTATCAAACTATATATCTTATATTTGTAAACTGATGATAGGTTGAGAATACCCTGTACCGCTATTAACAAAATGCGTTATTTGTATATCTTAACTCTTTATCGTAGAATAAACGATTGTATATGAACAATTTATTTTAGCATTTGTTATAAGAATGATATAGCGATGGAAACACTAACACAAAACTATCGCTTAATTCGATAAAATGCAAATAAATAAATATCGAGTTATTGTAATACAGAATGTTTAATTAGAATTTAAATTTATGAAAAAAATTAGTTTATTATTAATGACAGCTCTTGTTGCATTTGGATTAAGTGCCCAGGAGTTCCAAAATGTCTCACATGGTGATGTTTACCTGAAAAACAAAGCTAGTGACAACTGGTTTATGAGTGTAGCTGGAGGTACAAACATGTACTACGGTAAAGGAAGTAAAGATGCCGATTTCATTGACGCCCTTGGATGGCAAGGACAATTGGCTGTTGGCCGATGGAATACTCCTAACTGGGGTGCTCGTTTGGCCATCAATGTAGGCCAGCACGAACACTACAAAACAAGCAATGGTGATTATGTTACCGACTCTTTCGTTCATCCTCACCTAGACTTAATGTGGAATGCAACTAATGCAGCAGTTGGCTACAAAGCAGACAGAGTATATAACTTCATCCCTTATGTAGGGGTTGGTTATATTTACGGTATGGACAAAGACTTTAAAAAAGTAAATCCAAATGGAAGCATGTTTTCAAAACAAAATCAAGAACTTACTTGGAATCTTGGATTAATCAATGATTTCCGTTTTTCAAACAACTTCTCTATTTTTGTAGAGTTAGCTGCAACTGCTCTTCACAATTCATTTGGAAAGCACTATGCTGAAACTACTCCCGGAAAATTTCAATTTGATGTTATTGGTCAAGCACTTGTAGGAATGAAATTTGGATTGGGTGGAAAACAAGACTTTACTACTGCCGAACTAATGGACTACAACTTGATTAACGACTTGAACAGCCAAATAAACAGACTTCGTGCAGAAAACGAAAACTTAAGTAAAAGACCAGAATTCTGCCCAGAATGTCCAGAAATTGTTCCTCAAGTTGCCGAAAGCGTATATGTACCTAACGTAGTATTCTTCCGCTTGAACTCTGCAACCATTGACAGACAACAACAAATAAGTGTTTACAACACTGCCGAATACATGAAGACTAATCCTAAAGCTACTGTTCAAATAGTTGCTTATGCTGACCGCCAAACAGGAACTCCCGATTATAACATGAAGCTCTCTGAAAGACGTGCGAAAGCTGTAGCTGATGCTTTAACTAGCCAATATCAAATTGACAGCAGCAGAATTAGCTTAGAGTGGAAAGGTGACACAGAACAACCTTATGCTGAAAACGATTGGAACCGTGTTGCAATTTTCATTGCAGACTAATCAATTAGAATTGACATAATAAGTCATGAATACCTTCAAAAGGGGCTTAAAAATGACTGAGTAATAAAAAACGTTTTTGCAGGCAAGCCTGCAAAAACGTTTTTTTGTGCTTTATATTGCAAAAGTATCACGATACAACGAAGCTATAAGAAATATACAAAAGTATTTCACACATGAAACCAAATATTGTATCACTCTCGTGTTATCTCGTATTATTCACGTTTTAGCTTTGTGTAGATGCTGGGGTGTCCAGCTCCGCCGATATAGGCCTTTATTTCAAGGAGTTTAGAGCACAGCAGATGCGTAAAGATAAAAGTGAACATTACTCAGAATAGAGCTAATGTGTTGAATAATGCGGATTATGCACGTATAAACTGAGACAATGTTTTTTCCTCTACAAACAAAGATGCAGTATTAATCAATGCTAAGTGAGAGTATGCCTGGGGGAAATTTCCTAATCGGCGTTTAGTCTCAAAGTCTAGGTCTTCGCTCAATAATCCTACGTGATTTACATTCTTAATCAAACTGTCGAATATCTCTTTGGCTTCGTCATGTTCGCCAATTACGTATAGGGCCTCTATGAGCCAAAACGTGCAAATAGTGAAAGCTGAAGTTGGTTTACCAAAATCGTCTTTCGATTTATATCGATACATCAAACCATTGTACAACAGATTCTCTTTAATGGTTTTCACGGTTTTAATGTAACGTTCATCCGTAGCTTCAATAAAACCATAAGTTTGCATCAACAATACAGAAGAGTCAAAATCTAAATTGTCATACGCCTGCGAAAAGCATTGTATCTCCTCTTTCCAACCGTTGGTTATGATATCCTCTTTAATTTCAGCAGCGGCACCTTCCCAGGCATTCGCATATTTATCTTTCTGAATGAGCGAAGCAATTTTTGAGGCCCTGTCAATTGCTACCCAGCTCATCACTTTTGAGAATACAAAATGTCGCGAAATGGTTCTAAACTCCCAAATACTTTGATCGGGCTTGACCCAATCGCGCAACACACGCCGAACAAGGTTCTTTACTATTTCCCAAATCTCTTCAACCTCATCTAGCGTTCCAGGGAAATAGAGATAGTATTGATAAATTACATCTAGCAAATAGCCAATAGAGTCGTTTTGCTTTTGATCATAGGCAGCATTTCCAATCCTAACAGGAGCAGAGTTTTCGTATCCAGACAGATGAGGCAATATTTCTTCTGTTAGTTCTTTCTCTCCACGAATGCCATACATAATCTGGAAGTCATCGTCGCGTGACTTTAGAATCTGTGTAATAAAATTGATAAATCTTTTTGCTGTGTTGCCATGCTTCATATATATGAGGGTATCAATAGTCATAGAGGCATCTCTGACCCAACAAAAACGATAATCCCAGTTCCTAACTTCACCTATGGACTCAGGCAGGCTAGTTGTAAGAGCCGCCAGAACGGCTCCTGAGTACTGATACGACATCAATTTGAGCACAAGTATGCTGCGTGTAATCAAATCGTTGTACTCCTCAAACTGACGCGAACGGTTACTCCAATTCATCCAATATACCTTGGTTCGCTCGTAGTTGAGATGTATCCCTTGTAAATCTACCTTTACTAACTTCTGGTTGTATGACAAAAGAAAGAACTGATGGTCAGTCAAAACAAACTCTTCTCCATTTAATACAGTGTCAAAATCTACACTCGTATATAAGTATATCTTATCGTCCTCGTGTTCTTTAGATACAGTTTTTATATATTCCTCAAATTTTAGATGCTTCACCTCTTCACGTGCATAATTCATACGTGGTTTATACTCTATTCTTAAACGAGGCTTACCGCGTATCACGCGCATATATCTGTGTATTTCTGGAGGTAAGTACGATTTATTTTCGGTTGTGGTAAAGTGAGGCATATAGTCAAACACCAAAAACGCCCCCTCTTCTGCCTCGTAAGTAGTAATGAGAATATTGGTCTTATCTACATATCTTTGCGACACAGTGTATTCATCTGATACAATGAATGCAAAATGACCTCCCTTTTCTCTGTCTAGCAAACGGGAGAAAATAGAAGGCGAATCGAAATCGGGAAAACAAAACCAATCAATACTTCCTTCTTTTGATACCAATGCAGCACTTCTGCAATTCCCTATAACTCCGTAATTTAAATTGTCCATTTATTTTTTTATTCTTAATATTCCGCTTAAGACTTCGTAAGCAATAGGACAAGTATAAGCATTTTTGATGGATAATTTATGCACTTGATAGAATTTCTTCCGATTGGTATGCGGATAGTCTCTACATGCCTTGGGTCTGTTTTCGTAGATCATGCAATAATTGTCTGTCATAAGAAACGGGCAGGGCATCTCTTTGAACACATAGTCTCCATCTTCGTCAATTCTCAAATAAGTATCCACTACTTCTGAAGGAGAGAGGCGCAAAGCATTTGCTATGCGCTTTATATCAGCATCGGTAATAAGTGGTCCTAAGGTTCTACAACAATTGGCACACTGCAAACAATCTATCTTTTCTGTATAGGTGTTGTGCAATGCATGAATTTCGCAATCCATCTTTTTCAATTGCTTTAGGTTCTGCTTGTGAAACTTCTTAAAGTCGGCCTCCGATTTTGCAGCTAGTGCCGCTAAGTTTTCGTACCCTTCAATCATCTTCAGTATTCATTTCTCCTCTCAATGAAACTTGCATCAATTGGCACACCTCTTTAGGTGTTTTCTCCAAACCAAACAGATACATTAGTTTAGCAATAGCAGTTTCAGTGGTCATGTCATACCCACTTATCACTCCTGCCTTCAGTAAGTGTTGACCTGTTTCGTAGCGCTGCATGGCAACTAGTCCGTACAAGCATTGTGTTACATTCACAACAACGATGTTGCGATCTACCGCTTTTTTCACTTCAGAAAGAAACCACTCATCGCTCAGAGCATTGCCTGAGCCATAAGTTTCTAGCACTACAGCTTTTATGTTTTTAACACGAAGCACTGCCGAGACCACTTCGGGAGGGATACCAGGAAATATCTTGAGCACTGCAATGCTATCGTCAAAAGATTCATAGAAGACTACCTCTTTATCATAGTCTGGTTTTAGTACATCGTTTGTATTATATCGAATAGTCACACCAGCTTCTGCCAAGAAAGATGAGTTGGCACTAGTGAAAGCATTAAAGTTTTCAGCATTTATTTTAGTTGTTCTATTGGCTCTAAAAAGCACGTTTTGAAAATAGATACAAACTTCGGGCACAACAGGATGCCCATTCGCAGCTTTATCTGCGGCAATTTCGAGAGCTGTTATCAAGTTTTCTTTACCATCGGTTCTCAATTTCCCTATAGGGAGCTGCGAGCCTGTAAATATGATGGGTTTTGTCAGATTTTCGAACATAAAGCTAAGCGCCGATGCAGTGTAAGACATTGTGTCTGTGCCATGCAATATCACAAATCCGTCGTAGTCGTTGTAATTAGCTTTCACTACTTGCACCATTTCGCGCCACTTGACAGGCGATATCTCCGAAGAATCTATGAGTGGATCGAAGATATATGTGTCCACATGAAAGTTTAGGCGCTTCATTTCGGGCACATTAGATCGGAGGTGACTAAAATTGAAAGGTTCCAATGCACCAGTCTCCAAGTTCTCAATCATGCCGATTGTTCCGCCAGTATAAATCAATAAAACATGCGCATTCACATCAATCATATCGATCGTTTTATGCAAAAGTAACAATTTGTGCGCTTATAATAAACTCTTTCGGTAAAAGATTTAATCTAATAAAACCCTTTGCACAAGTGGGTTTTTATACTTATGCTTGCAAACGAACTAAACTAGCAGTAAATTGTTTAATAATGACATTAAATTAAAACAAAAAAAAGAAATATGACTACACATTCTATTAAAACAGTTTGGGAAGAAAATAATACTTTTTCTACAGACATCGACGGACACAACATTGTAATAGACCTTGGAGAAGACCAAGGAGGAGAGAACAAGGGACCTAGACCAAAACGATTGTTACTTGCAGCAGCTGCAGGATGCACAGGACTTGATGTGGTGGAAACACTACGAAAAATGCGCGTAGAATTAAAACATTTCGATATCAAGATAGATGCGGAATTGACTGATGAACACCCAAAAAAGTACGAGTCGATGAAACTTACATACGAGTTCAAGGGTGACGATTTACCAATAAAGAAAATTGAAAGAGCCGTCAAACTATCTTTCGAAAACTATTGTGGAGTATTGGCAATGTACAAGTCGTGCATTCCTATATCGTACGAAATAAAAATAGACGAAGTGTAATTTTCTTGTTCAATCTAAAAATAACTAACAACAATGTATTATCTTTGCAATCTACATTGGTTATTTTCAACACAATCATTAGGTAGAAGAACATTAGATAAAACTTAAATATATTATGCAAACTATCGAACATTTTAATTTTTCAGGAAAAAAAGCTTTCGTCCGAGTGGACTTTAATGTGCCACTAGATGAACAATTCAACATCACCGACGACACACGCATTCGTGCAGCACTGCCCACTCTGAAAAAAATTATCAAAGATGGTGGAAGTGTTATTATTGGCACTCACCTTGGACGTCCAAAGGAAGTTACCGCTAAATTTTCTTTGAAACATATCTTACCACGCATTTCAGAACTATTGGGTGTGGAAGTGCAATTTGCCAACAACTGTATAGGAGACGAAGCCGAAGCAAAAGCCGCAGCATTGCAACCCGGAGAGGTATTGTTGCTCGAGAACTTAAGATTTTATGCCGAAGAAGAAGGCAAAGCACGCAATATTGCTGACAATGCAACTGACAAAGAAAAAGCAGCAGCCAAGAAAGCAGTAAAAGAATCTCAAAAGGATTTTACTAAAAAACTGGCCACTTTGGCCGATGTATATGTAAACGATGCTTTTGGCACAGCCCACAGAGCACATGCATCTACAGCTCTCATTGCAGAGCATTTTGATGCCGACAACAAACTGTTTGGCTACTTAATGCAAAAAGAGATAAATGCAGTAGAGAAAGTACTAAAAGATACGGAACGCCCTTTCACAGCTATTATGGGTGGTTCTAAAGTTTCATCTAAAATAGAAATTATCAACAACCTACTCGACACTGTTGATAACCTAATTCTTGCCGGAGGCATGACCTACACATTTGCGAAAGCTTTTGGTGGCAATATTGGCAACTCTATCGTGGAGGACGACAAACTAGACCTAGCGATAGAGTTGGTCGAAAAAGCAAAAGCAAACGGCATAAATTTGCTGTTAGGAACCGATGCAAAAATTGCTGACAGCTTTAGCAACGATGCCAAAACTTCTTTTGCTCCTGTAAAAGATATACCCGAAGGATGGGAAGGTTTAGATATTGGACCAGAATCTCAAAAAGCATTTGTAGAGGTAATAAAAAACTCAAAAACTATTCTTTGGAACGGTCCAACAGGTGTTTTCGAATTCGAAAACTTCGAACAAGGTTCGCGTGCTGTAGCTGAGGCAATAGCAGCTGCAACCGAGAAAGGTGCATTCTCTCTCATTGGTGGTGGAGACTCTGTAGCTTGTATCAACAAGTTTGGTCTTGCCGACAAAGTATCGTATGTATCAACAGGTGGTGGCGCATTGCTCGAGTTTATGGAAGGCAAAGAACTTCCAGGAATTAAAGCAATAAGAGGTTACTAATAGAAGAAACTATACAAACTTATAACTATTTCACACAAAAAGTGTCTAGAACAATGTTCTGGACACTTTTTTATTATTTATATACTGCCAAAATCATGCAATTGCCTCTATCAGTAGTCATTGTAAATCTATAATTGCAAGAATGCCCATAACAGCCCCTCTCTGTGTAAAACCATGCTTTCATAAATAGCAGCTTATGAAGCAGAAATACAAAGCTACTTGTTTGCTCAAAAAAAATATACGAAGCCATCGGCTCCGTATCTATCAAGAGAGGGGTAGAAAGGAAACCCTCTTCTCATATTTCACAATGTTGGTGAGAGTAGCCCCTCTAAACCTAATCCATTTTAAAAACTACCTCTCCGTCTTTTGTCAGTTCAACATTGTCTCCTTTCCCTCTCAATTCATATTGCTCGTTTTTGTACCATACCCCCGATGCAGGAGTTTGGCCCACCAATTCAATTTGTTCGCCTCCGTCTAAATAAACCTTTGCTTGGTTTGTAGTGTTATTAAAAGTCATGTGAAGCGTTTGTCCAGCTTTGTTCTGCAGTGAAGAAGTTACAATTTCGTCTTCGTGCGAGAAAACTACAGCATCGTCTTTTCTCAATTCTATATTGTTTCCTTTTCCTCTCAATTCGTACTTATCATTCTTGTACCAAAACCCCGATGCAGCTTTTTGTTGAAGCAGTTCAATAGTTTCGCCATTGAGAACTAGGGTAGCTATCCCTTTTGTATTGTTAAATGATATACCAATGGTCTCCCCATCTTTGTTGGTTGACGAAGTAGTTACAATATCATCTACAATAGTTTCTGATGTTGCTGGTTCTTTGTTTTCTTGTTTCGATATTCCAGTACAAGAGTTGAATACTAATGCTAGTAGTGCGATTATAAAAAATTTATTTGCCATTTGTATCTGTTTTATTTTTGTTGTGATTTAGTGCGATTTCTCTTCTCGCTAGGTGCGATAATTTGCTATTTACGCTTTTATTTACCTAGCAAATGTACAAAATTATTAGAAACTTTGGGTACTTATTTGTTTACAATAACAGTGCAACAACAAAGCTCTTACAGTAGAATGGCGATTTTGGAGGGTTCTCTCCTATAAAGTATAATGCCTCTGCTTTGGAAAACAATATACAGAGCAAGAGCTCCGCATATACCAAGGCCCTTCACTCGCAAGTAACCATAATGCACCCTCTCCACTCCATTTTCATCTTTTTTGTTAGCTACATTTCTTATCTCTCTGATTTTTTTGTAATTTTGGAGAGTTTTTTTGGAATGTATTCCAATAAAGCTACACCAACGATAGCAATAAAATAAAAATATACGCACATAATGAATATTTCATACAATTGGTTGAAAGATTATTTAGATTTCGACCTTTCTCCACAAGCTACTGCTGACGCACTTACATCTATTGGTTTGGAAACCGAGGGTTTGAACGAAATTCAAACTATCAAAGGTGGTTTGGAGGGTTTGGTTATTGGCGAAGTACTGACTTGCACCCCCCACCCCAACTCAGATCACTTGCACCTGACAACAGTAAACATTGGCAACAGCCAACCGCTAAACATTGTTTGTGGTGCACCCAATGTTGCTGCAGGCCAAAAAGTGGTAGTAGCAACTGTAGGAACAACCCTTTATACGGCCGATGACCAATTTAAGATAAAGCGCTCCAAAATTAGAGGCGAAGAGTCACAAGGTATGATTTGTTCGGAAATAGAAATTGGTGTGGGCACTGCGCAAGACGGAACTATAGTTTTGCCCCACGATGCACAGCCAGGAATGCCTGCCAAGGAGTATTACAATGTGAAGAGCGACTATGTATTGGAAGTTGACATTACTCCCAACCGTGTAGATGCTACCTCTCATTTTGGTGTAGCACGCGATTTGGCTGCCTATCTTAAACAAGCAGGTATGCCCTACAAACTAAACAAGCCCTCGGTTGAGGATTTCAAAATAGACACTGCAGAAGGTGGCATAGATGTGACAGTGGAAAACACTGAAGCTTGTCCACGCTACACAGGGCTCACTATCCGCAATGTAAAAGTAGAAGAGAGCCCCGACTGGCTAAAAAACAGACTTTTGCCCATTGGTATTCGCCCCATCAATAATGTGGTGGACATTACCAACTTTGTATTGCACGAATTGGGTCAGCCACTACACGCCTTTGATGCAAACCAAATAAAAGGAAACAAAGTAGTGGTGCGCACAGTAGAGAACGAAACCTTGTTTACAACTCTAGACGAGCAAGAGCGCAAGCTACACGAAAGAGATTTGATGATTTGTAATGCCGAAGAGGGAATGTGTATTGCAGGTGTATTTGGCGGAATGGATGCAGGTGTAACTGAAAACACAACTGATGTGTTTTTAGAGTCGGCCTATTTCAACCCAACATGGGTGCGCAAGACCGCACGCCGACATCTGCTCAATACCGATTCATCGTTCAGATTTGAAAGAGGTCTCGACCCCAACAACACACTCTATGCACTAAAACGTGCAGCACTATTGATACAAGAAACCGCAGGAGGCACTATTGAAGGGGCCATCCGCGATATATATCCGGTGGAAGCACCTCAACCCAAAGTGGAGCTAAACCTACGAAAAGTGAACTCCCTTATTGGTAAAGAAATCTCTACAGCTACAATCAAAAGCATTCTCAGTAGCCTAGATATTGTTGTGGAGAGCGAAACAGAACAAGCACTGCAGTTGAGCATTCCAACCTACAGAGTAGATGTGCTGCGCGATGTGGATGTAATAGAAGAGATACTACGCATATATGGCTATAACAATATAGAAATAAGCGATTCATTGAAATCTAACTTATCTAACGAAACAGACACAGACCGCAAACATGAGTTGCAAACACTCATTTCGAGACAGCTGAGTGCACTTGGCTTTAACGAGATTATGAATAATTCTCTTACACAGAAAGCTTACTACGTAGCATCTGAAGTGTATCCAGTCAGCAACAACGTAAACTTGCTCAATCCCTTGAGTGGCGACCTGAATGTAATGCGCCAAACATTGTTGTATGGAGGCTTGGAAAACATAATTCATAATGCAAATCGCAAACATGCCGATTTGAGCCTCTATGAGTTTGGCAACTGCTACTCCTACGATGCCGACAAAACCGACCCAAACAATCCAGTGGCACAATACACCGAAGAGACTCGGCTAGGTGTATGGATTTGTGGCAAACGCAACTCTAAAAACTGGGCTGTGGCCGAGACAGTCAGCTCGGCCTATGAACTGAAAGCACATGTTGAAAACATACTCCTAAGATTGGGCCTCAACGATAACAAACAATTGGATCACACTCCTTTCAGCAACGAACTATTTGCCTCGGGCATGAGCATAGGAACACGCAAGGAGCATTTGGTAAACTGGGGTGTAATTCACCAACAAGTACTAAAAGGGTTCGACATAGATACTGATGTTTACTTTGCTGAGTTCAATTGGGACGCACTAATGAAAGTAACACGTAAGAATGTGGTTCTCTTTTCTGAACTACCAAAATTTCCATCCGTAAAACGAGATTTAGCACTACTTATCGATAAAAACATTACATTTGCAGAGATAGAGAAAATTGCATATAACTCCGAAAGGAAACTACTGAGAGAGGTTACCCTCTTTGATGTGTATGAAGGGAGACATCTGCCCGAAGACAAAAAGTCGTATGCTGTGAATTTCGTTTTGCAAGATTACGACAAAACACTCGACGATAAACGCATCGATAAGATTATGGGCAAAATACAAGAGAACCTAGAGAAAGAGCTGGGTGCCCAACTACGATAAAGTAATTGAGATAAAAGGACAATTTTCTTTGTATATAAGCAGAAAAGAACAATACAACTAATAACAGAAACGACCGCTTATCACTACGCATATTTCGAAAAAGAAATTGCGCACACAATGCAGGTTCATAAAAACATTATGGGAAGAGCATTTGAATATAGGAAAGCTAGAAAGATGAAACGCTGGGGCAACATGGCTCGGGTGTTCACTAAATTGGGGAAAGAAATAACTATTGCTACTAGAGATGGTGGGGCTGACCCAGAAACAAATCCTCGTTTGCGTGTGCTCATACAACAATCGAAGAAGGAAAACATGCCCAAAGAGAATGTTGAGAGAGCCATTAAAAAAGCTACAGACAAAAACTACACCGATTACAAAGAAGTTTTATTTGAAGGCTACGGCCCATACGGAATTGCTATTGTGGTAGAAACTGCTACCGACAACAATATGCGCACTGTAGCAAATGTGCGTAGCTACTTCAATAAGCTTGGCGGCTCGTTGGGTACATCGGGCAGTTTGGAGTTTCTATTTGATCATAAGTGTGTGTTTAAGATTGGGGCCAAAGAAGGCGTATCGCTTGAAGATTTAGAGCTAGAACTAATTGATTATGGCGTGGACGAGATAGAGATGGACGACGATGGAATTGTACTCTACGGAGAATTCAAATCGTATTCTGATATTCAAAATTACCTAGAAGCAAACGGTTACGAAATTTACTCTGCCGAGTTTGAAAGAATACCTCACGATACAAAAGCACTGAACAACGAACAACGTGCTCAAATAGAGAAACTCTTAGAGAAGTTTGAAGAAGACGAAGATGTGCAAAACGTGTTTCACAACATGGAAGAGGTTATCGATGAAGATGAGTCGTAGAAATAAATAATTGGTCTGTAAAGACAAATACTATACACTGAAACAAACTACAACTTGAAGGACCGACAATTTATATTGTATCGGTCCTTCTCTCTTTTTAGGGTACTAGCTCATTATCTATTAACCGATTGTTGTATTGCTGTATGAGTGCTTTTATGCGTCTCTCCATGGCATTCTGTACATTGGGGTGCTTGTCCAAAACATTGTTTTTCATCCATTTGTCTTCAACCAGGTTGTACAAAGCTATGGTCTTATCGTTCATGTATTGTAGCATCCACTCGCCTTCTATCAATTGGTGGGCACCATTGTAGAAGTTGAAGGCAAAGTGCGGACTGGCTGCGTCGAACATATTGTTGCCAAAGGCAACAAACTCCTCTTCTACACCCAGCATAGAAAGCACGGTGGGCATTAGGTCGGTTTGTTGCACAACGGTAGTATCGTTGCACCCAACAAGGTCGGCTCCTGGTGCATAGAAGATTACAGGAATGGAAAAAGCTCCTTGGGCTGTTTTGTATTCAGCCAAGTGTCCATCTACAGCATGATCGGCAGTAATGACAAACAAAGTATTGTCGAACCAATCTTGTTGCGATGCAGTTGCAAAGAAGTTGCGCAATGCATTGTCGGAGTAGCCCACACCTTGATGTATAGGGATGTGTCCCTTGGGGAATACACCGTCGTACTCAGCAGGTATTTTGTATGGATGATGCGACGATAATGTAAAAACAGATGCCAAGAATGGCTCTTTAAGCTGTCCAATGTCTTGGGCCATGTATTGCAAAAAGGGTTCGTCCCATATACCCCAATGCCCATCAAAGTCGCTCTTATTGCCATATTCGGTCATACCTACATAGCTATCGAAACCAGCTTGTTGCATAAATGCACTAAAACCCATAGAGCCATTGGGAGCTCCGTGGTAAAAGGCAGAGTAATAGTTTTTGTTTTTCAGTACAGATGCCAACGAGTTTATCTTATTGCCAGAATAGTGCGATAGCACAAAAGGAGTTTCAGAAGATGGAATGCCAGCAAAAATAGATGGCAACACATCGATAGATTTGCGTCCGTTGGCATAGCCGCGGGTAAACACATAGCTATGATTGACAAGCGAATCTATAAAAGGTGTGTATCCGGCATAGCCCTCAATATCTTTGTTGAGAGAACCTACCCACTCTTTGCTAAAGCTTTCCCAAATGATGAGCACTACATTGCGCC
>CAYVLC010000041.1:0-19639 GCA_964452155.1 uncultured Dysgonomonadaceae bacterium
TCCCTTCTAGTTCCCTAATAGGGTCGTCATATTGCACTTGCAGTCTTTTCAACTCAGTTTTCAATTCATTTGTAATCTCTTCATATTCGGGTAGTCCGTATAGATTGTGCATCTCGTTGATGTCTTTCTCTAAATCGAAAAGCTCCCAAGTGTCGATGTCGTTATAGAAATGAATCAATTTGTAACGATTTGTTCTCACTCCATAATGACGTTTCACCATGTGCTCCGATGGAAACTCATAAAAATGATAATACAACGATTTGCGCCATTTGCTTTCATCCAGTTCGTCTTTCAACAGGGGCAACAACGAAACACCTTGTATGTCTTCCGGAATGGCAATGCGTGCTATATCCAACATAGTGGGTGCAAAGTCTATGTTTTGCACAAGCAGTGATATATTACCACGTTTCTTTAAGTGCGAAGGCAGGTGCATAACAAGTGGTGTACTCATCGATTCTTCGTACATAAACCGTTTGTCGAACCAGCCATGTTCTCCCATATAAAAACCTTGATCGGAAGTGTACATGATAACAGTATTGTCCATCATATCGTTTTCTTCTAGGTAATCGAGTACACGCCCTACATTTTCGTCAAGCGATTTAACTGTCTTGGCATAGTCACGCATGTAGCGTTGGTACTTCCACTCAGCTAATTCTTTTCCTTTCAGATTGGCTGCATAAAACTCTTCAATGATTGGATCATAGTGTTTGTCCCAAGCAGCTTTTTGTGCATCGTTCATCCGAGCGTAAGTACCATTTACAAAACTATTTGAAAGTCTTGTCTGAACGCCTTCACGCTTCATCTTCAGGTCGTTTACTATATCCATATCGTGATCACTAGCAATACTCATCTCTTGCTCTGCTGCAGCAACACGTCCTTTGTAATCGTCATAGAAGTTTTGGGGCAATTCAAACTCTTTATCTTCATAAAGAGCTAAGTGAGTGGTGTCCCCCATCCAATTGCGATGAGCAACTTTGTGATGAATAAAAAGACAAAAAGGAGCCTCTTTCTGTCTCTCTTTTTCCAACCAATGGATGCTCATATCGGTAATAATATCAGTCACATAACCATCATACTTTTTATTTCCTAGGGGTGTTATAAAAACAGGATTGTAATAGTCTCCCTGTCCAGGAAGTATTTCCCAAAAGTCGAAGTTAGTTGGATCACTGTCTAGATGCCACTTACCAATCATAGCAGTTTGATAGCCTGCACCTTTCAGCAATTGCTGTACTGTTTGTTGGTTACTATCAAATGTTGTATGATTGTCCATCTTGCCATTTTTGTGACTGTGCTTTCCCGTTAATAGGGCTGCACGACTAGGCCCCGAGATAGAGTTGCATACAAATGCATTTTCAAAGAGTACACCGTCTTGGCTAATTCTATCCAAGTTGGGTGTTTCAATATGTCTGTTGTCATAGCTGCTCATCATCTGACGGGTATGATCGTCCGTCATGATATAAACAATGTTGAGTGGCTTTGTAGGCTCTGCCATCTGTGGTGTAGTATTGCAAGAGACCAGTGCGGTCATTCCAGCCAGGGGATACAGAAGTTTTGAATTGAAATGAATCATAGTAGAATGTATTTATTTCTTTATGTTATAAATAGAGAGAGAATCAGAATTTGTTTTTCTCGGCTTCCAATATACTCTTTAGTTCTTCTAGCTTTTCGGGGTTGTCTAAATAGAGATTGTTAGTTTCGCCTATATCATCCTTTAGGTTGTAGAGTTGGGGTAGGGTATCGTTGCCCAACTCAATATTTGTGAGTTTGTTGTATCTTGGGCCATTGCTTGGCGCTATATATTTCCACTCTCCATCTGACACCGAAAGCGAACCAGCCGACTCTATCACATAGTCTCGACCTGCTATAGAGTTGCCCAACAATACATCCATTTGGTTCTTGCTATCTTTTGCAGCACCATTGGGCAGCTGTGCACCAGTAAGATGGGCAAACGATGCAAAGAAATCTATTTGAGACACTGCTGCACCAGAGACCAATGGATGCGTATATCCTGGTAATGCAACAATGAGAGGAACACGTGTTCCGGCTTCAAAGTTACTGTACTTACCTCCTCTAAAATGGCCCCACGGACGATGGTCTCCCAATAGCTCTACTGCTTGGTCCAAATATCCATCGTCTATTACAGGGCCATTGTCGCTGGTAATGACAATGATGGTATTGCTCTCTGCACCAATATCTTTTACTGCTTGCACTATTTGGCCCACACTCCAATCAAATTCCAGAATTGCATCGCCACGTGGGCCCATTCCGCTCTTTCCTCTAAAACGTGGGTGGGGTACGCGTGGAACATGTATGTCGTTGGTGCCAAAGTACAAGAAAAATGGTGCGTCTTTGTTTTCTTTTATAAAAGATACAGCATGGGCTGTTATGCTGTCTGCAATATTTTCATCGAGCCACAATGCTTTTCCTCCACCCCTCATGTAGCCAATACGCGATACACCATTTACAATGGCTTGATCGTGCCCATGGTTTGGACTAGGTTTTTGAACTGTCAGGAGTTCTGGATTGTCTTTGCCCAATGGCTCTCCATCAAATGGAGTGGTGTAGCTTACAGCTATGGGGTGGTTGGCTGCATCAAGATTCACAACGCGTTGATTTTCGAGATATACACACGGTACACGATCACCTGTAGCAGCCATAAGGTACGAATAGTCGAACCCTATTTCTCGTGGTCCGTATTCTATTTCGCCATTCCAATCTTGTTGACCTCTCTCATTGCCCATTCCCAAATGCCATTTGCCAACTGCAGCTGTTGTGTAACCTGTTTGTTGAAACATTTGTGCAATAGTATATTCGTCTGGTTTTATTATCATAGCTGCATCTCCTGCAGCTATACCAGTATCGTTGCGCCGCCACGAATAGTTTCCCGTGAGCAAAGCATAGCGTGATGGAGTGCTGGTAGCTGCTACTGCATGTGCATCGGTAAAACGAACACCTTGTGCTGCAAGATTATCAACATGGGGTGTGCTGATTGTAGGCTGGCCATTACAACTTAAATCGCCATAGCCAATATCATCTGCAAGAATGACAATAACATTGGGTTTCGATGGCAACTGAGTACTATATTCTTTGCTTTTTTCGGTGCATGCTGCACTTAAGAGGCACAAGCTAGATAGGCCTAAAAGGTTGAACTGATTTTTTTGTAACATAATTTATACGATTAATAGTTTCGCATGTAGTTGCAAATATAGCATTTTCATTATTGATAATTAGCCATATATGCAATAGAAAAACAAAATTTCACAAAAGTTTTGTAGAAAGGTGATGAGCACAATAATTGATGGCTGACTCATGGATAGTCTCAAGCAACAGCAACAGCAATTGATAATGCTTATGACACAAAACTTATACCCCAAGCCAAACTTATCTGTGTTCATCTATAAAATCTTTGTGAGCGTTGTGCCAATCTCATAAACACAACAGCATACTAAGAACTTCTTTGCAACACACTTATTCGGAAATCGGCACACAATTAATTACAATTAATAATGGTATAGATGTTTATGGTAAGGAGAAGTACCTTTATGCTGTTTATACCCCCTTTATTACTGCCGCATGTCTTATATGTTAGTGGCCTAAAAACACATGTTAAAAACCCACTGATGAATATCAGCGGGTTATATTTTAGCCTCATTATTTTTGGATACCAAAAAAAGGGCTAGTTGAATTTATTGTATTAGAGGGTCGTGCAAAAATGTTTGCTGCTAATACTCATCTTCATTAAAGAAGAAATCTTCTTTGCTCGGATAATCGGGCCATATATCTTCTATAGATTCAAATATCTCGCCCTCATCTTCTATCTCTTGCAAGTTTTCTACTACTTCCATGGGAGCTCCAGATCGTTGAGCAAAGTCAATAAGTTCATCTTTAGTTGCAGGCCATGGTGCATCTTCTAGTTTAGAAGCTAATTCAAGTGTCCAATACATACTATATCATCCTTTCTTTTCAATATTTTGTTAATTCTTTATTTTGCGCAAATGTAACAATAAAATTCAATATAGCACTATTTATACTCCCAATACATCTCTTTTCCAGATTTTTGACACTCAATGCGTGCTGTTAAGAAGAAAAAGTCGGATAATCTGTTCAAGAAAATCAAAATCATTTCGTGTATTGGAAATTCATTGGCCACTTTATAAACATTTCTTTCTGCCCTACGGCATACTGTACGACAAATATGAGCGCGAGCTGCCGATTCGCTTCCGCCAGGGAGTATAAAACGTGTTAGCTTGGGTAGTTGTTCATCCATCTTGTCCATCATTGTTTCTATGGCTGTGATATCTGTTTCAGTAATGATTATAGCCGACTGTGGGCTATGAGCTTCGGCCTCGGTGGCTAAATAAGAGCCTACTACAAATAGTTTGTTTTGGATGTAGAATAAGAATTCTTTCAACTCATTGTCTTTTACCTCACAAGTTAATAGGCCAACAAAACTATTTAGTTCGTCAACTGTGCCATAAGCATCTAGGCGTATATGGGTTTTATCTACACGCTTACCGCCCACTAGTGAGGTTTTACCTTTATCGCCTGTTTTAGTATAAATAGAGCTTTTTTTCATATTTGTTTAATATTTTTCTTGTTTTTGTCTCATTAAAAATACAGACAATAATTTTGTTTAGGAAGCGAAGGCTTGAAAAACGCTATACCAATTGTTCCTAAATCGAAACTCATTGTAATTGTATCTATCTGAATGGCTTTTTGCCACACCTCTTTGTTTTGTTTGCCCTTGTTGATATGGTTTAAAATTAATAACCCACCACTACCAACTCTGCTGGAAATGTATTTAAGCGTGTCTTCTTTGTTGATTTGATATTCATCTAAATCCCACACAATAGCATCAAAAATATTTTCCTTTGTAGGTAACACATTTGTGAGAATAATGTTCTCTAATTTGTCGCCTAGTAATAATTGAGCTCTCTTCTGTTTTTTCTGGTCCTGCTCTACACAAACAACGGTGCTCTGTTTTGAGTGAGCGCTTAGGTATAATGTGTAGATGCCTTGTCCAGAGCCAATTTCAAGAATGTTGTTTGCATTAAATCTATTGATTAATCTGAATAATAACTCAGCATACTTTAGGTTGGTCTCTTTCTTTAGCCTTGCGCTATAGAGTTTTGTTTTATTTTCTTCATATATATAGTAGCTGTGAGGTGTGTGGATGGTATCTAGAATAAGTTTGAAGGCAAATGGAGAGTGCACTCCAAATCCTGCAGCGCGTCGTTTGCGATGTATAAAACCTAGTAGGTTGCATTTGCTTATCACTGGTTGAGAGAGATTTTTATGAGTTGTTTGTATGTTTCTGTATCAAAGCTACTGCATAGGCAGTAATGCCTTCTTGGCGACCCACAAAGCCCATTTGCTCTGATGTAGTTGCTTTTATAGATACGCAATCAGTATTTATGCCGAGGATAGTACTCAAAGTCTCTTGGATCTTAGCAATATAGGGGTTTAGCTTGGGTTGTTCGGCGCATACAGTTGCATCTATGTTACCTATTGTATATCCTTTGCTTTGTAACAATTGGTTGGTTTTGTGTAACAATATTTTGCTATCGATGTTATGGTATGTCTTATCGGTGTCAGGGAAATTGTAGCCAATATCTCGGAAATTGGCTGCTCCTAGTAGGGCATCGCAAATGGCATGTATGAGTACATCGGCATCTGAATGGCCTACCAATCCTTTTGGGAAATCTATCTTCACACCACCAATCCATAGCTCTCTGTTCTCTTGAAAGCGGTGCATGTCGTATCCAAATCCTACTCTTATGTTCATGTTTCTGCTGCTTAGTTAAATTAATTTCTCTTGTCTCTCTTTCTATTTCAAGATATTATGTTTTGTTTTGAGAGGTGTCAATCAAGATTATATTATCTGATATTGAAATCTAAAAGCTTTATGTTTTCTATATATCCTTCTAGATGGTCGTCTATCTTCACAGGGCCAACTCCTGCAGGTGTGCCAGTGAAGATGAGGTCACCTATTTTGAGTGTAAAAAACTGACTCACGTAAGCAATTATTTTGTCAATAGAGAAGATCATGTTGCGCGTGTTATCCTGTTGTACAGTGTGGGAGTTAATGTTGAGGTGAAAATTAATATCTTGAATGTTTTGAAACTCTTGTTTTGAGGTAAAACTACCTATTGCAGCCGATCCGTCAAAACATTTTGCTATTTCCCAGGGCAACCCCTTTTCTTTGAGCTTTCGTTGTAGGTCGCGGGCAGTGAAATCTATACCAATAGTTAGTTGGTTGTAGTAGCGATGGGCAAATTTTTGTGCAATATTTTTACCCAAGCGGTTTATTTTTATCACTATCTCGGTTTCGTAATGAATTTCTTTGGAGAAATCAGGAATAAAGAATGGCTTGCCATCTTTCAGTTGAGACGATTCGGGTTTCATAAATATAACCGGCTCGCTGCTTGTGAAAGTTCTTTTCATCTCTAAGTTGTGCGACTCGTAGTTGAGCCCTACCGCTAAAATTTTCATATTATTTGGCTATGATTTTTGAAGTAAACAACTGTTACTCCTTTTTGTTGATGCTGGCATTTACCGATAAGCGATTGAACATAACTGCCAAGTGTGCATATAGAGATGTGTTTTGTAATATAATGTCTTCGGGGACTCTAATTCTGAATGGAGTGAAGTTCCAGATTGCTCTTATTCCGTTTTGAATTGCAAAATCGGCTATTTCTTGTGCATTATCTGGTGGAACTGTGAGTATACCAATGTCGGTATTGATTAATTTGTTGCGTTGTGCAAACTCATCGATATGATACACAGGAATGTTGTTAATTTTGCGACCAACTATACTTTCGCTTACATCAAATCCAGCAAATATTTTTAATCCAAACTGTTCAAGGCCCGAGTCGCTTAAGAGTGCTCCGCCTAAACTACCAACACCTAGTACCACAGCCCTGTGCTGAGAGGTGAACCCTAAGAACTGCTCCAATACTTCTATAAGTACCTCTATTTCGTAGCCTACACGGGTTTTACCAGATACTTTTACATAAGATAAGTCTTTGGCTATTTGTGTGGACGAAACATTGATTTTTTTTGCAATTTGAGTAGAAGAGACATGTGCTTGGCCTTTCTTCTTCAACAATTTGATATAGGCTAAATACCACGGTAGTCTTCTTAACGCGGGTTCAGGTACATTCCAATTGGGTACGGAAGAATTGAGCATAATAGAGTGTTCTTAAATTTTTAAAATTCAAATAATACGTGCACAAAGTTATCGATTTTTATTGAACTTGATTCCATTAAAAGAAATATTTCTTTAATTGAAGCTGTATTTTCATTTAACTAGAGATGTGTTGTGGAATTACGAATACTAATTTTGGCACAAAAGCTGTTTGTGAAGCTTTCTGTTATTCCGAGAACCCACTCAATTTTTAATTGGGCAAAAAGAAGAAAATGACATGAAATGGGATGATATACAAAAGTGTGTTTTTGCTTTATATTTTACTGTCAAGTTTTATCAAACTGTGTTTTACTACAAACAGTTTACAGTCAGCATCTACGATGCTTGTGTTGAGGTGGTGTAGGTTTACTACAGACAGAGTTGCTCTCTGGAGCACTTGTAGCTAATATATTTAAAGGGTAGCTCATTGGTTACTTACTGTTGTATATTTAAATTGATGCAACCCATTTTAATGAACATGTTCTATATTGAAAATAAACGCCTTTAGCTTCGATAGGAACCTTCCTGTCTGTAGTGAATTGATAATTCTACCACACCAAAGCTTTGTTTGGTGTTTACTGTTCTTTACGTGTAATAAGAAATAGGAAAAACAAACAAGTAGTTTTACTGCTGAGCTGGTTTTAAGACAAAGCCCTTTCAACTAAGATTATATGATATGTCTATCGTTTTTAATTTTTTAAATTGAAACTAAAAAAGTTTTATTATCTGAGATATAGCCTATTGTAAAAACATGTCTTTGGTAAACGTAATAAGGAATCTGTTAAAAATCCTGCAGGTCTTGAAGAGATACTTCACTCCGTTCAGTATGACAATGTTTTTTATCGTTTTCAGATACTCAATAGCCAATATCTTATTGGGTGCAAATTGCATGTTACTTTATAAACACATTCTAATGTAATTAGTTATATTTCAAATTTTATATCTTTGTATTATGAGTACTACTTTCAGCAACAAAATAGAAACGCATCCACTCGCACCATTCGTTTCTCTACAGGTGAAGATAATGATGATTGGTAGCTTCCCACCAGCTCGTTCTAAATGGAACATGGAGTTTTACTATCCCAACTTTCAAAACGATATGTGG
This sequence comes from uncultured Dysgonomonadaceae bacterium, assembly GCA_964452155.1. GTDB lineage: Bacteria > Bacteroidota > Bacteroidia > Bacteroidales > Dysgonomonadaceae > UBA2632. The sequence continues at coordinate 8,292 of CAYVLC010000041.1, forward strand.
CGCATATTTGGATTGGCTCTTTTTGGCAGCAAAGATTATTTTCTGGCAGACGATAAGAGGTCTTTTGATATGCCTCTTTTGAAATCTACTCTTACTGACAAGGGCTTTGGTATTGCAGATATGGGGTACGAAGTGATACGACTAAAGAACAATGCCTCCGATAAGTTTTTGGAGATAGTGCAGCCTTTAAATGTATCGGAGATGCTTCCTCAAATTCCTTTGTGCCATACTTTTATAACAGCTGGCGAGAAGGCTACAGAAACATTTCGATTGCATTTTTCGGACAAAATAAAACATCCTCCGTTGGGAGGATGTGAAACTTTTTGTTATCTTGACCGTGAGTTTACCATTTATAGAATGCCATCATCCTCAAGGGCTTATCCGATGGCTCTAGCCAAAAAAGCCGAAATGTATAAGCAATGTTTTAAGGACATTGGTGTGTTGTGATGGCGCAATAGCGAGGTGTATTTGCAAAACTTTTATAAACTCAGATCCTTAGTGAGAGGGTATGAGTTGCTACATCATCAGTCCTATTTCATTAATAGGATTGAGCTTCAGAATCTTCTGAGCTTTGATGAGTGGTGGCAGTTTTTCGCCTACAATTTTCTTAAAGTATGTTGCATTGTTATGAGCATCAAGAGCAGCTTTGTTTTCATAACATTCATATAGATAAATGGTGTTTGGTTCTTCGCTATTGAGCAATATGTCATAAGCAATGCAACCCTCTTCATTATCGATAGTTTGATTTTGCATTTCCGTTAGTAGCTCTACTGCAAGGTTCATTTCATTTGCATCAAATTGGAATTCTACAAAAAGAACTATAGGTTTTTCGTTTTCGCTCATAGTTTTTTGTTGTGCAGATAAACTGTTTGATATAACCAGCATAATTGATATAATTAATATGTTTAATGTGTATTGCTTCATAATTACTTGTTTTTTGATTAGTTTATTGGGTGTTTATTGCCTGAGAAATCTTTTAAAACTGAGCGCATTTCGCCGATCTTCAAGTTGGTATGAATCTGTAGTGGTAGTTTGTTTTCGTCGTTTGTTATCCAAACCCTCATAGCCTCTTCTTGATCTACAAATGCTTTGTCTAAAATCATTAGGGATAGCTCTACTGCTTCATACGTTTTTCCATTGTTAACCTTCAAATTAGAGGTGCCCATGTATCTTATATACATATTTACCAGTCGCTTGCCTGTTATAAATTGTACCTGAGTATTATCGCCTTTTTGCATATTTGAGTAATTGAGTGTGCGCGCAAAAGCCAGTATTGACATCATATCGTAGGTGCAACGTTCGGTAATTATGTTCTCATCAAATATAAATTTACCGTTTCGATGGCGTATAGCTCTAATGGAGGTGTAGTTGTTTTGGTAGCTATATATCTGTCGTTCGCGGGTGTAATCTTTTCCTTCACTAGCTCCTTTGATGAATAACTGGGGAATGAGGTTTTTATCCATGTAGCTCGTCAGCGTGTCATCTACTGTAAATAGGCTCCCTATCAATCCGCCTGTTGAGGCATGTAGTGTCATTTTGTAGGCATCATCTCCCTTGTAGGAAGTTGCTTCAGTATTTAAGGTGGCTATACCACCTTTCATGTTAAGGATGCCATATTTGTAATATAAATCGTAAGTTAGTTTCTCGCCTGCTTCAAAAGCATTGTTCTTTAGGGCAGTCTGACCACTTAGGGTGAAACTTAATATAGAAATCAATAAGGCAATAACTGTAAGTAGATGTTTTTTTCTCATTATAATCTGATTAAAAATTTTTTTTTGATAATAAGCTGAGTTGAACTTTGTGCTGCATTCAATATACATTAAGTACATGTTTGCTACCTGCGTCGTTGTTGCATTCCTCCTGCTGCACTACCAAATCCAGTTTGTTGGTTCGAGGAGCGTTGATTTGAAGCGTTTTGAGGGTTTCGTCTTTGTTGCTCTCTCTCTTCTTCATTCCTGTTTCGTTTTTTCTTCTCTTCGGGTTTGTTTTTGGTTATATCTAGTGGTTTTTGTTTCTCGAAAGTGCGCTCTTTTAAATTCCACGACTCTTCGTGATTAGTGAAAGCTCTTATCTCATACCATTTTGGGTTGTAGTAAACAGTTTCTGGCATGCGTTTCAAATCGTAGTTTCCTGTTGTCCACTCACCGTCTTCGTTTTCATCTATAAAAAGGCGAGCATATAGTTTACCCGGATTTAAATCCATGAACAGCGCTTCGTTGTTTTTGACAAGTGTTTTCCTAAAAGGTTTATCTTGTGCATCTAACAACTCTACATAGGCTCTCTTGCCTTCTGGCAAACCGCTAAGTATGAATACTAAATTGCCATATTGCTCTAGTTTCTTCACAGTAAACACTTGTTCGAGTGTATTGTTGTGGAGGCCATACTTGCTCACAAAAACGGCAGAGTCTATGAACAACTTGTATTTTTCGCCAGGCTCCCACCTGTGCTTAATCCTATACCTTCTCTCATTCAAAGAGTCTGTAAGGAGGGTATATGCAATTGGGTTGAATGTTGAGTCGGCTTCATGTTGGAGTAGTATCTTAGTTGTATCAAAATTGGCAAGAGGCTGTTCAAACTCTAGAAAGAGTGTATTGTATATCTCATGTGAAGATTGAATATTGTTTTTAATATTTAAGTGCTTTTTTTTTGTTTCTTCCTCTTCTCCATCTTTCTTTTTCTCAGGTTTGTTTTCTTTTTTTTGGCTTCCTCTTAAGGAAAAACTTAGAGTGTCGGTGTTCATCAGATGCTTGTTTAATGTGTCTGTACGCAAGTAGTCCAATTTTAGTTTCACCGTATCGGCTTTGTAGATAAGAGAGTCGGTTATCCAAATAGAAACACTATCGTTTGTAGGATTGCTCTCTTTTACATACCAGTTGTTGGATGATGGTGCGGGCTCGAGCAGAGTAAACTCTGACGGCTCTGTAGGTGCAGCAAAAAACAGATCTAATTTGTACGGAAGACTTCTCTCGTGCTTTTGTAAGTATTGTCTTGCAAATCCCGAGGAGAATGATTTCAACAGAATGTCGTCTGGTGTGAAGCGTGTATATTCTATATTGAGTATGGTGTCGATGGTGAGGCTGTCTATAAAAACAGTGTCGTTGCGCCTAGCTAGTTCAGTAGATGGAATAAATATAGAGTCTAAAAATGCAAGTTCTTCTTGAGGATTGTCGTAAGAATAGCTTCTGTTTAAATCGCCTAGCGCATATACTTTGTACTTGCCTTCTGCCACTCCCTTGATGGTAAATCTGCCACGAGAATCTGTTCTAGATATTCTTTCGAAGGGAAGATTTGTAAATGCTGTGTCATTAAGGTTGGAGTGAACTCCTACATATATTCCTTGAGCAGGTTCTAAGTTTTCGGCGTTGAGCACCACTCCCGACACAGCTAGTGAATCTATATGATTGCCAGTTGCAAATGAGTGAGAGAAATTTTCTAAGGTGTTGCCTTCATTAAAATCTACAATTGCATCAGTGAAGTCGATGGTGTAGGTTGTGTTGGGTAATAACTCGTCTTCTAGCTCTACTACTATCTTGCGTCCTTGTGCTTTTATTACAGGGAATTTTTGTTGAGGTGGAGCTATAATTACCTTTTCCATGGGTTTCTCTATCTTCACATTCTCATCAAAAAGGATTTCTATTTTAGATTTAGAAATATTCAAAGCATTGAAATCGGGTGTTGCTTTCACAACTTTTGGTGGATCTACATCGTACAAGCCACCTGTAGGGGCTGCAATATTTGCGCATGCATGCAGTAGTAGCAAGCTGCCCAAGGAGTAAAGTATTTTGCAGATGAGTTTTTTGTTTAAACACATAGATGAAAAACGAATTAAGTGAATTCGAAAACTTGTTTATTCCACAAAAATACAACGATTTAGACAGTATTATAAAAAATGGGAGACAAAAATAGATAAAATCTTTGTTTTTATTATATTTTAAACTGTCTCAATCTTACCCGAAAGTATTTGATAGCCAACTTTACAGTACAAACACTTGCGTTGGTCGCAATATTCTTTTCTGAGTTGTATGAGTGCTTGGGTATCGGCTGCGTTGAGAGGCTCAATACTATGTTTCTTAAACTCTGTGATAAGGCTGTTTCTTTCGGGTTTTAGATTTTCTAAGATAGCTAAAGAGCGTGTACAATATTCCTCACTATTGTTTTTCTTACCATAAGCAAAAAGTATGGGTGCTACTGTATTGATAAGGATTACATTGATGGATGAGTCTCCTGGGAATTTGGTTTTCTTTTTGGATGGTTTGCCAAAAGTGTAGTGTGTTTGCCAATATTCCGAGGCATTGATATGAAAAAAGAGACGCAACATATTCTCATCATTTTTCTCTAATATACGAGAAAATAGTCGTTTCGATTGTTGCAAAACAGCCGCTAGCTGTGCAATACGCACTTGTGGAAATCCTTGTGGACGAACTCGCATCGATCTAAAAATAAATCCGTCCAAATTGTTGAGGGTGTATTTCTTTTTCAGAAATTGATATTCTTTTTTCATTTGTATGAAGTAGTCGTCCAGTATTGTATCGTCTTCAAGCAGCCCTGCTTGACCAAACAACAGGGCCTCCACTTGAAAGATATTGTCGCTATGCTTTTGAATATAGAAATATGGTAAACTTAAAGCCAACCGCTCAAAAGCTTCCGAGTTTAAGCCAAAACCAAAGTTACGAGACAGCAACACGTAGAATGTTTCGTCCCACGAGTTGTTGAACTTGTCCAGTACAGTGTATATGTCGTTGGTTTTTCTTTCTAATCGTTCTACAAGCAATGCATATAGCCAATTATTTAAGTGTATTTTTGGGATATCTTTTAATGAGTTGGCACATGGAATGGTGAAGCTAGATGCTAGAAGCTGTGTGTAGTTGCTTGCTACTTTGTCGGGTATTTGAATGGCTATTTGGGGTACCTTTCTTTTGTCTTGGGTATATATATCGCTATCTATATTGCACACTACGTGCAGTATAACTGAGTTGTAGGCTGGGTCGGTGTGATGCTTGTGTCTTTTCCAATCGGAAGATGATTTGTGTATCTCTATATTGCCAGCCCATGTTTTGCTGCCTACTCTTATTTTTGCGTTAAAAAAATCTGGTCCCGCATTGCTATTCAACATTCCAGCGTCTATTATTTCAATTTCATGGCCCTCTGAAGAGATAAAATTTCGGTTTGTGTATAGTTTATATTTCCAAATGTAATGAAGTAGCTGCTCGGGATTTTTCATAGCATTTATATTTATGAGCTCAAATATATAACTTTCTTATTTAATTGCAAAAAATAATTAAACATTTAAAGCTCAGTATCTGTTTTGCTAGCAGATGGGGTATTATATCGTTCACTTTGTGTAAATTTGCAACCTACACAAACAATTAATCAAACCTTTTAATTAAAAAATATGCTGTCTTTGACCGAACGTAAAGCAATAAGGCTTCTTATGGAGCAAGAAGTTGTTCCAGCAATAGGGTGTACCGAGCCAATTGCTGTATCGTTGTGTGTTGCAAAAGCATCGGAACTATTAGAGCATCGTCCAGAAAGGATTGATGTTTTTTTAAGTGCTAATGTTATCAAAAATGCTATGGGTGTAGGTATTCCGGGCACAAAAATGATTGGGTTGCCTATTGCTATTGCGTTGGGTGCTTTGATTGGCCAGTCTGAATATGATTTAGAGGTTTTACGAGACTTTGACGATGACGACTTGGCCCAAGCCAAACAATATATTAAAGAAGAAAGAATACACATTGCTGTTAAAGAAAATATAACTGAGAATCTTTATATAGAGGTTGTTTGTAGTGTCAAGGATAGTAAAGTGAAAACTATTATTAGCGGAGCTCATACCTTTTTCTCACATATAGAAAAAGATGGTATTATTTTGCTTTCAAAAGAGTCTGAAGAAATAGACACAGATGATGTGCAGGTGGCATTAAACTTGAGAAAAGTATATGAATATGCCCACGAAACTCCCATTGAGGAGCTTAATTTTATATATGCTGCCGCAAAAATGAACAAAAAGGTGTCGGAAGAAGCTAAAAACGATGTTTATGGTCACAATGTGTCTCAGATATTGGGTGGCAAGAAAGGCCTTTCTGTTTTTGGAAACAATGCGCACTCTAAAATGCTTATTGCTACATCTGGGGCATGCGATGTGAGAATGGACGGAGCCAAAGTGTCGGTGATGAGCAATTCTGGAAGTGGCAATCAGGGCATAGCTGCAACACTGCCAGTACTTTCTTATGCAGAAGAAATTGGAGCCAATAAGCAAACACTTATACGTGCTTTGGTGTTAAGCAACCTAACTGTCATTTATATAAAACAACACTTAGGCCGTTTGTCTGCACTGTGTGGCTGTGTTGTAGCGTCCACTGGATCGAGTTGTGGTTTAACTTATTTGATGGGTGGAACTTATGAGCAGATTGCTTTTGCAACTAAAAATATGATTGCCAATATTACCGGCATGATTTGTGATGGTGCAAAACCTAGTTGTTCGCTTAAAATAACGAGTAGTGTCTCCACGGCATTGCTTTCGGCTTTAATGGCAATAGAGAACGGCGTGATTAGCGAGCAAGAAGGAATTGTAGATAAAGATGTTGATCAAACCATTAGGAATATGGCTAAAATTGGCAAAGTGGGTATGCTCGAGACTGATAAGTTGGTTCTCGAAATTATGACCAACAAAAAATAGGTTCTATTTATCAAGAAGAGCCAGCTATTCGCTTTATTGTTTCATCTAACTGATGTTTTTAGAATATGCTAGAATAAATAGTGAGCTCTGTTATATATTTTATAAAATCAAAGACTTATTTTTAAAAAGTCTTTACGGAAATACTGAATAAAGAAAAATAATAGATATTGAGACCTGCCAGAGAAATAGAACTTGAAACAAAAAAAATAAGTAAACTTGTTTGGGATTATGCACTGCCAGCTATTATTGGCACTATGGTAAATGCTACCTACAACATTGTTGACCGTGTGTTTATTGGCCAAGGTGTAGGAGCATTGGCTATATCTGGCTTGGCCGTTACGTTCCCTGTAATGAACCTAACGGCTGCACTAGGAATGCTTGTAGGGTCGGGGGCTTCAAGTAGAATCTCTATTAACTTAGGCAAGAAAGATCCTGAAAGAGCCGAGAGGATTTTGGGTAATTCATTTTTATTGACTATTGTTTTAAATCTTATCTTCATTACGTTGCTCATGATTTTTCTTGAGCCTATCTTGATGGCTTTTGGAGCAAGCGAACAAACACTTCCTTATGCAAGAGACTATCTGCAAATTATATTGCCAGGCAACATATTTGTGACTATGACATATAGCTTCAATAGCATGATGCGTGCATCGGGGTATCCTCAAAAGGCTATGTACACTATGCTTATTGGTGCAGTTTTGAATATGATTTTAGACCCAATTTTCATTTTCATTTTTGGTATGGGTATTGCGGGGGTGGCATGGGCCACTGTTATCTCTATGTTTCTGGGTATGCTGTTTGTGATGCACCATTTCACCCGTAAGTCTAGTTCTCTTAGGTTACGAAAAAAGAACCTGCGTTTGGAGAAAGACATACTTATAGCCATTGTTTCAATAGGGCTTTCACCATTTTTTATGCAAGTAGCAGCATCTGGGGTAGCGGTATTAATGAATACTTCACTTAAAACTTACGGAGGCGACTTAGCAATTGGTGCTTATGGTATTATGATGTCGTTGTTGATGCTTATTAGCATGTTTGTAATAGGCCTAAACCAAGGACTACAGCCTATAATAGGATATAACTATGGTGCAGAAATATACGAACGTGTTAAGTCGGCATTTTACTATGGGCTTAAGATAGCTACTGTAGTGACTACTTTAGGGTTTTTATTTGGAATGTTTTTTCCAAGGATGTTTGCAAAAGCATTTACATCCGACCTTCAATTGCTTGATCTGGCAGAGAATGCCATGCGTATTAGTATTATTGCATTTCCGCTAGTAGGTTTTCAAATTGTAATATCTGGTTACTTTCAGAGTATTGGACAAGCAAAGAAGTCTATTATTTTGAGTTTGAGTAGACAAATTATTTTTTTAATCCCTAGTATTATTATCTTGCCTCGCTTATTTGGTCTTGATGGGGTATGGGCGGCTACTCCTTTTTCAGATTTTTTGGCATCTTTATTAGCGTTTACCTTTTTTATCCGACAAAGAAAAGTGCTGAATCAATTGATGAATAAATAATTAATTTAGTTCTTATTTCCAGATGGATTTGATTGAGTAAAAGCCTGATTATTGCTTTTGTTTGGTAGTTTTAATAAATTTAACAGCTCAAAATAAATGCTCAGCTATTATTTTCACTTAGTCGATTACTTATTTGCGATAATGCACACTTCATTTATCTTGTTCAACCTGACGAGTTAGACATGGATGCGCACTAGAGCGTAGCATCTTGTAACTGTTCTCATCACAGGCGGCTCTTGGTGGATATTGTGGTTGTTCTACGGATTAGGCTATTGCCCTCTCACCGATTGGCGTTACAATGTTCTCTATCATTTGAACCAATACAATCTACCAACTTCTTATACCCAATACCTTATTGAACGACTGACTGGCATATATATATATATATATCAGCTCAACTAATAGACTCTGTTACATTTATCAGCTACTTATTTGTTCTTATTCTGTCTGTCTATTTCAATTTCTTCTCATCACAAGAACGTGCAAAAGGGCATCATTAGTTATTGATATATCCTTTCCAATCTTTGCCTTGTGTTACCCAATTCAGATTAAATCGTGCCATCTTTGCTCCATTGTCGCTTTCGTAAAGCAGGTAAATCATTCCCTCAGATGGAGTTCCTTTGCGACCTGCATTCATGGAAGAGTAGGCAAAGTTGCCACTATCTACCAATCGTTTCACTGGCCATGTCTTGCCACCATCGAAACTAGCCCAAACTGTACCCCGCACTCGTTCTGTCCATCTTACTTCGAAATCTAAATCTTCGTCATTTTCTTTTTGAGGAACATCAATATTGCTAAAGAGTAAAATGTCGTATCCTTTCACAGGCAACCTCACCAGCCCAGCCATCAGACCATAATCGCTATGCTGATTGCCATCAGGCAACTCATCGCTTACTGATCCATTCGTCCATGTGTGCCCACCATCATGGCTATATGCAATATATCTCCAGCGAGGGCTCAGTCCATCAGTCGATTTATGTCTGCGAGAATTGTAATAAAGTGTTCCATCCGAAAGCTCCTCAATGCTTGCTTCTCCGGTACCATAATAGGGAAAGGGTTCGCTAGCTTGCCATGTTTGCCCTCCATCGTCACTATACATGGCATTGGTATAGTGCTGCTGCCAGAAAGGGCTGTCATTTCCTTCACCGTAATATCGGGTAGGGCGGAGTAGTCGTCCTGCATATTTACTGTGCTTCAAAGTTATTCCATGCTCGTTCATGTGCATAGAGGGGGTGTGTCCTAAGCTATTTGGTAGTAAGGTCACATCGTCTGCTGCCCATGTTTTCCCATTGTCTTTGCTTCTATAAACTGTGAGTGGTGCAATAGGATGACCCTCTTCTACAAAGACAAGTATGTTGCCTGAGGTTTCATCTACAGTTGTACCGCCACCTTGAAACCCCGGGTTAGCAATAGTTATCTCCTCTTGCCATGTTTGCCCACCATCTTCGCTGCGACGCACTCTAACGTCTTGGCTACCCCAACTTGCAACAATACTTCCGTCTGAAGCTACTACTACATTTGGAAATCGCTCGTTAGAGAAAACCTGTTGAACGTCGAAAAGCTCTCCGTCTTCTGACCAGTACGTGTTGTGGGTATTGGACTGGCACGATGGCAATATCCTCATCAATAACAGCCAGGTTGCAATGATTAGTGTTTGTTTTATCATCTTATTTTGTTGGGCTTTTGTATGTATCTTCTCCGTCTGTCAACCAATCTAATGTGAAACTTACAAATACATTTTCTGTGTAATCTTCCTTTTCAAAGAATAGGCCAATATCGCCATTTTCAAGTATTGTTAAAGATGAATATCCTGCGCTACCTGCATAAATAGTCTTTCCTTCAGACCATGACAAACCTTCGTCGTAACTAATTCTAACAGTCATATTTGAGCGCTCTTTGGTCATTTTGGTATTAGAGAATAGCATGCGGTTTTTGTCATAGCCATCTTCTTTGGCGGTATATCTGATGAAGCTAGCATTGTTTCCCGGGTCTATCAATTGAGGTTCTTCTTTAGTTTGCCATGTTTTGCCTTCGTCAGTCGAGGTGTGTACAATGCGCAGGCCTTTGTGATAAACACGACTATTAATCATCCAGCTGCCATTGGCCAGTTCCATCACTTTCGATTCATCGGCGGGTTCAATTGGGGTGTCTATAAAGAACCATGTCTTCCCGTGGTTGTCGCTCCCAAAGAGGTGCAATCCGTTTTTCAGATTCACCATTGTGTGTAGCAATTTTCCAGAACGTGTTTGTATGCCTCTACCCGAGGTGATAAACTTAAAGTCGTTGTGCCATTCGGGTTTGGTTATTTGTGGAGTTATGTCTTCTGGTTGGCTCCATGTTTTACCATTGTCGGCACTTTTCATTACATGCAAATAGTAAATTCCTTTCTCTTTCTGTAGGTCCATGAAATTATAAAAAAGGAAAATCTCATTGGTTACTTTATCCACAATCATGGAGGGGTCTGAGGCCGACTGTCCGAATGGGAAATCGATAATGGTTTCAATGTCTGACCATGTTTTACCATTGTCTGAGCTTCTTCTTGCTACAATATTGATGTCGTTATTAGGATTAAGATCCGCACAGCTTTCTACTCGTTCGTCAATGGCGGCTATTACATCTCCATTGGGTGCGGTAATAATTGCAGGAATACGGTAGCAACTAACACCTTCTTGCAAAGAGGTATTAAACAAATCGTGGTATTCAATTAGTCCTTCAGCAACTTCATGCTTTTGCTCTTGCGCTATCGCACCTAGCGATAAAAATAGAGAAAAGATAATACTTAGATGTTTCATTTTTTGAAATATTTAAATGATTATTTTGGAACAGACTTTTGTCTAAATTTAATACTTGTTTAATAGCAAAAATAATGAATTAAAGTGATTTACACTATCAATATTGTAAATTTGATACTCCCTTTGACTAAAATAAAGGAAAATGATTTATTATAGGTTTAAATTGTCTATTTGTTGCGTTTGTAACGCTAGACTATGAGCCCATTTCCGCATAATACTGAGAAGGGGCAGGCTGTTGCAAACCATGAGGGAGGAGGAGGGCAAATCTTTAAAGAGATTAGCAACTAGCACTCCGTAGATAAAGTCGAACTGTCTGTAGTAATCCCTTTGTCATAGAGCCTTGAGCAGCGATGCTAACTA
>CAYVLC010000042.1:0-19623 GCA_964452155.1 uncultured Dysgonomonadaceae bacterium
TAGATAGTTACTTGCTCAATCTAAACAAGAGCAAAAACGACAAGGTGATAAGCCAAAAGGTGCAAGGATTTATCCAAGAGGTAGAGGTAAAAGCGGCTTTAAATGGAGCTTTTAGAAAGCACAACTTGATGGATGAGCTAGAGACAATAGAGCTAGCCTACGCCGATTTTGTCAACAAAACGAGCCAAAGGGTATTGGTGCTTTCCGAAAGGCCCAATGTAACCACCAAAGCGGCCATTGATGAACTGACAGATGCCCTCGACGACCTCTTTAAGGCTATTGAGGTGGCTCACCTGGTCAACCTAGAGGTAGATTACGAACCTGTGGTAAATGAACTGAATGAGCTCTTTAGAACATTCAATCTTTCTGCACTATTACGAGCTGCCTACAACAAGCGCAAGGCCAATGGCGAGGCCACTCCCAATGTAGGAGAGCTAGAAGTAGAAGATGTAGGTGGTGGCAATGCTACTGCTCCCGAAACACCTCCTGCAGCTCCAACAGCATTGCGTACCACTAGTGCAAAGCACTTCAATGATGAGAGCAATCCTATTGAGCCCACTGGCACAATAGCTGCAAACTCTGCAGAGGGTGCCGACGAAGCCTCTGGTACTCAAGCGTACAACGACAGTGCTGATGATGCAATAGCTGTGCCTAGTGAGTAGAAACATTGCATACACAGTATGAAATGTTCATGTAAGAAATCCCTCTATCGACTTGTGTTGGTGGGGGGATTTTTTTTTGTACCATGGGGTGTGTGTGGTTTCACTCTCAATTGATAGGCACACTCACATGGCGTAAATATCATGTATTGATTTTATATCTAAACAACTGACCCTACCCTAAAAAGGCTTAATGAGAATAGCCCCCGCATGCAATGCAGAGTGTATGAATGGATAATGAACACAGCCCCCCCCCCGAAGGGTGTACAGTGTGTAGGCAGTAGCTGATAAAGAGCGCAGTACTTGAACCCTTTTAGGGTACCCTGTTGGATGAACATAGCTACCAAGGGGTTTACCCATAGCTATTCACTTTGAACCACTTTGTGGTTGGTGGTAGTACTGGCTATCGCAAACGTTTTTTATATTTATATGAGCAACAATCAGTTCACCCAGTATTGTCTGTATGCCAATTGTTTACCTGCAAGAGCATGTCGTGCGCAAGGCGGATGAACCACACCCACTGCCAACTAAGCCTATAAAGATGTGTTTGGCAATAGTACCTCTCTACTTAAAAGTAGCCCCAATAATATCTAGCAGCTCGTTGGTAATGCTTTGTTGTCTAGATTTGTTGTATTGCAACGATAGTTGGCCTAGTAGTTCGTCGGCATTGTCGGTGGCCCCTTGCATGGCTATAGAGCGTGCAGCATGTTCCGATGTGTAAGACTCTAGTAGGGCCGAGTATATCTTGAGCCTCACCACCTGTGGGATGAGGGTTGCCAATATTGCCTCTTTGCTAGGTTCTACAATGTAATTGATGTACTCCTCGTTGGTGTGCTCCTTTGCTTTATGTAGCGAAAGTGGTAGCACAGTGTTGCGTGTAAGTACAAGCGAACCTTTGCTACGGAAATGGTGGTAGATGATGATGACTTTATCTATTTTCTTGTCCCTAAATAGCGTCATCAGCTCATTGGCTATTTCAATGGTTTGGTTGTAGTTGGGTTGGCCAGAGAGCTCATCAGAGTGGTACTTGGGTGTGTAGCCAAGTTTCTTTACAGCCTGCGTTATCTTTTTGCCAATGGCATATACCAGTATGTTCTCTTTGGGTAGGTGCGAGAGTTCATTGGTTGCTGCCACAAACTCTTTTGCGACATTTGAGTTGAAACTGCCACACAAGCTCATATTGCCAGAAAAAACAACAATAGCAGCATTTGTTACCTCACGCACCTCTTCGTACTCAGAGGGGTGGGTCTCCTGCGAGCTCAAAAAGTTTGTTAGCAGTTGGCTTATCTTTTGCTGGTAGGGCCTAAAACGTTCGGTAATTCTTTGTGCCTTTGCCAACTTTACAGTAGATACCATCTGCATAGCAGAGGTTATTTGCTGTGTAGATTTTACAGAGGTTATTTTTGTTTTTATTTCTCTTAGAGAGGCCATTTTCTTATTTAGTTGTGTGTAGAATTCTTGTTACTACTTCTGCTGCAGTATTTTCTATTAGGGTGGTTACGGTGTCGTTTATGACTCCACTTTTTATCACATCGAGCACTTCTTTCTGATGCATTGTTTCTAGGAGGTTTAAGAATTCTTTTTCGAACTCTTTTACTTTGCTCACCGGTATTTTTGACAACAATCCTTTTGTACCGCAATAGAGCAGGGCTACTTGTTTGTCCACGCTCATGGGTTTATTGATGGGCTGCACCAGTAGCTCCATGTTTTTCTGCCCCTTGTCTATGGTCATGGCCGTCACACGGTCTAGGTCTCCACCAAACTTCATAAAGGCTGCAAGTTCATTAAATTGGGCTTGGTCCATTTTGAGTGTACCTGCAATTTTTTTCATTGGTTTTATCTGTGCATTGCCTCCTACACGCGACACGGATATGCCTACATTGATGGCAGGTCGGTTTCCTTGGTTGAACAACTCTGTGTCTAGAAATATTTGTCCGTCGGTAATGGAGATAACATTGGTGGGTATATAGGCCGACACATCGCCAGCCTGTGTTTCTACAATGGGCAGTGCGGTGAGCGAACCTCCGCCCTTTACTTTCCCCTTGAGGCTAGCGGGTACGTCGTTCATCTGCTCTGCTACTTCTTGCTGATTGATGATGCGTGCTGCACGCTCCAAGAGGCGAGAGTGTAGGTAAAAAATATCTCCCGGATAGGCCTCCCGTCCCGAGGGGCGCCTTAGTATGAGCGATACTTCGCGATAGGCAACAGCTTGTTTAGAGAGGTCGTCGTAGATAACCAAAGCATTGCGACCAGTATCTCTAAAAAACTCGCCAATAGCTGCCCCTGCAAATGGGGCATAGTATTGTAGTGCTGCGGGGTCTGATGCATTGGCGGCCACCACTACTGTGTAGTCCATGGCACGATGATGCTTTAGGGTTTCTACAATGGAGGCAACAGTAGAACCTTTTTGACCAATGGCTACATAGATACAATATACAGGGTTGCCAGCATCGTAGTTTTCTCGCTGGTTGATAATTGCATCAATGGCAATGGTTGTTTTGCCAGTTTGTCGGTCGCCAATGATGAGCTCTCGCTGTCCGCGCCCAATGGGTATCATAGAGTCTATTGCTTTGAGGCCTGTTTGTAGTGGTTCGTTTACGGGTTGCCTGTATATTACACCAGGTGCTTTTCTTTCGAAAGGCATTTCGAACATTTCGCCACTTATTTTTCCTCGTCCATCCAATGGCTCGCCCAGTGGATTGATAACACGGCCCAACATCTCTTCGCTCACAAAAACAGAGGCCACCCTGCCTGTTCTTCTAACAATATCGTTTTCTTTTATCTCGTTGGTTGGCCCTAGCAAAACTGCACCAACATTGTCGGCCTCAAGGTTCATGACAATGGCTTGCATGCCGTTTTCGAACTCGAGCAACTCGTTAGATTCTGCATTTCTGAGACCATAAATACGTGCCACACCATCGCTTATTTGCAGCACGGTGCCCACTTCGTCCAATTGAATTCCTGCATCTATTCCTTCTAGCTGAGCACGAAGAATATCTGATACTTCGCTTACTTTTATTTTATTGTCAGACATGTTTCTTGTTTTTGTTTTTTTTGTGAGAAAGATTGTTGTGTTTAGATAATTCGCCTATTTCTTTCGATGTATTGTTTTTTAATATCGTTCAGTTGTCTGCTCAAACTAGCATTCCAGCGTACAAAATCTAACTCTAAGATAAACCCACCCAGTATTGTGGCATCTACAATCTTTTCGACCTCTAGTTTGCCTTTTACCTTCAGCTCTATCGCTTGTATTAGACTGCTCTTTGTAGCATCGTCAATCTCTACTGCGGTAATGAGCTTGCCTTGAAGTATGTTTTTACTCTTTCGGTACATTTCTTGATATTGTAGCATGATATATTGCAAACAATCTTCTCTATCGTTGGTAAGTAATAAATCGATAAAAGTTACAAAAGCATCTGCTACATCATCTCCACAAGCTGTGAGAATGATTTTTCTTTTCTGTGCTTTCGAAATCATAGGATTGTGCAGTGCAGTGTGCAGGGTTGCAATATTTACAAAAACATCTTGAAGAAACATAGCCTGCTCATAAATTTCTACTTCTATGTTTTTGTTTTCGGCAAACCCTAGTAATGCTTTTGCATACCTTTCTGATATGAGTCCTCTGTTCATCTATTTATTTATATATACGTTTTTTACGATAGATTTATCTCATCTATAAGACGCTCTATCATGTTCATTTGGTCTTCTTTCTCTTTCAGATTTTTTCTTAAAACCTTTTCTGCTATGTCCACAGAGATAACGGCAATTTCTCGCCTAATGGCAATAATGGCTTCTTCTCTTTCCTCAATGATTTGCTTGCGAGCATTGTCTATGAGATGCTTGGTCTCTTTTATAGCCTTTGCATGGGCTTTTTCAAGAATTAAATCTCTCTGCTTTGCAGCATCTGAAATAATTTGCGAACGCTCTCTTTCTGCTTCCTCTATGAGTAGTTTGTTTTGGGCTTGCACATGTTCTAGCTTATCGTAGGCTTGTTTTGCAGCTACTACCGATTCGTCTATAAACTTCTTGCGGCTATCTAGTTTATCTAAAATAACTGGAAAGCCAAACTTAACTAAAACGAAAAGCACCAACCCGAATGCAATAGTCATCCAGAATACCAATCCGGGGTCTGGAGTCAACAAAGATGATGACATATATATGTACTGTTTTTTTTTTAAAGAATAAAACCACTAACCACGATAGCAAATAGGGCAACACCCTCTATAAGGGCAGCGGCTATAATCATACTCATGCGTAGGTCTGGAGCCACTTCTGGTTGGCGTGCCATATTGTCCATTGTAGTAGAAGCAATTTTTGAGATTCCAAATGCTGCAGCTATTACTGTAAGTGCAATTGCAAAGGCAATACCAATTGAGCTATAGTCTGCCGCTGCAGTGGCTTGTAATAATACTGATAGTAACATAGTCTTTTAATTTTTAATGATTAATTTATATTTTTGGTTGAATATTTTTTTTGGTTCTATTCTACTTTTTCTTTAACAACGAACTCTGGTTTTCTGGCCATACCAATGAACACCGATGTGAGCACTGTAAATATATAGGCCTGAATGAAAGCAACTAATATTTCTAAGAAAAAAATGAATATATTGAAAAACACAGAAACAATGCTCATACCGCCATTTATTGCTGGCCCAAGGCTCACGGTTATAAAAACAACGCTCGTCAGTCCTAATCCTATAGAATGGCCCGCTGTGATGTTGGCAAACAGACGAATCATGAGTGCAAATGGCTTGGTAATAGTACCTACCAACTCTATAATCTGCATGAGCGGAAAAGGTGCTTTCAGAAACACAGGCACATCGGGCCAAAAGAGGTCTTTGTAGTAATGCTTAGAGCCTGCAAAATTGACTATTATGAAGGTAAAAATTGCCAACACCATGGTTACTGCAATGTTTCCGGTAACGTTTGCACCTCCAGGGAAGAAGGGCACTAGACCCAAAAGATTGTTAAATAGAATAAAGAAAAAAAGTGTCAACACGTAAGGAGCAAACCTCTTGTACTCTTTTCCTATAGAGGGTTTTATGACCTCGTTGGTAATGCTGTATATCAGAAACTCCACTGCTCCAGCAAAGCCTTTCTCTCCATCAAGGGTGTCGTTTTTGTACCTTTTTGCTATGCTCAAAATAATAACAATGAGCAAAAACGAGCTTATGAGCAACGAGGCTGCATTTTTGGTGAGCGATAGGTCTAGTGGACGCACCTCTTCGTCAAAAATGTTTCTTTCTACAATTTTGCCAGCATAGTCTCCACTTGAGGCTATGTAGAAGTGACTGTGTAGCGATTTTACATGTTCCAGTTTTGATGACGAAAACAGGTTCCATCCATACGTTTTGCTGTATAATATAACAGGTAGGTGTATGGTATATGACTGTTCGTTCCAGGTGAATAGATGCCATTGGTATGCATCGGCCAGATGTCCTAAAATTAGTTCTTTTATATCTAGTTCTTCTTCAGATTTTTGGCCATAAGTATCGTTGAGTGTTTCTTGCGCAGTTATATCAGAAAAAAGGAAAGAAACAGACAAAGCAATCAGCAATATGAGGCTATACTTTTTTATCATAGTGTTTCTTTTTATGTGTTGGAGCCGTGTTTTTACGGTGCCATGTTTCTATCTGTATATAGATGTATGTTTCTAAAAATAGGTAGCAAAGGTAGAAAGCAGCTAGCATAATGGCAAAGCTTCTTATCTCGGCCCTATCGAGCAGCCAGTAAGCTGTTGCAATAAGAACCGACAAAAACATCTTGATGCCACGCATAAGCATAAAGGTGTTGAGCAATTGATTGGGTTTTTCGATTTTCAGTCCCGTAAGAACATATATAGATACAATACCTACTGTGTAAAAGAATAGTGGAATTAATGGGTAGTCATAAAAAGCCAATGATGGAAAAAAATGGATTAGAACAAGCCAAGAGCCAAACCCCACAACCAATACAAAGATTGTAAGTAAAAGTATAAATTTATGTCTTAGTTTTTTCATTCTATAATTGCATCTAAACACACCGTTACCACATTTTTTTTAACTTCGGCAATGCCCCCAGTAATATCTATAGTAGCTATATCATTATTAAACATGTATTTTATTTTCCCTTCTGATAGCGAAGAGATAATGGCTCCATGCTTATCTAAAACCGTAAATATGCCCTTTGTCCCTGGTAAAGTAACCGAGGATACCTTTCCATTGAAAAGAACTCCATTGGGAGTATATATTTCTAATCTAAGATTGTTCAACCTAATTGTAGTTTTATTTGTTTGCTTGGTCCATTAATTTTTTGCCTTTTGCAATTGCATCGTCTATCGTTCCCACATTTAGAAACGCCATTTCTGGATATTCGTCCAACTCTCCATTGAGAATCATCTTAAAGCCCCTTATTGTTTCTTCTACAGACACCATCACACCCGGCAAACCAGTAAACTGCTCTGCCACATGAAATGGTTGAGAGAGAAATCGCTGCACTTTTCGTGCACGGCTCACCGTAATTTTGTCTTCGTCTGACAATTCCTCCATTCCTAAAATGGAGATAATGTCTTGCAACTCTTTGTTTCTCTGTAATATCTGAATCACTTGTTGAGCCGTGTTGTAATGCTCTTGGCCCACAATCTCGGGGGTAAGGATACGAGACGACGACTCTAGCGGATCTACGGCAGGAAAAATACCCAGTCCCGATATCTTACGGCTCAACACTGTTGTAGCATCAAGATGCGAGAAAGTGGTTGCTGGTGCAGGGTCTGTAAGGTCGTCGGCAGGCACATATACTGCTTGCACAGATGTAATAGACCCTGTTTTTGTAGAAGTAATACGCTCTTGCATGGCTCCCATTTCTGTAGCAAGTGTGGGTTGGTATCCAACTGCAGAGGGCATTCTGCCCAATAGAGCCGACACCTCTGAGCCTGCCTGTGTGAAACGAAATATATTGTCTATAAAAAATAGTATATCTGCTTTCTCTCCTGTATTTATATCACGGAATGATTCGGCAACTGTGAGCCCCGATAGAGCAACAGACGAGCGTGCTCCTGGTGGTTCGTTCATTTGACCAAATATGAGTGTGGCCCGCGATTTTTCAACTGCATCATAATCTACCTTTGATAAATCCCAGTGACCTTCTTCCATACTTTTCTTGAATTCTTGGCCATAATCAATAATGCCCGACTCAATCATTTCTCGCAGCAAATCGTTTCCCTCACGAGTACGCTCACCTACACCAGCAAATACCGAAAAACCACCCTGTCCTTTGGCAATGTTGTTTATCAACTCTTGTATAAGCACCGTTTTGCCCACACCTGCACCACCAAAGAGACCTATTTTTCCTCCTTTGGAATATGGTTCAATGAGGTCTATCACCTTTATACCGGTATATAGTATTTCGATAGATGTTGATAGGTCTTCAAATTTTGGGGGTTCGCGATGAATAGGGTTATCATCATTTTTTTCCAGTAGTCGTAATCCATCAATTGGATCGCCGGTAACATTTAGGAGTCTGCCTCTGGTTTGTTTTCCAATAGGCATATTTATGGGGCCACCAGTGGCTGTAACAACCATCTTACGCCTCAACCCATCGGTTGTATCCATGGCAACTGTTCTCACTACGTTTTCGCCAATATGCTGTTGTACTTCTACAATGAGGACACTCCCGTCGGGCCTTATTATTGATAGGGCATCGTTTATGGCAGGTAGGGTTGTGCCGTTGTTCTCAGGTAGGTCAAAACTAACATCTACAACTGGACCAATAATTTGTGAGATATGTCCATTTAATTGTTTCATAATATAAATTGAGTGTTATTTATTGAGCGATATGCAATGACGTCAATTTTTTTTTACAATAAAAAAATCACCTGTTAAAAATTTGCACAGGTGAGATGAGTTTCTTGTTTTACAAAGGTAGATAAATAAAGTTGTTTATGCAACTAAGTTGTGTGATAAAATATTTTACCATATTTTCAATAATAAATCCCTTTAGGTGTTAGTGAATGGAAGCACATTTATGTGAGCAACAAAAAGAGCAGAAAGCTTTTATTTGAAACGCTTTCCAGTAGTTATTCTGCCGTCCTTTTTTGCTTCTCTAAATTTTCGCAACTCTTCTTGCATAAAAACACGTTCTGCTTGATGTGCTTTAAATAATTTTTGAGGAGACATCATTAGATTAAATTTTTCTGAGTATTCTTTGTCTAATTCTGCTTCCTTCATTTTCAGATTTATGTTCTCTTCTATCAGTTGTTTGTACTCTTCATCGGATATCTCTCCCGATTCTTTGGTGAGCTTCATCTCCTCCTGATGTTTGCGGTGTAGCTCTAGTTTTTTTCGTTGAAGTTCGTTGTTGAGCGGGAAAAACTTATCGGCTTCCTCTTGCGTCAAACCTGCTTCTTTTACTACAAACTCTTGTTTGCTTTTCTCAAATTCCTGTAAATTCATAAATGATTTATCTGAATTTTGCGCATTTATGAATAATACATTTAAGAAGAGAGAGAGAGCCAAAAGTGATAATGTCTTTTTCATAAAAAATTATAAGCTATTCAAGTAATCTTCGTTGTACACTAATTCGTAATAATCTTCATCTACAAACTGGGTTTCTATGTAATCAAAAAACTCCTCTTCAGAAATCTTTACATCGCTCCAATAGTCTTTTTGCGCTATAGTTGTAGAAGCGGTATTGCTTTCGGGTGTTCTGGTTTGGGTGTTTGTAGTAAGAACTTGTATTATAAAAAACAGGCCAAAAAACATTGCAGCCATATATACCCAAGGTTTTGACTTTTCCCACATAGACACTGTTTCTATTGCGGGGGTCTCTTTTTGGGGCAGTGCGGCCATAATAGATTCATTCAATTGTGAGAAATAGTTTTCTGGAACCTTAAAAGGAACTTTGTTACTAATATCTGCCAATGTTTGTTTTTTTGTTTCCATACTATTTTGTAGGGGCGTTGCTCCTTGTTTGTTATATTTATGTTGGTAGATTTGTCTGCTCTTTTATGACTACGCCAAAATTGAAAGGTTTAATTACTTTCTTTTAAAAAACTCTCCACTTTTTTAACTGCATGATGGTACGATGCTTTGAGTGCTCCTACCGAAGTGCCAAGAATATCTGATATTTCTTCATATTTGAGTTCATCAAAATATTTCATCTGAAAAACAAGTCTTTGTTTTTCGGGTAGCCTCACCACTGCTTGCTGTAGAAGTAGCTGTGCATTGTCTCCATCGAAGTACTCGTCTCCTTCAAGTTTGTTTACCAAGAAAGAGTCCGTATCGTCAATAGATAAGTTTAGCTTTGCTTTTGACCTATTGATAAAGGTGATGCTTTCGTTTATTGCAATTTTGTATAGCCATGTCGATAGCTTAGCGTCGCCTCTAAATTTCTCAATATTTAGCCATGCTTTTATAAAAACATCTTGAAGAATATCGTTTGCGTCGTCGTGCGAATACACCATTTTGCGTATTTGCCAATACAATCGCTCACTATATTCTTCTACTACTAGTGCAAAGCCCTCTCTTTGTGTGTGGGGGTTGCGTAGTAATTGTAGTATCTCTTCTTCGTTGTATTTTGTTTCCATACGTTTGCGATTCATCGCAAAGATATTGTTTTTTGTGATATTCTAGTCATCATCGTCTCCTTTTTCGAACCATCTCACAAATTTGGCTGCAGACTCTTGGTTGTCTTGCCACCACTTTAGCGATTCTGGAAAATAGGCAGCACTTATGTACCGGCAATATGTATCGAAGTAGGGAGAGCCAAGTATTTTACTAATTACAGGGATGTGAAAACTCCATATAAACCCTTTTTTTGCCCCATCATTTTCTTCACTGAGTATGGTAAATATTGTGCGGGTTACCTCCTTAAACGAATTGTATAGCACTGCATTGGCAGTATCTGATGCTATTAAATCTTGGCTTATGGTTGCCCTTAGGGAGTCTTTGGTATTTTCGATGGCCTTGTATATAAGCTCTCTGTTTACACCCTGAAAAGTATTTAATGGGGGTATTTTCTTTGGGTAAGTTGCAGAGTCATTTTTATTGGAATGTCGCTCTAATTGTTTTTGAATAAAAGAACGTTCTATTGGTTTGTCTGTGGTTTCTTTTACATGCATTACTTGCAGCATCTCTTCAAAAGCATTTTTTGAGCGATGGCTATTGGGTTCCATCATAAGAAACATCTGAAACGAAAGTATGCTTTGCACCCACAATTCCTTATCGTTTAGCGCATAGGCCGACAACAGGTATGCACCACTTTGAGATTTATCGAGATTAAGTGCATTGTCAACATGATCAAGTGTTTCGTCTAAATCTCCTTTATTAAAATAATTTAGGGCCAAATTGAACTGCAAGTTATAATCGTTGCCAAGTTCTTGTAAGGCATTTTCCAACAAAATTATTGCGTCGTCTATTTTGCCGGTCTCTGCAAGAGATTCGCTCTTTACTCCATAGGCTCCTGCAAGAAGGTTTTTCTCTTTTGAATTGATAACTATTGTGCTGTATTTAGAAGCATTGTGGTAGTCTCTCATAGATAAATAAGAAAGAGCCATCTCGTATGTTGCAATCATTGAGGTGGGGTCTATTTCAAGGGCCTCTTTGTAGGTCTCTATAGCCTGCCTAAATTCTCTTGCATCGTGCTGTTCAATGCCTTTTCTTATTAGTTCCTCTATAGTCTCTACTTGAGTGGTTTGCTGCGAAAAAACATTGTGAAGGCCCAACAATAATAAAAAAGTAAGGAAGTATTTTGTCATCAGAATTGTATTTAAAAAAATAAAAGTAGCAAATAATATTCTACTTAGCTCACAAATTCGATAATTATATTGAGTTGTAACACTTGTAAACAAAATGCCAATGAAATAAAGTGGGTATTGCAAGTATGTGATTATAATGTATTACTTTTGTAATAAATTTTTCAATAACTATGAGATATATTCAACTATCTATTACTGCACATCCATCTAGCGACGATGTTACCGATATACTATCTTTCTATCTAGGAAACATAGGATACAACAGTTTTATAGCTTCCAAAAATGGCTTAGAAGCTTACATACCTCAACAAGATTTTTCGGAGCAAAAGCTAAACGAGGTACTACACTCTTTAACAATAGAGATGAATGATTTGCTTAAAGACGTGAAGCTAGCGTATGAGTATAATCTTCTTGAAGAGAAAAATTGGAACAAAGAGTGGGAGAAGAATTATTTTGAACCGCTGGTAGTATCCAACAAATGTTGTGTGCGAAGCTCGTTTCATACTATTGATAAACAATATGATTATGAAATAATAATAGACCCCAAGATGGCCTTTGGCACGGGTCACCACCAAACAACATATCTGATGCTTCAAGAAATATTGAAACTAGACGTGAAGCAAAGAACGGTTTTAGATATGGGTTGTGGTACTGCTGTGCTTGCTATTTTGGCAGCCAAAATGGGAGCCTCCAATGTTGTAGCTATAGATTTTGATGAATGGGCATACCACAATGCAAAAGAAAATACAGTGCTAAATAGGATGGCCAATGTAACTGTTAGATTGGGTGAGGTAGGTCTAATACAGGACGAGAACTACGATTTTGTCTTTGCAAATATCAATCGAAATGTTTTGTTGCAAGACATACAGCACTATGCAAAAGCAATGAACAGTGGAGCTATACTTATAATGAGTGGTTTTTATACAGACGATGTGCCATCGATAAAAAAGGAGTGTGAGAAAAATAATTTGAGCTTCCAAAAAACAGAGCAAAAAGATAATTGGTGTGCCGTAGTTTGTCATAAAAAATAAGAGATATGCAAATGTGCATTTCTTTCTCTCTATAGAATGTACTACTTTTGTAAATTATTGTAAGAAACACAAATAGATAATTTAAATTAAAAAAAGGCTCTTATTGCAAGGGTTTAAAGATATGGATTGGTTAAACGAATTGGTTTTTGGAACAGGAATTGCGCACTCGATGCTCGTTTTTGCATTAGTTATTTCTATTGGTATTGCACTGGGTAGAATCAAGATTTTTGGAGTGTCGCTTGGCATCACATGGATTCTTTTTGTGGGAATTGCCTTCGGACATTTTGGGCTCAACATTGAACCCGATATTCTTCACTTTGTGAAAGAATTTGGGCTCATACTATTTATCTACTCTATAGGTATGCAGGTAGGGCCTAGTTTTTTCTCTTCGTTTAAGCAAGGCGGGCTCACCCTTAATATGCTTGCAGCTTCTATTGTGTTCTTAGGTGTTATCACCACTTATGTTATTCATGTAATTACCAATTTGCCTATTTCTACCATGGTGGGCATCCTTTCTGGTGCTGTTACAAATACTCCAGGGTTGGGTGCTGCACAACAAACATTTTTTGATGTAACAGGAAATGTAGATCCTACCATATCTATGGGATATGCGGTTGCTTATCCATTAGGAGTAGTAGGTATTATCGTGTCATTGATTTTGTTTAGATATATATTTAAGATCAATTTCGAAAACGAAAACAAAGAGCTTGACAATTTAGATACTTCTAAATATACCGAAGCTCAGATGTATTCGTTGGTAATAAACAATCCGGCTGTGTTTGGCAAAACTATTTCAGCTGCAAAGTCGCTAATAGATAAAGAGTTTGTAATATCTCGTGTACAACATGTAGAAGATGGCAACATACAAATAGCACAGCCGCAAACCATATTACAACAGGGCGACAAAGTGCTCATAGTTTCTAACCTTCAGAATATAGATACAATTGCAGCTTTGCTAGGAACACAGATTGAGATGGACCAAAAAGATTGGTCAAAGCTAGATACTGAATTGGTTTCGCGTAGAATAATTATTACTAAACCCGAGATAAATGGCAAATCTATAAGCAATCTTAAATTTAGAACTCATTATGGCATTAATGTTACTCGTGTAAACCGTGCTGGCTTAGACTTAATTGGCAATCCAAAACTACAACTCCAACTAGGAGATAGACTGACAGTGGTTGGCTCTGCAAAATCTATAGAAAGTATAGAAAAGCTCCTCGGAAATTCGCTTAAACGATTGCGTGAGCCCAACCTAATATCCATTTTTATTGGAATAGCTCTAGGTATGTTGCTGGGTAGTATCCCTTTTATGATTCCGGGTATTCCTCAACCTGTAAAATTAGGACTGGCCGGAGGACCACTCATTGTCTCAATCTTAGTTAGCAAGTTTGGCCCTCGCTACAAACTTGTAACCTATACCACAATGAGTGCCAACCTCATGCTCCGCGAAATTGGTATTGCCCTATTCCTTGCCTGTGTGGGCCTAGAGGCAGGCAAAGGATTTATAGACACCATAGTAGGTGGTGGGTATGTATGGATTGGATATGGAGCAATTATCACCATTCTTCCTTTGCTAATTGTAGGCACAATTGGCCGATTGGTATTTAAAATTAATTACTTTACCCTCATGGGGTTAGTGTCCGGGAGCATGACCGACCCACCAGCCTTGTCATTTGCAAATGCTACTGCAGGAAATGACTCACCTGCTGTAAGTTATGCCACTGTATATCCTCTTACAATGTTTTTGAGGGTTATTACAGCACAAATCTTGATACTGCTTTTTGTGTAATAGAGCAAGTAGTTAATAAAAAAAGAGGGGGTGGAAGGACAAAATGGCTGGGCCGCATATCTGTACAGCTCGTTCAGAATAAAGAGGCGTCTCTATAAACTCTGTGTAAACCACCCGTTAAAGTGCAAATTATATGTGCCTGCTGGGGCAACTCTCTCTTGACACCAAAATCTAGGTTTAGGGTACTTTTCTCTCAAGTCTTTACCAATTTAGCGATAACTTCTTAAGATGTAAAGCTACCCTATCTGATTTTATCTTTCTTTTTAAACTCAGTTTATAATGAATTTAATTATATTTGCTACATGAAAAAAATAGCTGTGATTTTAAGTTTTTTCCTTTTGCTCTCAGTTGGCTCTATAGCACAGCAGAACGCAACATCTAAATCGGAATCGATGATTAGGCATACAGTTGCTTTTAAACTAAAGCACCCAAAGGGCTCTGCTGAAGAGGTAGAGTTTTTTGAAGCTGCTAAAAAGCTACCCAAAATACCGAGTGTGCACAATTTTGAAGTCTTTAGAGAAACCAGTACAAAAAATGATTTTGAATATTTTTTTTATATGGAGTTTGACTCAGAAATGGGCTACGAAGCATATAATTTACATCCAGATCATGTAGAATTTGTTGAGAAGTATTGGGCAAAATATGTTGATAAATTTATTGAGATAGATTACGAAGCGCTTTAATAGACACGCTCTCGCTAAATCTCAAATTGGTGCAATTGATTGTCAAATAATAGCTGCGTTTTGATCTAAAAAAAAGGATACCCTAGAGAAGATATCCTTTTTTTATGTTTTGCAAATTGCTTTTACAGCAATATTATTCCATCAACATTAATCCATCAACGAATCGGGGTCGAGGTTGTCGTGCTCTATATCTAAGAAGTATTTATAGGTGCCTACTCTTAGGTCAGAACAAGCATCGTAATCGCAAACGATGATACCTTTGCGGTGCAGTTGCAATGCGCTCACTGTCCACATTTGGTTTACAGAACCTTCTACAGCATGGTAAAGAGCTTTCGACTTGTGGTGACCATTTACCAATATCAGCACCTCCTCTGCATCTAAGATAGTGCCTACGCCTACTGTAAGAGCAGTTTTTGGAACTTTGTCAACATCGTTATCAAAGAAACGAGAGTTGGCAATAATGGTGTCGGTAGTAAGAGTTTTGATACGTGTACGCGATGCCAAAGAAGACCCGGGTTCGTTAAATGCAATGTGACCATCGGGGCCAATGCCGCCTAAAAAAAGGTCGATACCCCCTACAGCTTTAATTTTATCTTCGTAAGCTTGGCACTCTGCTTCCAAATCATTGGCCACACCATTGGGTATGTTTACATTTTCTTTTTGGATATCAATGTGTTTAAAGAAGTTGCTCCACATAAAAGTATGGTAGCTTTCGGGATGATCGGCAGCCAAACCTACATACTCATCCATATTGAATGTAATTACATTTTTGAATGATACCTCTCCTTTTTTGTACAATTCGATAAGAACTTTGTACATTGCCAATGGCGAAGAACCTGTTGGCAAACCTAATTTAAATGGTTTTTCGGCCGTTGGGTTTGCCTTCTTTATTTTAGAAACTACATAGTTTGCAGCCCATCTTGCTATCTGATCTGCATTGGGTTGAATAATTAATCTCATTTTATTATAGTTATTAAGTTGTTTTTATATTTTACTAGTTACACAATCAATGGCACAATTTCAAAGTATGATATTGGGTGTGTGGCTATTGACAATCGGTAGTTTTGTTGGGAACAATTTCATCGTCCGAAAGGATTTTCTTGGCCATATTGCTCCCTAAAACAATGGCTTTGTCATAGACATCTTGCTTGAGTGATTGTTTCATATCTATAGGGTTGCACACTATTTCGAACTGCATTTTGTCTGCAAACTCGCCCAACAATTTCACAGAAGTGCCAGCCCACGAGTGTCCGCCAAAATAACCAAAATATCTATCCTTGAGATTCTTGTTTGACAAGGCACTTAGCAAGCTTTGCACGGCAGGATATAGCTTACTATCGTAGGTGGGCGAGCCAATAATGAGCCCTTTGTACTTATATACATCTTGAATGACATAAGAGAGATGACTCTTGGAGAGATTGTGCATCACAATATTCCTAACACCACAAGCTGCTGCCTCAGAGGCTATTGCTTCTGCTAGTTGCTCTGTGTTGCCATACATACTTCCATAGGCAATGACCAAACCTTTGTCGGCTTCGTAGTTACTCATTTTGTTGTATAGGCCTATTACCTTATCTACATTCTCTTTTTGGGTCCATACAGGGCCATGAGTAGGGCATATAGTTTGTACTTCTATATCGGCCAGCTTGCGTAATGCTTTTTGTACTGGCGAGCCATATTTTCCAACAATATTGGAATAGTAGCGCACCATTTCGTCCCAATAAACATCCAGATTTAGTTGTGCATCCATAACTCCGCCATCCAGTGTGCCAAATGTGCCAAAAGCATCGCCTGCAAACACTGTTTTGGTTTCGTTTATGTAGGTCATCATTGTTTCGGGCCAATGCACCATGGGTGTCATAAAAAACTTCAAGGTGTTGTTTCCCAATGAAAGCTCCTCGCCATCTTTCACAACCTTCACATTGTTGGTAATGTCATAAAAACCCTCGAGCATATCGGCAGTTCTGGCACTACCTACAAGCTGAATGTTTGGATATTTGCTTAATAGAAAGAGCAACGCTCCTGAATGGTCGGGCTCCATGTGATTGATCACTAAATAGTCTATCGACCTACCGTCTAATACAACCTCTAGTTTCTTTAGAAAAACATCGGTATAAGCAATATCTACAGTATCTACTAGAGCAACTTTCTCATCGCGAATGAGGTACGAATTGTATGACACTCCTTTGGGAAGGGGCCATAAGTTTTCGAATAGTTCTTTCGACCTATCGTTTACACCAACGTAAAAAAGGTCTTTATTAATTTCAACTGGTTTGTACATATTCTGTGTGTATATATTATTAAAATAGACCAACATTTTTTTTACTTGTATGGTCTTTTGTATTTCTACTTATTATTTTGTTATAAAATTGGTGCTTTCTTTCTTTTTTTCTGCTGTGGCATTGTGCACCTTGTCTGTTTCATTGTTTTTCCTAAAAGCATTCCACACAAGCCATATACCCCATACAACAAATGGTATGCTAAGCCACTGCCCAAGAATAAGGCCAGTGCTTTCGCGCATTGCAATTTCTGATGCCACTTGTACATTCTTTAGATATTCTATAAAGAAGCGCGACAGGAAAATCATAATCATGGCAATACCTATCAATAAACCTTGTTTTTTCTTGGCATCTGTTTTCCAAAACAGATACATGGTTACAGCAAAGACAAGAAAGTAAATAAGGGCTTCGTATATTTGAGTAGGGTGCGAGGGTTCTGAAAACACTGCTGGTGCACCTGCTTTCCAAGCATTTATGTTTTCAATAAAGCGAAAACCCCAAGGTTGTGATGTGGGGCCACCATATATTTCGTGATTCATTAAATTGCCCAAGCGTATCATTGCTGAAGTGAATCCAGTGGGAACTATTACTCTGTCAAATGTCCAGATCATGCTCTTCTTGGTAACCTTTTTGGAGTACAACCAAACGGCAATAATAATACCAACAACCCCACCATGGCTGGCCAAACCGCCTTCCCATATCTTAAGTATTTCTAACGGATTGGCTAAGTAGTAGCCAGGTTCATAAAAAAGGCAGTGTCCTAAACGTGCGCCCAAAATTATACCCAACATCATATAAACGAACAGAGAGTCGAACCACTCTTGCGGACGCTTCTCCTTTTCGAAGATGCGCTGAACAATTATTATTGCTACAGCGAGCCCTATGACCCACAACAAACCATACCATCTGATTTCTCTTCCAAAAATAGTAAACAGTTCGGGATCTACGTCCCAAGTAATATAAGATAACATCTGCCGTAGTTTTTATTGATTAGTAAAACAAAGATACTGATTTTTTTATGACTTAAACCAACTTCTCTATCCATTCATCTTTCTTGCCAGGCAAGAAGTCTATAATTGGGATTTCGATGAGGGTGTATGCTCCTGGTTGTTGCTTGAGCGATGCACGTGCAGCATTTACTAGCATCTGAGCTGTAAGAGCTGGATTGTTTACCTTCATACCAAAACTGAAGAGTTGATTTTGTGTGCTTCCAGAAGCTCCTTTTCGTTCCATTTCTACTCCATGGCCCATGTCTTTGAGTTCATCAATGTCATTGACCTCAAAAACGTGTGTTTCATCACGAATGAAATAAGCATCGTTCTTTATGTTTTGGGTCACATCTTCTAGCTTATAGCCATCTTTGAGCTCTATATAAACCATTCGTCGGTGAATACCAGTACCAGTAGGGATAGTTATAGACAAAGCATCTCTGACCCCCTCAACAGCCTTTACTGCAACCGAATGCCCCATACTCATGCCAGGGCCAAAATTGGTGTATGTGACACCGCTTGGTGCCATAGCCTGCATAAGTGCACGCACAATAGAGTCGCTACCGGGGTCCCAGCCTGCCGAAACAACAGCAACAGCTTTGTGTGCTTTAGCAACAGCATCTAGCGAGGTGTGCAATGCCAATATATCTGAATGAATATCGAAACTATCTACTGTATTTATTCCCTCTGCAAGGCATGCCATAGCAGACCTTTCTAACAGACGGCTTGGCAAACATAATATTGCCACATCCACATCAGACAGATTGGTGATAGAGTCTGTTACGGTATATTCTCTTAGTTCGGTGGGAATCTCTTGTACGTTGCGACGAACTACACCTGCAACTTCAAAATCGGGAGTGTGTAAAATTGTATCGATAACATATTTGCCTATGTTGCCGTAGCCTACTATGGCTGCTCTTGTTTTTTTTATCATTGGAATTTATTTTTGTTACTTACAAAAATAATAAAAATTATTGAATCACTGAACAAGATTTTGAATTAAGGGGATGAGAATTAAGAATTAAGAGCGAAGAATTAAGAATTGAGAGTTTTTTAATTGATAATTGACCCTTCGACAGGCTGTGAGAAAGCAATTGACAATGAATTATGAATCTGGTGGCACTGCTAACTGCTGCTTGCTATTCAACACCTATGGTTATTAGACAGATGCCTCCGCGTTGGCACCAATTACATGTTTTTGCAACATGCTATAAATCAGACAATAAAACTTTTACGTTTTGACTTATTTAATGAGTAAAGCGATAGCCATTTCATATAATCTTTGTTGAAAGGGCTTTGCCCTAAAACCCGGCTCACCAGTAAAATTAGGTGTTTTGTCTATTTCTTATTACACGCAAAGAATAGTTCGCACCTATCGGAGCTCTGGTGTGGAAGGAATATCAATTTACTACAGACAGCAAGGCTCCTAACGGAGCTAAAGGCTTTGATTTTCAATATA
>CAYVLC010000043.1:0-19064 GCA_964452155.1 uncultured Dysgonomonadaceae bacterium
CAATGTTTTTATTGATCCATCCGGCATACACCATGGTCACCAGCTTCAATGTCTCAGCATCGGTCACTCGGCGTCCCTCTATCATTGTGGTCTTTATGCCCAAGTCTATGGCCATCTTTGATGCCATAACGCCTCCACCGTGCACCAAAATTTTCTTCCCATCCAGTTTCTGAAAGTCTGAGAGGAAAGAGGCCAATGCCTCAGGATTATCAACTATGTTGCCACCAATTTTGACAACTTTAATGTTTTCGCTGTTTTGAATGCTATGCATGATGTTTTGTTTTAGTACTATAAACTCTGTAATATTTCGCTCAACACAACCTGTGCCGACACTACCCTATTGGCAGCTTGTGGAATTACGATAGACTGAGTGCTATCAATTACCTCATCGGTCACAATCATGTTTCTGCGCACAGGAAGACAATGCATAAAATAAGCATTGTTGGTGAGCTCCATTTTCTTGGCATCAACTGTCCAGTCTCTATTGGTGCTCAATACTTTTCCGTAGTTAGGGTCGGTATATGCCGACCAATTTTTGGCATAAATAAAATCGGCCCCTTTATAGGCTTTCTCTTTATCGTATTCTACAATGGCATTGCCTACAAAATCGTGGTGCAACTCGTATCCCTCTGGGTGGGTTATCACAAACTCATAGTCGGTGGCATTCATCCATTCTGCAAAGGAGTTGGGCACTGCTTGCGGCAAAGCTCTGGGGTGTGGAGCCCAAGTGAGCACCACCCTGGGGCGGTCTTTTTGCTTGTGCTCTTCTATTGTAATCAAATCGGCAAAGCTTTGCAACGGATGACGCGTAGCTGCCTCCATACTAAACACTGGCTTACCAGAATAGTGGATAAATTGGTTGAGAATAGTTTCGTTATAATCATCTGCCTTACTTTGGAATTGGGCAAAAGAGCGCACCCCAATTACATCGCAATAGGCGCCCATCACAGGTATTGCTTCGAGCATGTGCTCTGGCTTGTCGCCATCCATAATTACACCTGTTTCTGTTTCTAATTTCCAAGCTCCCTGATTTACATCAAGAACAATTACGTTCATCCCCAAGTTGAGGGCCGCTTTCTGTGTGCTCAATCTTGTGCGTAAACTAGAATTGAAGAATATGAGCAATGCCGTTTTATTCTTCCCTAAAGCTTGATGAGAGAATGGGTTTTCTTTCACAGCCTTTGCTTTCAGCAAGGCATCTTGAATAGAGCCAATGTCTTGTACCGATGTGAAATGTCTCATTGTTGTGTCTGTTTTTTAAATGCCTCTATAAAAGTATCTATCTCTTCTCTAGAAATAGAGAGAGGTGGTAGCAAACGCAAAACATTGTTTTTGGAGCCACCTGTAAATATATGATTTTCAAACAACAGCTTGTTGCGCAAGCCTGCATATTGTGGTTCTAATTGTACTCCTACCATTAGTCCCTTTCCTCTTATTGCTTTTATGCCATCACAGCCTTTGAGTTGTTGTTGCAAATAAGCTCCCATTTTGGCAGCGTTGTCTATTAAGTTCTCTTCTTTTATGACATCCAAAACTGCTATTGCAGCAACACATGCCAGGTGATTGCCGCCAAAGGTAGTGCCAAGCATACCTTTCTTTGCCTCGAACTTAGGCGAAATAAGAATTCCACCAATTGGGAAACCATTGCCCATTCCTTTTGCCATACAAATGATGTCGGGTGTGATAGACGAGTATTGATGGGCAAAAAATTTGCCAGACCTACCATAACCCGACTGTATTTCGTCTGCTATGAGTATTACACCCAGCCTGTTGCAAAGGGCTTGCAACTGCTCTAAGAAGCGAATATCTGCAGGAAAGATACCTGCTATGCCTTGTATGGGTTCTATTATTACTGCAGCATAATCGTTAGTTTTGAGGGCTTCTTCTACGGCTACAATATCGTTGAGTGGAACAAAGGTGACTTCGTGCCCCGTATTGAAAGGCGATAAGATAGATGGATTGTCTGTAACAGCAAGAGCACCAGAGGTGCGACCATGAAAAGCCTCCTTAAAAGCAAGAATTCGTTTTTTACCTGTGTGGAAGGATGCTAGTTTAATTGCATTTTCGTTTGCTTCGGCACCCGAGTTGCAGAGAAACAATGAGTAATCTGTGTAGCCTGATAGTTGGCCCAACTTCTGGCACAGCTCATCTTGCAATCTATTGACTACTGTATTGGAGTAAAACCCTAATTTGTCTATTTGATTTTTCAGCAAAGAAGTGTAATGTGGGTGCGAGTGCCCAATAGATATAACTGCATGGCCACCATAAAAGTCTAAATATTGAAGCCCGTTTGTATCCCAAACTACACTCCCTTTGGCTCT
Source organism: uncultured Dysgonomonadaceae bacterium (assembly GCA_964452155.1). GTDB lineage: Bacteria > Bacteroidota > Bacteroidia > Bacteroidales > Dysgonomonadaceae > UBA2632. The sequence goes on from CAYVLC010000043.1 coordinate 2,322, forward strand.
TACAGGCTCTATGTCCCAAAGCGAATAGACCTGGAAATAGCCCCCATTTGTAGATTCTTTTGTAAGCGAATCTGACTCTTCTGTTTGTTGATAATTATTTGACATTACCGTATTTGTTTATTGATAAGTTAATCGTTTGTTTTTAAATCTCTACTAAAATGCACTCCCTTTCAAAAGCAGTCCTTCGTTTTCTGGAAACCCAAATAGCAGGTTCATATTTTGCACAGCTTGCCCCGATGCACCCTTGAGAAGATTGTCTATAATAGATGTGATGTGAATATATCCGTTGTGAAAAGATAGGTGCAACAGACCTTTGTTGGTATTTACCACCTCTTTTAGACTAATATCTTGGTCGGAAACAAACACGAAAGGAGAATCCTTGTAATAGTTTTTGTAATAGTCTCTCACCTCTTGCTCGCTACTATGGCATTTTGTGTAAATACTGGCAAAAATGCCACGGGCAAAATCGCCACGCATGGGCACAAATTGAATTTCTGGTACGCCGATGGTATTATTGAATGACAACGCCTGCTTTATCTCGCCCAAATGCTGATGTGTAAATGCTTTGTAAACCGACACATTGGCAGAGCGGTAGCTAAAGTGTGTTGTGTCTGATGGACGTTTGCCAGCACCAGTAGAGCCTGTTATGGCGTGGATGTGTACCTCGCTGGTGAGCTTCTTCATTTTTGCCAAAGGCAATAGTGCCAACAAAATAGAAGTTGCAAAGCAACCCGGATTGGCTATGTTGTTGGATTGCCGAATGGCCTCTTTGTTTAGTTCGCACAAACCATATTCGAAAGTTCTGTTGTGGTAGTTTGGTTCTAATCTGAAATCATTGCCAAGGTCTATCACTTTGCACGCCTGTGGCACATCGTTGGTGTCCATAAACCTCTGAGACAATCCGTGCCCCAAACAAAGAAACAGCACATCGGGGTTGCCAATTGAGTCAGAAAAGACTAGCTCTGTTTCGCCCAGTAAATCGCGATGAACCGACGACAGAGAGACACCCACCGAGGTAGTGCTAACTACCGACTCGAGTTGTACTTGTGGATGATTTATCAATAGACGGAGTAGTTCTCCTGCCGTATATCCAGTACCTCCTGCAATGCTTGCTTTAATCATATCGTTTTGTCTGTTTTATTTGTCTTTATGAACCGAGTAATATATTTTTAATGGATTGGCCAATACTTTTGTAAATCCTACCACATCTTGCCCAGAAAAAGATTTATTGCTCTCGCCATAATCTCCAAAGTCAGAGTTCATCAAATCGTAATGGCTATTGCACGCCAAAACAGAGAAATGATATGGACGCAGCTCTACATCAACAGTTCCGGTGACAAACTTTTGTGTATCATCCAAAAATGCCTCTATGTTGCGCATCACTGGCTCTAAGTATTGGGCTTCGTGTAGTAGCTGACCATACCAATTGCTCAATTGATCTTTCCAATAGAGCTGGTGCTTTGTTAATATATGTTTTTCGAGCAGGTGGTGTGCTTTTACCAATATGAGAGGAGCAGGTGCTTCGAAGGCCACCCGGCCCTTTGTGCCAATAATGGTATCGCCCACATGAACATCTCTACCAATACCAAAACGAGAAGCCATTGCGTGTAGTTTGCGAATAAGTTCTACGGGTGTCATGGTTTCGTTGTTGAGCGAAACAGGCTCGCCCTTTTCAAAACCAATAGTAATTCTTTCGGCTCCGAAATCGGTTATTTGCGATGGGTAGGCCTCTTCTGGTAAAATACCCGATGACTTAAGCGTTTCTACTCCGCCAACACTTGTGCCCCACAATCCTTGATTGATAGAGTATTTAGATTTCTCCCACGAAGATTCGAAACCATGTTTTTTTAGATAGTCTATTTCTTGTTGGCGCGACAACTCCAACTCCCTAACGGGTGCAATAATTTGCACATTGGGTGCAAGGACTTCGAACACCAAGTCGAAGCGAATCTGATCATTGCCTGCACCAGTGCTACCGTGGGCTACATAATTGGCTCCCATTTTGTTTATGTGGTCAACAATGGCCATTGCCTGAAAAAAGCGTTCTGAACTTACAGAGAGTGGGTAGGTATTGTTTTTGAGCACATTCCCAAAAATGAGGTACTTAATACCGTTGTTGTAATAATCATCTACAGCATTGATGCATGTGTGGGTAGTGGCGCCTAAATTGATAGCTCGCTTTTCTATTTCTGCAGCCTCTTGGTCCGAGAATCCTCCAGTATTGACAATTACAGTGTGCACTTCTAAATTCTTTTCATTGATAAGGTACGGCACACAAAACGATGTGTCGAGTCCTCCACTAAATGCTAAAACTACTTTTTCTTTCATACTATCTTTCTATTTTTTATATTCGTTGGCTGGCATCTGTCAGCACTCATTCTTATTTCTTAAATTTCTTATTAGAATTCTTCCTCTTCACAATTGGTTTCACAATTTTATTTGCGAAAGGTTTTGGTGCAGGCGTTGGGCCAGGCTGATCTTTGGGGTCGTGCAACAATCCTGTACACAAGCACATCTTATAATCGTTGCGTTGCAGTATGTCATAATTACGGCAGCCTTGGCAGCCTTTCCAAAATTCCTTGTCGTCGGTAAGCTCAGAAAATGTAACTGGCTTGAAACCCAACTCTGTATTCATTTTCATAACAGCCAAACCAGTAGTGATACTAAATATTTTGGCATCGGGATAGAGCTCTCGCGAGAGATCAAATATTCTACGCTTTATTTTACGCGCAATTCCTTGTCCGCGATAATCAGGATTAACAATTAAACCCGAGTTGGCAACAAATTTCTTGTGTCCCCAAGTTTCTATGTACGAAAAACCAACCAGTATATCGCCATCGAGAGCAATAACGGACTTTCCTGACACCATTTTTTCTTCGATGTATTGGGGGCTACGCTTTGCAATACCAGTTCCTCGGGCTTGAGCCGACAAGTAAACCAAGTCGCATATAGGTTGTGCATATTGTAAGTGGCTACTATCAGCCACATGAATCATTACGTTCATTATACAGCTATAATAATAAGAAGTGAATTTGTAGAGATGGATTTTTTGGAATCTGCACAAAAGCAGATGAGGAGACTTTTTGTAAACCAGAGAGGTTTCAAAAAATCATGCATTTAGTAAGCTTTGTCGTCGTCGGACAACATTTAATGCTTTTGATGAGGCAATATGTGAGTATATCTTCTTCATTTGATATTGCAAAAGTAAATATAAAATTCTTATTTCCTACAAAAATGACAGATAATTTATCGAATTGAAGAAAAAAAGATATCTTTTTGAGGGAATTCACAATTTTTCAGCATCTTATAAATAGAAATAGTTGATATTTTTAAGAAAAAATGCTACTTTTGTTATTATCGTAGTAAAAATGGTGTTTTCTATATTGTAGCTGCAATCTGCTCCTCTACTATGAGCCCTTCTTGCAAAGACTACCCTATTATCTTCTCACCAAATATACTTATACATAAAAATATACTCACACATAAAAAAAACCAAAGAATATGACGCAAGAGAATAGTTACCGTGCCTACACGCTACATAATTACAAAGAGATACCACAGATCGAAAACCTTTCGCCTCAGGATATAGAGGCAATTGAGGTTGTAGGCAGGGTATTACCATTCAAAGCAAACAATTATGTTGTAGAACAGTTGATAGACTGGAACAACATTCCCAACGACCCTATCTACACACTCACATTTCCACGAAAAGAAATGCTGTCGGCAGCGCACTACAATCAAGTGTTAAAAATGCTAGACGACGACCAAAGAGACCCAGCCTATAAAGAGAAAATAAATAAAATACGGTTGAAACTCAATCCCAATCCTGCGGGGCAGGAACACAACGTGCCTACCATGCAGGGCAATAAGCTTGATGGGATGCAACATAAATATAGAGAAACAGTTTTGTTTTTCCCCAGTCAAGGACAAACCTGTCATGCATATTGTACATTTTGTTTTAGATGGCCCCAGTTTACGGGCATGAGCGACTTAAAATTTGCTTCGAGAGAGGCAGACTTGCTACACAAATACTTGCGACGAAACAAAAAGGTTACAGACGTACTTTTTACAGGTGGCGACCCTCTAACAGCCACTGCAAAAATACTCTCCGCTTATATTGAGCCACTTCTCACCGAAGAGTTTGCACACATACGCACCATTAGAATAGGTTCTAAAGCACTATCGTACTGGCCCTACCGTTTTCTGACAGACAAAGATGCCGACAACCTGATAGAGCTTTTTACAAAGGTGAGAAAAGCAGGCAAGAACTTAGCTTTTCAAGCACATTTCAATCATCCAACAGAGCTTTCTACCGAAGTAGTAAAAGAAGCCATAGAGCGCATCAAAAGCACTGGCGCACAAATACGTACACAATCGCCCCTGCTACGAAAAATAAATAACCACCCCGATATATGGGCCGAAATGTGGCAAAAGCAAGTTGACCTAGGGTGTATTCCCTACTACATGTTCATTGCACGCGACACAGGCTCGAAGGCATTTTTCGAAGTGCCTCTGGACAAGGCTTGGGAGGTGTTTCGCAAAGCATACTCACGTGTTAGCGGTATATGCAGAACAGTGAGAGGGCCCAGCATGAGTGCCTTTCCTGGCAAAGTAATCATAACAGGTGTGACAGAGGTGAAGGGCGAAAAAGTATTTGTATTGGAGTTTTTGCAATGTCGCAACCCTAAACTTGTAGGCATACCTTTCTTTGCAAAGTACAACCCGAAAGCAACATGGCTAGACCAATTGGAACCCGCATTTGGTGAAAAGGAATTTTTCTACGAAAAAGATAACCTTATAGGTAATAAATCAGATAGCGAAGATTTGTGGGAATAGAGCCGTTAGAATTTTAAAAGATAATGTGACACGCTCGGCTAGCTCTAATAGGTAGCTGAGCGTGTTTTTTTATTGGCTTTAGCGCTTGTGGATATCGGGGATCAACAGCAAAAATATGTGTTTTAATTTATCCTTTTTTCTATCATAACAATAACAGCTCGCATCTACGAAGCTCAAGGTGCTATACAGAGCGATTACTACAGACAGATCGACTCCTACGGAGTGCTAGTTGCTTGTCTGTTTTTAAGATTTGCTCATTACTATTGCCTGCGTGTTTTACTTATCAGAAGATACAATGGTATTGCATGCTCTGTTTTAGCTCCATTTGGAGCGTACTGTCTGTAGTAATGTCATAACCATACCACCTCAAGCACTGTAAGTGCGGCCTGTAAGATAGAAAAAAGCTATGGTCGAGTTCAAAATCATATAGCAATAGTCAAACACACAATTATGCAGGTGAACCAATATCGGGTGTGTGGTATTGACAATAGCCACTGTCATACTGTGGAATTTTAATATTGCAGCATCTATTTGTAGGGCAGTTGGTAGTAATTGTGGGGCAGTTGGTAGAGAAAATTCATGAATTTTCTCTACGTTGGTGCATGGTGTACCCGGAGCTTCTAGCTTCGGGATAGGGATAGCGACATGCTATTGCATGTCATCATTAGAAAAATATTTTAGAAGTTGGCGTTTTACTTCCTTTTTTACGGCAATGAAATTGAAACTAGTTGGATAATTAATGGGTTTTGAAGAGAATTTAAAATAATTTGCTAACTTTGGGTTTTTAGTTAGCAACGACATTAACATACAGAATAAAGTAAAATAAATATCACGCTCAAGATACGCTCAAAGAGTTTGATAATCAACATTTTTGTTTATGAAAAACAATAAGAGATCGTTTTCGTCAATCCTCAAAACGATTGCACAAGACCGAGACAGAACAAACATTCTTCGCAATGGAGAGCAAAAACTAATAGCCTACCTTGTTCAAAGAGTACCCAAATGGCTATCGTCTGACGGGCTCACGGCTATTGGTTTTTTGGGCAATTTATATGTAGGTATATGTTTGGTATTGGCGCTACATGTAAGCGATATATTTTTGCTGCTCAGTTTACCAGGATTCCTCATCAATTGGTATGGCGACTCACTAGACGGCCGCCTAGCATACTATCGCAACACACCACGTAAATGGTATGGTTTCAGCCTTGATGTGACAGTAGATTGGGTTGGTCTGTCGATGATTGGGCTGGGATTCTTTTTTTACGCACTACCCCAATGGAAGTGGCTTGGGTTTGTTTTTGTTGTACTATATGGCTGGGAGATGATAACTGCACAACTTAGGTATTTGGTTACTGGCAAATATTCTATTGACTCGGGCATTGTTGGCCCCACAGAACTACGCGTGGTGTTGATGGCAATTATAGCTGGTGAATATTTCTTTCCTGGCTCTATCTACTATTCAGTAATTGTAGCCTGTGCAATACTTGTACTTACCAACCTTAAAGACACAAGGCAGGTGTTAAAAGATGCAGACCAAAGAGATGCAAAAGAGAAAAAAGAAAAAGCTGCAAAGCAGCCCAAAGAGAGTAGGAGCAAATTGGATACATTGATTATTAAAGGAGAATAATCTAAAGATTATTTGTAACACAATAGAATAGAGAAAAGACTACCTGAGAAACTGGGTGGTCTTTTTTTGGGGGGCTGCCCACAATGCTATACCTATAAGGATAACTCTCTACCTTGTTTGTTGCAAAGAATCTCGCGAGACATCTGGTTTTCATTTTGATTATAAGCATGCTTACAGCATTTTTTTATAAACAAAACAGACCAACAGATGGCACTACTTATCAGTGATATTTCTACTGACTATTTTCACAATCCTATTATATATGATTTCCGCTAAATTCCAATCATATCCATCAAAATTGGTTGTATTATTAAATTGAATTACAATTGTGTCTATCTCTTTGTGGTATTTTGCAATACTCTGATAACCGACTAGCAACCCCGTATGCTCATACACATAGATGGATGAATAAATTTGCTGCTCTCCCTCGTTAAACACTGAACCATCATTTAGTGCTCTCAAGAATATACCTACATCCTCAGCTGTAGCTATCATTAAGCCTGTATCATCAGTTTTAAAATCTTCTTCAAAACCAACATAATAACCACTCATGACATCGTCTATATCCACTTCACTGAGCGATCCAAAAGTGTTTTTTAGCCCAAGCGGTATCAAAATCTCCTCTTTAATATATTGCTGATGACTATAACCTAGCACTTTATCAATGAGATCAGAAATCAACATATAGTTTGTATTTGAATACCCATAATCTTCACCTGGTTCAAAATCAGCGGGTAAATCTAGTGCGTAGTCAAGAGTTTCCTGCTTGTTTTTAGGGGGATTTTTCCAATAATCAGGATGGTCTACAAAATTGGGAATACCACTTCGGTGCTGCACCATCATTCTCAAAGTAATTTTATCGGCATTTTCAATTCTCCCCATAAGTTCTGGAAAGTACTCAACGAGTGTTTTATCTAAAGACAAAAGCCCATCTTTAACCAATTTAGCTGTAGCAACAGCTACATACAGCTTTGTTATACTAGCAATCTTAAATAGAGCTTGCGGGTAGGCAGGTATCTTCTTTTTTCGATTGTGCCAGCCTGCGGCATAAAACTCTGCAGGTTGTCCAGCTTGGTCTACGTAAACAATCATTCCATCAAACCCGTGACCAATTGCTTCCTCTACTTGCTCTTGCACCGTATTGGGTAGTGGTAATATCCAAGCCTTTACCAGCACCCATGGTACGAAGTACAGGGAGGATATGCTTGCAATAATAAAAAGCATTCTGAGTGTTCGTTTTATTTGCTTCTTTTTCATATTGTCATGCTATTGAGGGACGATACACTTTAAATAAAAGTGCTTATATTGGAGCGTTTAGGTAATAAATATAACAACACGCGGAAATATAAAGTTTATAACACACTTGAGAACCGAGAATTTAATGTGTTAAAATAATGTACAGGCAAAATAAACATGAAGAAGATGACACAAGCAGCATTTACATTGTATTTCAGAATCAGCCTATTGACCCTATTTATATGCCGAGGCGAATTGCGCTAGCCTTGCAGGCTTGCAAAAATGAGTTGTTTGAAGATAAATGTGGCTCTCTGTTTATCAAACAGCATCTTCTTTCTTAATCATTTTCTGCAAAAAGATATTACTTGGCATTGTTATTATCTTGTTGTCTTTCGTTTTTATGGTAATGAAGAAAACACCAATATCATTTAAGACCCCCTCTATTTCGTAGTCCTTTTCCATTATTGTAAGAGCGTCTCCAATCCTGATAGGATGATTGAAAAAGATAATCAACGTAGAAGTAATATTGGAAATGAGAGACCATTGTGCAAAAAAGGCAACTCCTAGAATTGTTAATGTTGTAGAGAGAAATACCACCAAGTCAGATTGTTTGATTCCCCAAATAACCATTAAGAAAACAAGAAGTAATATTCCCAATAGAGCATTGGCTATTTTATTGGTGATTCTTATTCTCCCTGGTTGATAATGAAACCTAAGACCTACTTTTTTTATTAATCTTTTAGTGAAAAACTTAGTAAGCAAAAAAACAAGCACCAGAACAATGGTTTTGGCTATTTGAAATGTAAAAACGTCCATAATTTATAAACTTTTGTTGTTGTTGTTGATAAATACTATCTGTTGATTGACGCACTAAAGATACAACATTCATAAATCATTTCAATTTTAAAGTTTGGCCTGTATCTTCAATTTCGGCTAGTTTTAAGCGCTCTTGTCCTGTGGGGCCATTGGGCTGATGGAATGCAAGAAACAACCTATTGTCGAATGTTTCGAAAATCATGCCATGTCCACCATTTTGGTCTATGAGCAGTTGCTCTTGCTGCACCCATGGACCTTTTAACCTACCCGATTTAGACTCGGCTATACCAATAGCATACTTATTTACCCCAAAACTAGACCAAATCATTAATAGCTTTCCAGATTTTGTTTTATACATAAAACAACCATCTGTTACGTTCCTATTTTTCTCAATAGACCAAGCTGCTTCTGAAGCATGAAACATTTTAATTGGTTTGCCAACAGGCTTTGACATGTCGGGCAATAACTGGACATAATCTATAGAACCATCTACAATCTCTACCCACTCATGGCAAAATATCATATAGGGTGTGTTGCCTTCCACATAAAAAGTACCATCCAACGCCATCCAATCTGGGGGTGTGTGAGGTTTATTATCAAAAGCTTCGAAGGGGCCCAAGGGCGAATCGGCAACAAATAGATGTGTACCTCTTTTGCTAAAAGCTGGCCAGTTGGTTTCTCCTTTTGGCCTTTTCAGATGTTGATGTTGCTCAGACGAGGTTAAGGTAACAAACATATAATACTTACCATTGTACTCATGCATCTCGGGAGCCCAAACCGCTTCTCTTGCCCAAAAATCATCTGGTAGTAGCAGCACTGTTTGGGGTTGTTTCCACTCTTTAAGATTGGAACTAATATACACCTCTACTCCTTTGGGCCTTTTATCACCGCCCTGCCCATTCAATCGATTGTCTATTTGTGCATACATGTAATAGTTTTGCGCTACAGTGTCAGCAAAGATATAAGGGTCGCGAACAACAATGTCTTCGGATGGAATCAGTTTACTTTCATCTACTTGCGCAAATAGCAAGTAGGGAAGGAGAAGGAGAGAAAGGGTGGTTAGAATTTTCATTGAATTGATATTTTATATGTGTTATTTGTAATTATAGAATAATAAGTAACTACAGAGACAATTCTTCAGATAGAGATGGCAATATTTATTTAATCGGTCAGATTATTTTTTTAGGATGCCTTTTTCGACACATTCGTTTATTAGATTTTCCGCATAACTCCAAATTGAACTAGAGCCCTCACTTATAGATTTCTTTTTTTCGATAACCATATCGTATTTCACACCAAACTCTTCCCAAGTGCCTCCATTATTTGAAGTGTTTTGAAGTAAAGGCTCAAATCTGTCCATTGATTTCGCAAATTTAGCTTCATCCGTTAGTCCACTCTCAAATTCCTCCCAAACCGATATTAATTCGTCTGCTTGCTTTTTGGGTAACATCCCGAAAATTCGATTGGCAGCTTTTCTCTCCTCCTCTGTGTTTGAATGATTATTCTCAGTGTCATATATAAATACATCGCCTGCATCAATTTCAACAATATCGTGTATTAGAACCATTTTCAACACTTTCAAAATATCAATTGGTACATTAGAATGTTCTGCCAAAACAATTGTCATCATTGCTAAATGCCAACTATGCTCGGCATCGTTCTCGTTTCTGTCGCTATTAAACAATTTTGTTTTGCGCTGAATAAATTTGAGTTTGTCTATTTCTTTGATGAAATTGATTTGCTGTAATAAATTGTCTGTCTGCATTGTTTTGTTTTGTTTTGAGTATTGGGTGCTTTGATGAAAATATCTCTTTTTCTTAATCATTTTTTACCAAGAGCTATTACTCTTCATTGGAAATAATGGCCTCAGGATTGTAAAGCTTAGGTTTAGGTTTTACTCCCAATTCAACAAACGTCTCTGCCCCTCCAATTTTCTGATATCGGTTGCATCTTGGCTCACTTCTATTACACCTTTATAGTCCCCCTCATTGTTGCGCAAGGCAAAGTATTGAATGAGAATGAAACGCCCCCTTAGTTCTATCCAAAACATGGCTGTATCTCTGGCTCCACTTCTAAATGTTTCCACTATTTCTTCTACTATGTGCACACTCTCGGGCGGATGGCAATTGTTGACACTTCGCCCAACAATAGCGGGTGAGCGAGGAAAGAACCGTTCTTTGGGTTTGTTGAAGAAGAGCACTTTGTCGTTCTCGTCAACTACGGTAATATCTACGGGCAGATGGTTCAATACGAGCAGTACTTGCTCCAAAGTCATCCGTCCGGTTTCTGATACAAACATTCCTGGGGCTACCAAAACCTCCTGGTTTGTTCTATCTTCAAGCTTCCCCTCTAAGGGCTTCGTGGGTGATTCTATAAATGGAAAAGGATACTCGAAGCTTTGCAAATGCATTTTGTGCCAGCTCTCCTTGCTCACAGTTTCGGTAGCAACAGGAAAAATAATCAAATCTTCTTTCTGTATCATTCTAAATACCAATGAGTAGTATCGCCCCAATATCGGATTGAAATTGCTCCACTGCGTGGCGGGGTCTTCCAACAGAGCTATCACCTCTTTGAGCGTTCGTCTGATATCGTCGTGCAAAGACCACATCACCTTTAGTGGACGATAATTACTCCAAACCTGTTCGAGATAAGGAAACAAAATGTTTTCTTTCTTGATGTAGTGATAGTCGAACGCTGTGAACTCTATGAACCTTGGGAGCAGCTCTCCCTTCATTTCTTGAAAGTGCGAAGCCTCGCGTCCATTGTAACTTCTGAGCACCTTTTTTATCTGATTGAGTTTAAATCTGAAAGCTTCGTTTTCCAACATCAGGTAGTACAAAAAGGTTCCCTCTTCGGGTTTCTCCCACTGATAGCTCTCCAATCCCTTAGAGAAGACATTGATTATTTTCTCAACATCTTTTTTTATTATCTCTGGAGACATTCCCAGCTGCATTTGTTTGTCCTCAAGGTTTAGCATATCGTGTGGGGTCACATTGTCGATGGCATCTTTATATTTTTCAATCAGCATTTTGCCATCTAAGCCATTCATGATTCCCATAGAAAAGGCCATTAAATCATTGAGCCGATTTTCTGAGTTGTTTGTCTGTTTGCTCATGTTTTTTTTAATTCTTTTGGTTGTTCTACTTATGTTGACTTTTTTAGTTCAATCTTGTCAAATATCTCCTGCAGCTGCTCAAGGCTATCAAAAACGACCAATTCTATTTCCTCAAACGGATTAGCCACATTCCACATAACTGCATACGGATATACCCAGTTGAAGCTTAAGATTTCCTTTAGGTCGGTAGAGACTAGAAAGAAGCTCGTGTAAATACGTTCGTTAATGTTGTCATTTATCTTCGAATGGCCTCTGTTGAATTCGATTTCTTTCAGAAAATCGACATCAGATTTCAGAGGCAATATATGCTCAATCACCTCTTGGTCTGTACACTCCACCCAGAATGAATCTTTGTTGTGGTTCATCCAACTTTTTCTCCAAATAAGTCTTGCAATCATAGAGTGTTTGTTTTTATTGAGTGTGTTGGTTGTCGGTTAGTTGTTTCTACTCTATTCACAAAGGCTTTCGATTACTGCATATACGATATTTGCTGCTAGGCGTGCCGTTCTTTTATCATCGTCAAGCGGAGGAGAAACCTCAGCGATATCAAAACTGATTACTTTTTTAGATAGTAGTATTTCTTTTGTAAACCTGAGTACATGATTGGGCTCCAAACCAAATGGTTGCATAGCCGATACGCCAGGTGCTGACGAAGAGCTAAACACATCGCCACAAAGGGTGAGGTAGATATAGTCGTTGTTGTTGATAAATGCCTGTATCTTAGCTGAAATAGTATCTGGGTCAGACTCTACAAACTCGCGTGCAAGCACATATTCTACTCCAAGTGAATCGGCTTTGTTGAAAAGGCTTCTGGTATTGCCCGAGGTCTGTATTCCCAAGCAGAGATAATTGAACTCCCGATCATTCATGGCACAATTATCGGCTATTTGGGCAAACATTGTTCCAGAAGAGGGTTGGGTGTCATAGGGTCTGAGGTCGAAATGAGCATCAAAGTTGATAATACCAATTTTAGGTTGCTTGCTTTGTTTGCTGAGATGATTGAAGATACCATTGAAATGCCCGAACGACAAATCGTGACTGCCACCCAATACAATTGGAAACAAATGATGGCTTAACATCTGCTCCACGGCAATGGCCAGTTGCTCTTGAATTTCTTCCATGTTGCCTTGTGCGCAAGATAGGTTGCCAGCATCATAAATTTGTATTTTATCGCAAAAGGGGATGGGCAAACTGGCAAACTTGTTCCGAATATCTTCGGGACCATGTTTGGCGCCGGTACGGCCCGAGTTTCTTTTGATTCCCTCATCGCAACAATATCCTATCAGACAAATATCAAGCTTTGCAGGATCAACTTTGAGGGTTTCTATATCTTTCAGGTGGAGCAGTTTTATTATCTGATGCATCCTAAATGAATCGACATCGTGTAGGTCGTCCACTCTTCCTGTCCAGAAGTTAGTATCGGTTGGGGTGTAGTTTTTTAAATTCATATAGTTGGTCTTGTTGTTGGTTGGGAGCGAAGGTAACGACAAATTGTATGATAAGTGACAGTTACATTGATAATTTCCTTGCACCTCGTCGTTTACCATGCACGAGTTGCAATATTAAAAAAACAGCCCTTACTCCTACAACTCGTTATACATTTACCATTGGTAGAAGCTATAAACTAGCTCTTTATGGTTTCAAATTCAGGATCTTCTCCTCGTGCTCTTGCCTCCCTTACCATTTCTTGAATATCTGGGGGTAATGTATCTAGTGGAACAATAAAACCATCGACCATAACGTAATTATCAAACGGATTATTTGCTGCCATCATCTCTGTTGAGAACTCTGAGTCGAAATGTCTCAAATTAAACATTTCTTTAATCTCTCTGGCTTTATTAGATACTGTCGAATTTTTCGTTCCAAAGTATTCACTAATCTCTGTTGCTGGCATATATGGTTCGAACGATTTATCGAACAAAAAATTTAATGACCCTATAGCATACACCACAGCAGCAGCCCAAATTTCAAGTTTACCTCTCTGAAAAGGGACTTCTCTTTTCCTCCCAAGCTTTCTAATTAGCTTTTCGCATAGCAGAAGATAATCATCGTCTAACTTGTCAGTGCAAAAGGCATTTGTCATTTCGATAAGTTTCTCTTGTTTTAGTTTTGTCTCTTGCTTAGTCATAATGTCGTTTCTCTATTGGTGTTTTCTTTATATTCTTAATATTGTCGATAATTTTTTGGAGTGTGAGGTGCAACATTTCTTTATCAGGTGGTTTTCCCCAAAACAAATCATCTAATTCGTAATCATCTGCTTGCATTATTTCATTAGTCATTTCCAGGGCTTTGTCAATATAGTCAGCTTCATCTTCGCAATCACCTGATAAAACACCATAATGCAAAGTTAAATCATGGGTTAATTTCTCAGCTTCCAATAAAACTCCATCATAAGCTTCTCTTGATAAGTCATCTGTATCCATATTGTAGTCTGTTTTGTTTGCTGCCAACATTTTTGTTGAGAAAATAAAGATACAACATTTGTGAATATAAAGGAGAAAATACGGGTGTGTTTTTTTAGAAAGAGCAATGAGGGGCTGCCAAAAAGAGATCAGTTATCTTTGAAGAAAAATATGTGGCGCACAAAGCTTTTTAGAGTTCTCATGGTCTATTTAAAGTAGATGCATATACACTCCCGTAGAAGAGCATACTCCTGATAAGAGGTGTTTATAAAACATGATGCTTGTATGAAATAAGAAAAACAGTGGAAAAACCAACCGTAAATTGAAGTAAGAAAAGAACATTCCTCTATTTCGTCATTTTATGGAAAGAAATTCGTAAATTTGTTATCAGCAAAAAAATAATCATTCGTATCATAAAAACTTAATCTCAAATGACAAAAGCTATCTTTAAATTACCAGAAATCAAAAACGAGCCCGTCAAAACTTATGCTCCGGGATCGGCAGAGAGAAAAGAACTAAAAGAAAAATTGGCAGAGCTCCGCAAAGGAGGCTTAGACCTACCCATGATAATAGACGGCAAGGAGGTGCGCACCAACAACCTGCTCGACATACGTCCACCGCACAACCACCAACACCTGCTAGGGCATTACCACCAAGGTGGCAAAGAGCACGTACAAATGGCCATTGATGCTGCACTGAAAGCAAAGCCCGCCTGGGAAAACATGAGCTGGGAGAGCAGAGCTGCTATTTTCTTGAAAGCAGCCGATTTGATGGCTGGTCCTTACCGCCAAACCCTCAATGCAGTAACCATGCTTGGGCAGGGCAAAAATGTGTTTCAAGCAGAAATTGATGCTGTATGCGAATTGGTAGATTTTTACCGATACAATGTAAAAAACATGTACGAGCTGTATGCTATGCAACCCAATTCGTCGGCTGGTATATGGAACAGAATGGTGTGGCGTCCGTTGGAGGGTTTTATTTTTGCACTCACTCCTTTTAACTTTACAGCAATTGCTGGCAATCTGGGCGGAGCACCTGCTCTGATGGGCAACACGGTAGTTTGGAAGCCCTCTAAAACTGCAGTTTATGCCGCCAGTGTAATTATGAAGATATTGCAAGAGGCTGGTTTGCCAGATGGTGTGATGAATTTGGTATATTGCTCAGGACCCGATGCTTCTGAAGTAGTGCTCAACGACGAGAATTTTGCAGGCATCCACTTCACGGGTTCTACACGGGTGTTTGATGGAATGTGGAAAACAATAGCTCAGAATGTACCTAAATACAAATCGTACCCGCGCATTGTAGGCGAAACGGGTGGCAAGGACTATGTATTTGCAGACCCAACTGCCAATGCCAAACAAGTAGCTACAGCACTAATTCGCGGCTCATTTGAGTATCAAGGGCAAAAATGCTCGGCTGCATCACGTGCTTATATCCCCCAGAACCTTTGGCCCGATGTAAAAAAATATATGGAGGATGACTTGAAGAAGATAAAGGTGGGCGATGTAGAGGATTTCTCTAATTTTGTGAACGCTGTAATTGATGAAGATTCTTTCGACAAATTGGCACAGTATATTGATGATGCCAAAGCGTCGAAGGATGCAGAAGTTGTAATGGGTGGAGCGTATGACAAAAAGATAGGCTATTTTATAGACCCAACAGTTATTTTGGCCAAAAAGCCCGACTATGTAACTATGCAAGAAGAGTTGTTTGGTCCGATACTCACTGTATATGTTTACAAAGAAGACCAAGTGGAAGAAACCTTGGACTTGCTTGACAAAACATCGCCTTATGCACTTACAGGGGCAATCTTCTCGGCCCGCAGAGACAAGCTAGATCACTACACACATAGATTGATGCACACAGCCGGAAACTTCTATATAAACGACAAACCAACTGGAGCAGTAGTTGACCAACAACCCTTTGGTGGTGGCCGCCGCTCTGGTACCAACGATAAGGCTGGTTCTATCTTTAATATGATACGCTGGGTATCGCCACAGTGCATCAAAGAAACCTTTGTGCCAGCTACAGATTATATGTATCCTAATTTTTTGGAGGAATAGAAGGGAGTTAAGAATGCAAGAAGCACACTGTGCTGGTTGATGGTATGGCCACCCCCTGAGCTAGGGTGTTCAGTACGAAGTGCTAATTTTTGTGTAATGTTAAGTTGAATATTTCACTTCAACTGTCTATTTATAGACATGATACCTGTCACAAAAAGAGCTGAGAAATTGATCCAGATTGCTTTGATAATTTCTGTTGGCCATTGACAGATAGTTGCTTTTGCACAATTATTATTGGCTTTAGCCACATTGTATTATATGTGGCTAAAGCCAAGTTTCAATTATTGCTGTTGATCCGTCGGTTAAAACCAACGGTAATAGTTAAAACCTATATGTACGTGGTGTTTGTGCTGTAGAAAAGATGCCCCAAAGGGGTCTCTCGTTATCAAACCTGTTACTCTATCATCAATCCCTCATATTTATAATTTCACCTCATCATTGACCAACGACATCTAAGAATCAAAAGAATTAATTATTGGACTAAAATAGGTACATGATATTGAACATCCTACCCAAGGGGCTATTAATAAACATGAGCATTAAATCTTCAAAGATAGTTCAACATTACATTTTCTTACAACTGCACGCAGTGTGCAAATAGGAGTTAACGGAAAGTAAAGCCCTGTCGTTTTCCTGTAAAATCACATA
>CAYVLC010000044.1:0-19061 GCA_964452155.1 uncultured Dysgonomonadaceae bacterium
TGGCACAATGGTTCGGCCATTGCTAGTGTCAATTATAAAACGTGGCAACTAAACTATAGTTTTATCTATGTAGGAGAACGCTACCACTCTTCAGCAAATATACGCGAAGAGTATGAGCAGCCATGGTACACCAACGACATGGCATTGATAAAGAATTTGGAGTATAAGAACATGAAGTTCAGAATAAGTGCCGAGGTGAACAACCTATTCAATCAAGACTACGAAGTGGTGTTGAACTACCCAATGCCACAAAGGAATTATAAACTATCACTCACCCTAGAGATATGAAAATGATAAGGAGAACAAACCATATAAAAGCAATATTATTTCTGATTACGCTATCATTGTTGACTAGTTTCACAGCTTGTCGTGACGATGTGGAGATGATTCTGTCGGAGGAAATTGAATTTGAGATAGATTTCTCAAGAGAAGTAGGTGTATATCAAGGTTTTTATTTACTGAACGAAGGAAACATGGGGAGCAACAAGGCAACCCTCGATTTCTACAACTTTGAAACAGGTGTTTATACACGCAATATTTATGCCGAAAGAAATCCAAATGTACCCAAAGAGCTGGGCGATGTGGGCAACGATATTGGCATATATGATGGAAAGCTCTACACGGTCATAAATACTTCCAACAAAGTGGAGGTTATGGATGCTCATACCACCAAACGTATCGGTCAAATAGATATCCCCAACTGTAGGTTCATCAAGTTTCACGAAGGATATGCTTATGTAACATCTTATGCAGGGCCTGTTATTATTGATCCTAACTATCAACAAATAGGCTATGTAGCAAAGATAAATACTACTACACTTAAACAAGAAGCCCGTTGCTTGGTGGGTTTCCAACCCGACGAGCTGGAGATAGCAGGCGGTAAAATATATGTTGCCAATTCGGGTGGTTATATGGGTGCAGGAAGCACCTCAGGCTATGAGCGAACAGTATCGGTGATAGATATTGCCACTTTTGAAGAAGAAAAACGGATAGATGTTGCTTACAATTTGGAGCGCATAAAGGCTGACAAGCGAGGCAACTTATGGGTAAGCTCGCGAGGTGATTATAAAGACTTGTCCTCGCGTCTTTTTTTCATTGATAAAGACAAACAACAGGTAACTGATACTATTGAGATTGCTGCAAGCAACTATTGGATAGACGATGATTTATTGTATGTATATGGTACCGAATTTAGCCATATTACGCAAGATTGGAGTATAACATACAGTGTGGTTAACACCAAAACACACCAAGTTGTCAAGCAACAAATCATTACAGATGGTACCGACAAACAGATTGAAAAACCTTATGGAATTATGGTCGATCCCGAAACAAAAGATATATATATAACAGATGCGGGTAATTATGTTACACCTGGAATCGTTTACTGTTTCGATAAAGAAGGAAAGAAAAAATGGAGTGTGAGGGCGGGAAATATCCCCGCGCACTTTGCACTATTACAAGTATATAAATAGAATTAGCTTTTAACTTAATCGAATTATGAAACAGAGAATTTTTTTCGCATTTTTGATTTTTTTCGCACTCTTTACTTCATGTAAAGATGATAATGAGGAAATGCAAGCACCCATTATATCGGGTGTCGAGGATGCATACACTATTTTGGAGGGTGCCAAATTAGAATTGAATCCAACCATTGAAAATGGAATCAATGCTACCTATATTTGGCAATTAGATGAAAAAGAAATCGCAAAAACGCAGAGCTATACATTTTCTGAATCAAATCCTGGCGACTACAAGTTGGTGCTACAAGTTGGTAATGATGGGGGTGTTGCTGAAAAAGCAATTTCCATTGTTGTTGGTGCAAAAGACTTTGTAATAGAAGCTGTCACACATACATTGAAAGTGCTGGAGATACCTGAATATATGAAAGGAAACGGAGCTGTTAAATGGGAATTACTTGAGGCTGCATCAGAGCTTTTTAGGTTTTCTGAAATGACAAACGAGCAAGCACCCATATTTATTGCTGCAGAAGCAGGAGAGTATCTATTGCAAGTTACCTCAGGTGATATAAAAGGTGAAATGAAAATTATAGTTGCAAAAGCAGTCACAGAACCTTCTCCTTACTTTGCCAATGCATTTGACTATTTGCCTGCTCCAGGACAATTTGTAAATAAATTACCTAAATATGAAGAGGGCAATACACACGAAGATATGGTGGCAAAAGTAGCCGATGCTTTGGTAGGCGAGAATACAAGCATGATTACCCTTGGCGGTTGGGGTGGCTATGTAACCATGGGTTTTGACCACACAATAGTGAATGTGGCCGGTAAAAAAGACTTTCGCATTGAAGGCAACGCTTTTGGAGCCAACCAAAATCCAGACCCTAATGCACCTTTTGGTGGTAGTTGCGAGCCTGGTATTATAATGGTTTCGTATGATGCCAATGGAAATGGAGAGCCAGACGATGAGTGGTACGAGATAAAAGGGAGCGGAAACTTCACAGCCGAAAATGAAAGTTGGTATCAAAAAGCGATAGATAATGGTAATGATGTGAATACTTATCGTGACTTTGAAATGACTTACCATAAACCAACAGACGAGGCTATTGCCCCTGGCAATGATTATATCTATTGGACTAATAATAAAGGAGATGAGGGATACAAAACGAAGAACGCCTTTCACAGGCAGTCTTATTATCCATTATGGAAAAGTGAAGATAAAATCACTTTTGACGGCATTCGCTTAGCCGAAAACGGAATAGATGAGAGTGGACAGGGTAGTTACTTTGTTTTATATGCATTTGGCTTTGGCTATGCTGATAATTTTCCTAGTAAAGATGACAGAGCAGCTATAGATATTGATTGGGCCATAGACAAAGATGGCAATAAAGCAGACCTACCTGGCATTGACTTCGTGAAGATTTACAATGGTGTAGATCAAGAAAATGGTTGGCTGGGCGAAGCTTCTACTGAAGTAGCTAGAGGATCAGACCTTCATTTGCTGGGTGTAAGTATTGATACTATTGGAGAATAAGTGTCTTTATAAGATAAGTCAGATAAAAAAATAAGTCGATTTCGATGAATTGTTACATCAACGTTTTACACATTAAAAAACAAATAAAATGACAAAAACAACAAATAGAAAAGTACAACTACGATTCTCTGTTATATCCGTGTTGGTGTTAATAGCAGCACTTACTCGTTTGCTGCCACATCCACCAAACGTGGCACCCATTGCTGGTATGGCTCTGTTTGGTGCTGCCTATTATAGCAAAAAGTATTGGGCCTATCTTATTCCCATTGCATCTATGTGGGTGAGCGATTTGATATTGAACAATGTTGTGTATGCACAATATTTCGACCAGTTTGTATGGTTCTATTCTGGTTCTCTTTTCACTTATGGAGCATTTGCACTGATAGTATTGTTAGGAACAGTAGCTCTGAAAAAGAGGAGTGTTGGCAGTGTATTATTTTCGGCATTGAGCGCTTCGGCAATCTTTTTCATTGTATCCAATTTTGGGGTATGGTTCTCATCGCCTTTGTATGCAAAAACATGGGAGGGACTAGCAGCATGCTATGTTGCTGCCATACCTTTTTTGCAAAATACATTGTTGGGAGATTTAGGCTATACTGCAGTGCTCTTTGGGCTGTTTGAACTATCAATGATTGTTTTTCCCAAATTGCGAATTAGTCCTATTGAATACAAAACAGCGACTTTGAGGGTCAAAGACTAAAAAATATATTATTTAATGTTGGGTTAGAAAGAGGTGTTATATATATGGAAGTATCTAATGCCTCTTTCTGTTTATTGGTATCATTAAGTAAAGGATATCTGTATGTGAAAAGTAATAAAATGGGGCTTACTCTCTTAAAGTTAAGGCGTTTTACTCAATCTCTAAAACTTTAAACACACTTTCACCCTGTGCTAACTTAAGCACAGCTTTTTCGCCTACTTTGGTATTCATCAAAACTTTTGCCAGAGGCGATGTGAAAGCAATTTTTCCTTTTTTCATATCAGCTTCGTCCACACCCACTATTTGCAGTTTGCGCGTACTCTTTCCTCCTCCTATTTGCAGCAATACAGTCGAGCCAAAGCGCACTTCACTCTTGTCTTGATCTTCATGCTCAACAACACTTGAGGTAAGAATCCTGTTTTCCAACATTTGGAGTTCTATATGGATTACTTTTATAGCATTTAGTTTCCCATGTTCTTCACCAGCATTCAACTCCTTTAGTCTATCCAAAAGATTTTCTTTTTCTTTTAATAAAGCCTCAAAGCCTTCGGGTGTTACATAATTGGTAACTCCTTTGGGTAAATCGGCACGTGGAGGTACAAAAGGTGTATCCACTTGGTCGTCTTCATTTATAAATGCTCTGCTCATGATAAATAATTGTTTGATAAAGTTTAGCCAGCTTGGGGGAGCATATCTACAGTGTGTTTTAGATGATTTTAGATAATGAATACTCTTCCCAAAATGGTTTTATGTCGAAACCAAAGATACACAATTTTGTGGTAAATCCATAATATGTCAAAAGTGTCTTTTTTTTAATGTTTCGCAGTGTAGTTTAAAATAGATGCCTGTCTTGGGTATGATAGGTCGTGCTAGTGTTTTAGTATCTTATATTTTCTTCCATACACAAGTGATGAAGCACATTCTTTGCATCTCCATACCTGCTTAGTTTTTTTCTCTACCTGCCCCTATCTATCAATCTAATGCCATATTTGTCTTTTATAAACAGGAAATAATAATAGAGCCGGTAATTTAGGTCGAGACCATAGTCTTGCGTGGTGTCATAATTGATTTCTGTTTCATAAAAGCCACCATATTGCAAAGGATTTCTGTGACGAGCATTCCACTCCATTACATATCGTTTGTTCCAGCTCTCATAGTATTGCTGTGAATAGAAATTGGCCGATGGCTGACTAGCCAAATACAAATCATAGCCAGGGTCAAGCACCAAAAGCGAATACTCAGTGCTATCATTGTCGCTTATCATCTCTATTCTTTGGTTTTGCAGTACACTGTTCATTGTCGTTTGGCACGATACTGTAACTAAAGCTACTATTAGTATCGTAATAGGTATTATATTGAGAAGCGAAAAAGGCTTGTGGCACAATACTCTTAAGAATAATTTAAAACTTTTCATAATCTATTGTTTTAAAATGTTTTATTGTTTTAGATACTATAAAGAGAAATGTTGGTTTTATGGCTCATTGGTTTGATATAATATAAAACACGCATTCATTTTTCCTCGTACAAGTTATGAAAAAGATGCAAGAAATGCAAGCTCAGTTAATTAATTGTTGAATAAACGAATTGGTTTATTTCTTGTAGAAATGGCAATCTATAATAGACAGGTGCTGTTTTTAATTTTATTTTATCTATTTTTGTTCAGAGTCTGCCATTGTCTTCGTTTCATTGCATAGACCGAGGCCAATGATTTTATGTATTACAACTATAGAGGGAGAAACGAAAACTGCAGGCTGATGATGTTTGTGCCTCTCAAATCATGAGTGAGAAATTATAAAAAAAATAGATAATGAAAAAATACTTAGTTGTTCTTCTACTTGTTCTGTTCTCTGCTTCTTCAGCACTGGCTACTCAGCAAGTGCAAAAACCAATTCGTTTAGCAGTAGCTGGCATGTCGCATGGTCATATATCATTTATCCTTGGTAGGGCAGATAAAAAGGATTTTGAAGTAGTAGGTATTTGGGAATCAAACGATCAGTTGATGAAGTTGCGATCGAAAGAGTTTCAATTGCAGCCAGAGCTTATATATGCAGACCTAACTAAAATGCTAGACGAAGTACAACCTGAGGCTGTAGTGGCATTTGGTTCTGTATTTGACCACTTGGTAGTTGTTGAGGCTTGTGCTCCACGAGGTATTCATGTGATGGTAGAAAAACCACTAGCTGTAAATATGGAGCATGCCAATAAGATGGCTCAACTTGCTAAAAAGCACGATATTCAATTGCTCACCAATTACGAAACATCATGGTATCCAACAACTGCTTGGACGTTGAAAATAATGAGCGATGACAACTTTATTGGTCCAGTTCGCAAAGTGGTAGTTCATGACGGGCATGAAGGTCCTAAGGAGATTGGTGTTGATAAATTTTTTCTCGATTGGTTGACAGATCCTGTAAAGAACGGTGGAGGTGCAGTTGTCGATTTTGGCTGTTATGGTGCCAATCTGATGACAGCAATAACTAAAGGTGTAGTGCCTCTTTCTGTTACAGCAGTTCTACGCCAATTTAAACCCGATGTGTACCCAAAAGTGGACGACGAAGCTACTATTATTGTGTCGTATCCTCAATCGCAATGTATCATTCAGGCATCGTGGAACTGGCCTTTTGGCAGAAAAGATATGGAGATTTACAGTACCAAAGGATACATTAAAACTGTAGATCAGTACGATATGTCTTTCCGCAATAAAGGTATGAAGGCTGAAGAGCAACAAACAATTACTGCAGATGATGTGGCTGTTTACACAGATCCGTTTACTTACTTTTATGATGTGCTAACCAATAAAATAGAGGTAGAGCCTTATAGTTTGTATTCACTTGAAAATAATGTACGTGTTGTAGAAATACTTGATGCAGCACGAAAGTCTGCAAAACAGGGGAAAACTATCTACTGGGATTAGTTGCTATCGTCTTTTTTTTCGTAGCCTAAAGGGTATAGGTTTTATCCAAACTAAAAATGTTTATTCCCTATGGGATGTAACATAACTACTATACTTCTATTAACCTCTTTGTAATGCTTTCAAAACAGAGCAGGCATAGAGTCAACATCTCAATTTAGTTTTGCACCCAGTCTTTTGCTATTGGTGACTCAGAGGGACTTTGCAGATTTTGGTTTAGTATTTGGTGTATCCTTTCGGATAATTCGTTCGACTTGTTTAAAAATAGTTTAGCTTTTCTTTCTATTACCTCAGCTCCAATCTGCAAGGTGTCAAATTCGATATTGTCATCTTCGGGGAAAGTATCAAAGTGGAGTTCATCAATCTCATAATATTTCAATTTCTTTATTCATGCGTTCACAGATATACAATGTTCACGATACGTGAACAAGCATAAAGCGTGAACGTAATATTATTCATTCAGTGGGGTGGTTTACTGGCTCACACGGGTTTATAACCCGTGTGTTGCGTAGCAACAAAACTCATTGGCTTTGAGTAAGATTGAAGAGGGGAAAACCTATTCTGTTACCACAAAGATGAAGTGTTTTCTACGATCAGTCCTAATTACTACTTTAGAACAACAGTTTTATCCTTCACAAAGTCCAGTAGAGAAGCATAAATGGGGTGACGGCGCAATATGAGAGCATTGCCTACCATGAAGAGTTGTTTGCGAGCTCGAGTGAGTGCTACATTCAGTTTTCTATCTACTGTGCCATCATGATTGAGATTGCAGAGAAAGTCTAATTGATATGCTTTGTTTACACAAAAGGAGAGTAAGATGATATCACGTTGGCTGCCCTGGTATCTCTCCACTGTGTCAACACTTATTTGGTTGTACTCGGGGACGTTTGCAAGAGCCAGCTTTTGTTTGATAAGTGCAATCTGATTGCGATAGGGGGCAATAATCCCTATTTGCGATGAATGGATGGGTTCGTTGCTTTGCTCATATACCCGCAATATTGATTGTACCAAAGTTACAATAGTATCCGCTTCGTTGTGGTTTATTTTGTTGGATGCATTGTGCTCTGCTAGGTTCTCGGTAGAGAGATACAATAATCTATTGTTGGCAATCCAACTATCTATTTCGCTTGCCTTAGCGTCTGATAGCGTTAGCGGATAAGACTGCCACCCCATTATAGGAAATAGGTTCTCTTCGTAGAAGAACTTTGAGGGGAACGATGCAATCTCATTGTGCATCCGTCCTTGATGAATGAGAGGTGAGTAGGCAACTGTCCAATTGTTCTTTTTGCAAGTTTGTAATAGGCGTTCAAAAAATGAGATGCCACAATCTTGTATGCCAATATTTAATAGTTCCCCTTCGTGCACAGCCGAGTTATACTTGTTTTGTAGCACAATGGTGGCAAGCTGGTTGTGATCGCCAATAAGGATAAACTTCTCTACCTTGGAGAGCACTCCTATTAACTGGGGTTCTAATATTTGAGAAGCTTCATCAATGATTGCCACATCAAACTTTTTGAGGTTGAAAAGCTCTTGCTTGCCATTGATGGAAGAGAGTGTGGAGATGAAAATGCGTGTTTCTGTAATCTCTTCCAGTAGTGTTGCTCTATTAATAGATTTTTCGGAAATGTTTTGTAGTAATCTGTGTCTGTAAGGTTCGCCACAAGAAAGCTCTGTACCTACACGTATGTATTTGTCGCAAGCACCATTTTCACATCCAAATGCATTGTTTACTGCTTCGCAGAGTTCATTTACCGCCCTGTTGGTATAGGCCAATACCAGTATGTTTTTCGATTTATCTGCATGATAATTTTCAATCAACCGGCGTGCAAATACAGAGGTTTTGCCCGTGCCTGGAGGCCCTACAATTAAGAAATAGTTGTTGGCAGCCATAGCTTTACTAATCACTAGCTCGGTGTAGGGTGCCATTTGCTCAAGTTCTATATTGGCAGCTGTGGGTGCAGTTATGCCTAGCAAAAGCATTCTTTTGTCACGTGAAGCATTAAGGAATGAGAAGAGACTCTTGTACATACTGTTGTACGAAGAGTCCATGGTGTCGTGCTCTATTGCCCAATAAGTATTGCTGGCAAAGTATTTTTTGTTGCGTTGTTTGTACCTAAATCTCACTTCTACTTCATCGGTATTTATGGTAGAGACAACTCCTTTCAGAATTTGGTTACTCAACACGCTGTCAGTATCACTATTGCGAGGATAGACAATGCATATATCACCCTCACGAAAGTTGACCAAATCATTCTGCTTGGTGGTTCTGCTAAATACTATCTTCATGTCGTTGGCACTGTCGTCTATGGAGGCAATGGTGAGGTCGTAAAGAAGGTCTAATGCTTCTGCACGCTCCCAAAACTCACTATTCCACAGGGCAGCTACTCCCACAGGAGATTCATGCGCTATATCTCCAATTTTTTGCAGATACAATTCTTTAGAAATAAACTGAACAAAGCGATAGAAATACATTTGTTCTATGCGGCTACACTGTATAAGTGTATCTTCGATTTTTTTTATCTTTTGAATAAAAAAATCGGGTACTCTCTTAGATGTATCTATCATTGTGCGCAAGCTTCTAAATTGTGCTTGAACATCGGCTATGGTACCTTGGCTTACTGTGTATTCATCTAAAACAATGAGGTTGCGAAGATTCAGAATTTCCTTTTCGAGCTGCTGATAAATGGCTGCAAATCGTAAATTCTGTCCAGGATGGATGCCTGCTGAGTAGAGTATGGCTGCATCTATGTTGCGGGAGGTCTCGTTGTAAACACTTTCAATCATGAGTCTGTAAACAGCTGTTTGTACTTCATGTCCTAAAGTTATTTTTCCTGCATCGTTTGATGGAAATGGTAAGCGACCCGATTTCAGCTCTACTATTTTGTAATGTGTATCTCCATTGCCTTTTTGTAGCAAGTCTAAACGACCCTGGAAACCATA
The DNA here is from genome assembly GCA_964452155.1 of uncultured Dysgonomonadaceae bacterium. Lineage (GTDB taxonomy): Bacteria > Bacteroidota > Bacteroidia > Bacteroidales > Dysgonomonadaceae > UBA2632. Next base: position 9,546 of record CAYVLC010000044.1, read on the forward strand.
CTTCTCGCTAAAGAAAGAGGGTTCGAGGGTGCTCTTTCTTGGATGGATGTTTTGTTGGGGAAAGTCGTGTGTGATGACCCGTTTTATGTTGTGAAACTGACTTTTGGCTTTATCCATAAAGTTGCGAAAGTCATCTTCAGCCATGATGTCTTCGCAAGTGGCATATTCAAAAGGCGATTGTTTGAACGATTGCAGAAAAACATCATCAAACGCTAGCTCTTCAGGGTTGTCTGCAAATATTAGTTCGTCTAAGAAGTAGTTGGCAAGATTTCCTAAGAGTAGATAATCTCTGTTGTCCATCAACTCAAACTTGTTCATAAAGTAGTTGAGGTGCGATATGCTATAGTTGTTGAAACACATTGCAATGGCCGATGCATCTATGAGATAATCGGGTTCCAGTACTATCTTCTTGGGCACAATGTAGCCATCTGTATCTATGGTATTATCAACCAGGTTGAGTTGAGCATTTGCTTTGAAAAGTGACACAGATGGGGTGAAGATATCGTTGTGGGAGCTTACATTGTATCGAACTGTAACTTGCTTGCCAGGACTATTCTCAACGGCACACTGTATAAGAAAATTCTCTTTGTCTATAGAGAGAATCTGAACACGTAGGGAGTCTTCTATTGCAACCTTAGCATCGTGGTAGCTTGCACTCTCTTTTTCTTGTGTTTCTTCAACAGCTGTTGCTTGTGCGTTATCTTCGGTGTGCTTCAAGTTTTCAGGAGTAGGTTCTGACGAGAGTTGCTTACACATATCTAGCACTGCTCGTTCAGATTGATTGTATGTTTTTTGGTCTATAGGAATATTGCTCTTTCCTTGCTGGGTTACCTTTACACGAAAATTTTGCAGTTCCCACTCCGTCTTCTTGGACAAATTGTACTTCTGAGCAATAAATACTATTCTAGAAAACAGTGTAGAAAATTGCATTGCCTCGCTCTGTGTGGCTTCCTTGCAAAGTCTTTCTAAAAGCTGTTTCAGTTGTATGGATTTATCTGTGAGGTCTTTTTCAGCATGGCCAATAGTGCGTATTTCTTCACGATAATTATCAGTGTTAATCATGTCGGGGGCTATTCAAATTTAGAATTAGAGTTGTAGTAGTTTGGGTAGAAAAATTATAAGCCCTGCTATCAATGCAGCTATAGCAGCGAAGAGAACAGCTGCTGCACTCAAGTCTTTTATCTTTTTTATGTTGGGGCTAATCTCTTTATTGCACGCAAAGTCCGATAGCTCTTCGATAGCGGTGTTGATTGCTTCCATGGCAAAAACAAGAGCTATTACAGTGCAAACAACTATCCACTCCAAAGGAGAAATATGCAACCAGCAGCCCATTAGCAGGGCTATAATGGCCAGTAGGGCATGTATGAGCATGTTGTGCTCTTCTTTAAAAAGCATGTACATTCCTCGGAATGCATTTGCAAAAGACTTCAGTCTGCCATTTATGTAGCTTGTAAAACTATTTTTCATTATTCATTGTTTCATTACATACAAATGAGTTGAGGCTTATAGGTGAGCCTCATTCAATGTTAATTCAAACACATAATCGTCCATAACAAAATCATTACCAATATCTATCACCTCTTCTTTCACTAAAACAAAATGATTTTTTTGGTAAAAGCTTATTGCTTGCGTGTTGTACTTATTTACATTCAAAAATAGGGCTGTGTTGTTAGCCTTCAGTGCTTGTTGTGCTGCATAGTCTATCATTGTTTTCCCAACTCCATGCCGTTGGCATTTGGGTGATATGTAAAGCTTGTGAATCTTGGTTTTATCCAATCCGGCATGGTCTGTTTCATAAGCCACATATCCAATATTCAGCTTATTGTGCTGTGCAATGGCATATTTATGACCTTGGCTCATTTGCCCTTCCAGCGATGCTTGGCTATACATCATCTCCATCATATAGGCTATCTGCTGGGCAGATAGTATAGAGGCAAATGCTACAGGCCATAAGTTTGCCGCAAGCTCTTTAATAATGGGAATGTGCTGTTTGTTGGCTTTTACAATTTCTATCATTCTAGCTGTAGTTTATAAATAGAACCAAATGTACAAAAAATGTTTTATTAAATAAAACGGTATATGAATGGTGTGTCTCTTTAAATCATTTTCTATCTTTGTATAAAACGATATACCTTATATAAAACTACTTGCCTTCATGTCATTAAAATGCCCATTATGCGGAAAAAACAAAACAGAAGAGAGCTTGTTTTGTGAAGATTGTACTGTGAAGATAAACAGTGAATATGAAGTGAATGTTCCTGCCTCGGAAAATTCTCAAACCAATACTGCTAATTCTGAAATAAAACCTGCACAAGAAAATGTAAAAGAAGAACCCGAGCAAGTGCTTGTACCTCTTAGTTATGATAAAAAGTCATGGAAAAAGAAGAAAGAAGATAAGCGTTCTGCCTCTGACAAATCTTACTATGAAATAGCAAGAGACAAAAAGACCAATAAAGGGCGCTATGTAATGATTGCTCTCTTTGTATTGGTTGCAGCACTCATTGCAGGTCTGTATATCTATAATAAGGATGTGAAAAGTGGCAACCTTGAACGCTCTAAATGGGAGGTTGCTCAGCGTGAAAATACAGTGGATAGCTATCTTACTTATATGGATGAATATCCTCAAGGGAATTATATGAACGAGGCATACAATAAAATGCTGTTGCTCAAGAATGAAGAGACCGAATCTTGGCAAAACTTAATGACTTCTGAAAATACATTAGAGTTTGCCACATTTTTAGAGCAATATCCTGAAAGTCCATACCAACGCAAAGTGAAAAACAGGCTAGATTCTTTGGTGTGGCAGTCAACACTGAAAGAAAATTCCACACAAGGCTATTCAGACTATGTCAAAAGATCCACCTTGGGTGAAATATCTGGTGATTATATTGGAGAAGCTCAAAAGCGATTGAATATGTTAGACCAAGCTACCCCTATTGATGAGATGGAAATGGAGCAGATAAGAGAAACTGTGAATGGGTTTTTTGCTGGCCTGTCCAACTTGTCTCACGCAGAGTTGAGTCAAAATTTAGCACCAGATATTGTTAGGTTCAATAATTCTACCAACATACAACGCAACAAAATGATAGGCGAGTTGTTGCTGATGGCAGCAAAATCTGATGTGATGACACTAAGATTTGAACCCGAAATAATGAAACTAAAATATGAGAGAATGGCAAATGGAGCCTATCAGGCAAATATTCCATTACAGAAGACAATTGAAGATAACAATGGTGGCATAAATCAAATAAAAGGTTATATTGTACATCTGAAACTAGACCATAGTTTCAAAATATATTCTTTTTATGAGACAAAACCATTTCCTACAGCTCCATAACTAGAGTTGCTACCAACAAAAGAACCGATTAAACCCATTGTTTTTTATCTACTATGGCATTCGAATTAACTTCACAATATAAACCAACAGGAGACCAACCTCAAGCTATAAAAGCCTTGATGGAGGGCCTCAGAGACAACATACCCTATCAGACACTTCTTGGTGTTACAGGCTCGGGCAAGACCTTTACAATAGCCAATGTTATACAACAAATAAACAAACCTACACTGGTGCTTAGCCACAACAAAACATTGGCTGCACAGCTTTATAGCGAGTTCAAAAGTTTTTTCCCCAACAATGCGGTAGAGTATTATGTCTCCTATTACGATTATTATCAGCCAGAGGCCTATCTGCCCTCGCGTGACTTGTACATAGAAAAAGACCTTTCTATTAATGATGAGATCGAAAAACTACGTCTGGCTGCCACTGCTTCATTACTTTCGGGACGAAAAGATGTAATTGTAGTTTCGTCTGTATCGTGCATCTACGGTATTGGCAACCCAGACGACTTTAATGAAACGATAGTTGAGGTAAAGGTGGGCAAAAAACTTGAGCGAGATGTCTATTTGAGAAGTTTGGTAGATAGTTTGTATTCCAGAAATGAGATAGAATTTAGCCGAGGCAATTTTCGTGTCAAAGGAGATACAGTAGATGTTTTCTTGGCCTATCACGATTATATTATTCGCACCATTTTTTGGGGCGATGAGATAGAGAGTATCGAAAGCATAGACCCCCTCAATGGTACTACAATAGAACAACTAGATGCTTATCGCATTTTTCCTGCCAATTTGTTTGTTACCACTAAGGAACGTATTTTTAGAGCTGTAGATGAGATACAGATAGACCTAGGCAAGCAAGTAGAATTCTTTAAGGAGATTGGTAAACCACTTGAGGCCAAACGACTTTACGAAAGAGTTACTTACGATGTAGAGATGATAAAAGAGATTGGCTATTGCTCCGGTATAGAGAACTACTCGCGCTATTTCGATGGCAGATTGCCAGGCACAAGGCCTTTCTGCTTGTTAGATTTTTTCCCAAAAGACTACCTCACAGTAATTGATGAAAGCCACGTAACTATCCCCCAGATTAGAGCCATGTATGGGGGCGATCGATCCCGAAAAATAAATTTGGTAGAGTATGGTTTCCGTCTGCCAGCAGCAATAGATAATAGGCCTCTTAAGTTTGAAGAGTTTGAAGCCATTACACCAACTACAATTTTTTTGAGTGCTACTCCTGCCGACTATGAGTTGCAAAAATCTGAGGGCGTGGTGGTAGATCAGCTCATTAGGCCAACTGGCTTGCTTGACCCACCAATAGAGATACGTCCAAGTCTCAACCAGATTGATGATTTGATGGAAGAGATACAGCTACGTGTAGAAAGAGACGAGCGAGTGCTGGTTACTACCCTCACCAAGCGAATGGCTGAGGAGTTGGCAGACTATTTGGCACAAAACAATGTTAGCTGCAATTACATTCATTCTGATGTGGAAACCTTAGATAGGGTAAAGATAATGGACGATTTGCGCAATGGAGTGTATGATGTGCTGATTGGGGTAAATCTATTGCGTGAAGGGTTGGATCTCCCAGAGGTGTCACTAGTTGCCATTTTGGATGCAGACAAAGAGGGCTTCTTGCGCTCACACAGGTCACTCACCCAAACTGTGGGCCGTGCTGCTAGGAATGTGAATGGTAAGGCTATTTTTTATGCAGACCGTATCACCAATAGCATGCGTCTGACAATGGAAGAGACCGAAAGAAGAAGAGAGAAACAGATAGCGTACAACACAAAGCATGGTATGGTTCCTACTCAGATCAATAAATTGAAGACGACTGCAACACTTGGGCAGTATGCTAAGACTGCTGAGCCTGATGCTTATATAGAGCCAGATTTTTATGCCAATGTAGCTGAGCCAGTGGCAAGTGAAACCTATGGCGATACGAAAGAAGACTTGAAAAAACTAATAGAAGCAACCCGGCGGTCTATGAACAATGCTGCTAAGAAACTAGAGTTCTTAGAGGCGGCTCAATTGCGAGACCAATTAATAATGCTAGAGGATAGGTTGAAAAAGAAAAAATAGAGAACAACTACAAAAACATCATAAAAACAGATACACATTAATAATATAAAATCATGAAATCAGACATTCAAATTGCAAAAGAAGCTAAGCTGAAAAAAGCTAAAAGTATTGGTGAGACTATTGGTATAGACCGCGAAAAAATACAGAGTTTTGGTCGTCACATGGCCAAAGTTCCAATCGATTTAATAGACAAAGAACGAGTAGATAAGAGCAATCTTATACTCGTCACAGCCATTACTCCCACCAAAGCGGGTGTAGGCAAAACTACAGTATCTATTGGCCTGGCATTGGGTCTCAATAAAATCGGAAAAAATGCTATTGTTGCCTTGCGAGAACCCTCCTTAGGGCCTGTATTTGGTATGAAGGGTGGGGCAGCTGGCGGAGGTTACTCTCAGGTGTTGCCAATGGAGAATATCAACTTGCACTTTACAGGAGATTTTCACGCTATCACATCGGCTCACAACACTATTTCGGCATTGCTCGACAATTATATTATGCGCAACCAAGGGTGCAAAAATAGAATAAAAACAGTATTGTGGAAACGAGTTCTGGATGTAAGTGATCGTAGTTTGCGTTATATTACCACTGGTTTAGGTCCAGGAAATGGTATTCCCTCAGAGGCTGGTTTTGATATTACTGCTGCATCAGAGCTGATGGCTATACTCTGTTTGGCAGAAGATGAAGCAGACTTGCGCCGTAGAATAGAAAATATATTGCTCGGATATACACACGAAGATGAACCATTTACAGTAAAAGATTTGGGTGTGGCAGGTGCTATAACTGTGTTGATGAAAGATGCCATCAACCCCAACCTTGTGCAAACAACAGAAAACACACCAGCATTTGTTCATGGTGGCCCTTTTGCTAACATAGCTCATGGTTGCAACTCGGTATTGGCTACCAAAATGAGTATGACTTATGGTGATTATGTAATTACAGAAGCGGGTTTTGGTGCTGATTTGGGTGCCGAGAAGTTTTTCAATATCAAGTGCCGAAAGAGTGGATTGTCGCCCAAGCTCACAGTTATTGTTGCTACAGCACAGGGCCTAAAGATGCATGGAGGAACGCCAGAGGCACTAATAAAAGAAGAAGACTTAGCAGGATTGAAACAAGGACTAGATAATCTTAAGAAACATTTAGAGAACCTAGCATCGTTTGGTCAAACGGTGTTGGTGGCATTCAATAAATATGCAACCGATACAGATGAGGAAATTGGTATTGTAAGAGACTTCTGTGAAGAACACAACGTTTACTTTGCAGTAAACGAGGCTTTTGCAAAAGGGGGCGAGGGAGCTATAGATTTAGCCAATGCAGTAGTGGAGGCTATTGAAAACAATCCATCAAAACCCCTCAGCTTTACCTATTCAGATGATGACTCTATTGAACAAAAGGTAGAGAAAGTGGCACTCAATATTTATGGCGCTCGTGATGTAGTTTTTAGTGAAAAAGCATTGAAAGCCTTAAAGAAGATTGCGACAACACCTCTGTCTAAGTTTCCTGTATGTGTTGCTAAAACTCAGTACTCTTTCTCTGCCGATCCTAAAGCTTATGGAGTAGCAAAAGAGTTTCGTTTCAAAATAAACGATATTGTCATCAATCAAGGGGCAGAGTTTATTGTGGCCATTGCAGGAGAGATGATGCGAATGCCTGGTTTGCCAGCTGACCCTCAAGCAAATAGAATAGATGTTGTTGGTGGTGAGGTGCATGGGTTGAGTTAAGAATTAAATTCTCAGCTCTTAAATAAATAATTCTCAGCACATCGTTTGCATGAAATTTTAGCCTATAACAAAGGCATTCATTGTAAAAACGGTGTGCTGATATTTTATTAACTCATAATTCGAGATTCATTACTGCTAGCAAATACCGCTCCTCACCTATGTCTGCTTAAAAATCTCATTCAAGCAAGTTGCATTGTAATGGTCGCCTAGGGTGTAGATAATATCGTGTTCTTGAAGAATGAAATCTGCGCTAGGATTGGTAAAAACACGCTCTTTCCGTTTAATGGCCAAGATACTTATTCCAGTTTTGTTGCGAAGGTCTAAATCCTTGATGCTTTTTTGGTAAGCAACAGAGTTTTTGTGAATAACCAACGTGTTTATCTCAAAATCGGGAATATTAATTTTTTTTCTTTTCCCTTTCTCATCATTCCCCCTAAAAGCCTTGTAACCATTAGCTCTTATTTGCGCAAGCAGGCCCTCTATCTCTTCGTTGGGTACAAGGTAGTGATTTAATGCTCGGGAAAACATCTCTAAATATGCTTCAAATTCAATAGGGATAACATCATCGGCCCCCATTTCATAGAGGTATTCCAGATCGTCAATATACCTTGTTCTTGCAACAATATGGATCTTAGGATTTAAGTTTTTTGCTGCCTGTATGATGGTTGCCTTTTGGCTAGTGCCCTCTACATACAAAAGCATGCTACTAGCATCTTTTACAGAGGCCTCCTCCAATACCGATTTATATTGTGCATCGCCATATACTGCATTTATGCCTTGGTTTTGCATGTTGCGTACCAAGTCGGCATCGGTGTCGATGATTACAAATGTGATATTGGCCAGCTCCATAGATTTCATTAAACTGGAGTCTTGCGATGTTCCTACCAAAATGGTGTGTCCACTCAACTCAGGTGCTTTTGCTTTGGGCAGCTTCCTTAGTCCGTGTCTTATGACATTGGGCATGGGTATCTTAGCAAAAAATGAAGTAATAGGTTTTGAGAAAATTATAAATATGGGTGTAATACTCATACTTAGGATAGCCACAGCAAGAAATATTTGGTAGAAATGATTGTCTATCAGTTTGCTGCTCACGCCCATTTTGGCCAAGATAAAAGAAAATTCACCTATTTGCGAGAGAATCAATCCCGCTCTGAAAGCGATGCGGAAAGGGTAGCCCAGCACAAAGCTAACCAGGCCAATGATAATAGATTTGAGCACTACAAGGATGGTGGTGATGATGATAATGGTAATCCAATGGTCGATGAAGAAGTGAAGGTCTAGCAACAGCCCTATTGATACAAAAAAGAAGCTAGCAAAGACATCACGGAAGGGTGCGATATTGCCAATAGCCTGATAACTGTAGGACGATTCGGAAATGGCCAACCCCGCCAAAAATGCACCCAATGCCAATGACAAGCCTAGCCATGCAGAGAAGCTAGCAATAGCAAGTCCGATAACAATGATAGCTATAAGGAAAAGCTCTTGGCTATTGCTTACTGCAATTTTGTGTAACACGTAGGGGATGAACCAACGTGCAAATACAAAGGTTACACCCAAAAGACCTATTGTTTTTACTAGTAGCAAAAAGAGTTCGCTTCCTATATTGGCACTTTGTCCCGATAGAAAGGGTACAAAAAGCATCATGGGCACGATAACTAAGTCTTGAAATATAAGTATTCCAAGACTTATTTTTCCATGGTGACTTTCCACTTGGTCGTTCTCTTGCAGCACTTTTAGTATAATGGCAGTACTACTCAATGCTACCAAGAAGCCAATAAATACTGCTTGATTGTAAGGTACATGGGTGAAGAAGTGCAGCACTCCCATGACTACCAAAATGGTGATGATTACTTGCAAGAGCCCCCCAATGAATACAATATTTTTTATTTTGAGGAGTTTCTTTATTGAGAACTCCATACCAATGATGAACAGTAGCAGAACAACACCAATTTCGGCCAATACATCAATAATGTCTATGTCCGAAATTAATCCGAGGGCATAAGGCCCTGCAATAATACCTGTGAGTAGGAAACCAACAACCGATGGCAACTTCAACTTGTTGAATATGAAAATTACCAGACTTGCCAGCCCAAAAATGATAACTATTACTTTCAGAAATTCTATTTCGTGCATTTTTTTTGCTTGTCAGTGGTTTGTATGTTGCCAATGGTGTGTATAGTTTGCAATAGAACCGTACAACAGATGGTCTTCAAACAAAAGTAGTTATTTAAGTTGGTTTTTTTATTAATGTTTTGGTATTTTTTGGTTTTAGAGGGCCGAAATTGTTTTGGTACAAAAAGATAAAAAATATGTGACATGAGACAATAAAAGAGAAATAAGATCAGTGGTCTTACTATTCCTTTCATTTCAATGTTTCATATAT
>CAYVLC010000045.1:0-18444 GCA_964452155.1 uncultured Dysgonomonadaceae bacterium
TTACTAAGATAGATTTACATGTTAAAGAGTAAAATAAATTTGGATAGTGAGCAATGGTTCATTATCTTTGCAGTGAACATAGATAATAAAAAGTATGTGTGCACGTATAAAAAGACCTCGTAAGATATTAAGTCCTCCTATCATAAAGGGTTTCAAACCTTATGGATTGGATGCCGATTTGAAACCATCGGTGAGTGCTGTCAATTTACTGTTTGAGGAATACGAGGCTCTGCGATTGTGCGACTATGACAGGCTCAATCATCACCAAGCTTCACTGATGATGGATGTGTCGCGGCCCACTTTCACGCGCATTTATGCAGCTGCATTGCAAAAAGTGGCTACCGCATTTGTAGAAGGGCGTCAAATAGCTATTGAGGGAGGCAAGGTTTATTTCGATAGCGATTGGCATCAGTGCAATGCATGTGAGTGCTACTTTAGTCATCCGCATAAGCTTATGCCCATAGAGGAGTGTCCATTGTGTGGCAGCGAAGATATTTCGGACTTTGAAATTCCCGATGAGAGCACCCAAATGCGTGCTGCAGGAGATATGTGTGTGTGCACTCATTGTGAGTTTGAGCAAGCGCATCAATCGGGCAGACCCTGCAAAGAATTGGTTTGTCCACAATGCGGACACTTTATGAAAAGAAAAGGTGGCCACGGTAGAAGAGGTCGTAAAATGCAAGGAATATGAAAGTAGCAGTAGCTTCACAAGGAAATACACTCGAATCAAATATAGATAGTAGCTTCGGGCGTTGCGCATGGTTCATTATAATTGATACTAAAGATGGTGGTATGGAGTTTATACCCAACACCAACCGAGACATGGAGGAACATGCGGGCAAAGCTGCCGTTGAATTGATGGCTCTGCGCAATGTAGAGATGATTGTGTCGGGCGAGTTTGGTGTGAAAATAAAACCAATGCTCGATAGTATGCACATACAAATGGTAATGATAGAGGATTCCGAGAAGAGAGTCTGTGATATCATTGCGTTACTAAACAATAGGAGGAAATAAAACTATGCCAAAATTAGATGGTACAGGTCCCGATGGAAAGGGCAAAGGAACAGGAAGAGGATTAGGAAAGTGTAAATCGGCTACCGACGAAGAGAAACTGGCAAAACTGGGCAGGGGAATGGGTAAGAAACGAAATTCGTGCACCGAGGAGGGCCGTGGAAAACGGTTGAATGCAGGTCTGAAATAACAAAATGGGGTATAAGGTGTGTGGTGTGTGGCTTGATTGTATGAGAAATAACAAAAAACCAATGTCATACTGAACGGAGTGAAGTATCTTTTTAATATTTGCCTACTCTTTCAACAGACTCCTCACTAAGTATCGGAATGACAGATATCTTCGAATGACCTCCTTTGCGCCTTAGCGTCTTAGCGAGATACCTTTGAGTGGAATGAACCAAACCGACGGTCACTGAGCCTGTCGAATTGTTCGGAAATCGTTGTGCCCTGTGAAATCATATTATATTTCACAGGGGTGTGCTGCGAAGCAGAAATAGCAAGAAGAGAAAATGAATATTTTGCTAAAGCCACACACGGAATTACACCTGAGTATTTTCAGTATAGATTAATAGAAACATTTTAAAAATTAATTACAATGCCAAGTTTAAATCAAAAAGGTCCTATGGGCGATGGCCCAATGACAGGACGCAAAATGGGTCGTTGCACCAATTATGGTGTGGGACGCAAAAGTCAAACAACACAAGAGAACGAGAATATAGAAAACCCTATCAATGACAACCCAGTAAATGACAACGCCCAAGGACAAGGACTCGGTAGAGGACGTACCCGTGGAATGGGTAGAGGCTTGAGAAATGGTATGGGCCGTGGTGCAGGAGATGGCCAAGGAAATGGAATGGGTCAAAATCGTGGAGGTCGCGGAATGGGCCGAAACGGTGGCGGCAGAAACGGAAATGGCGGTGGTCGTGGAACGGGTATGGGTAGAAGATTTCGTGACAACATCCAAGAATAGTTTTCTTGTAGAATATTAAACAACCAATAACAACACAAGCCCTGTGCTTACACATAATTCATTTCGAAATTATTGCACATGGGGCTTTTTTATTTCAAAAAACAAAAATATACTTAATTATGACAAAGAAAAGAATCGCAATTCCGATTGCCAACAATATGTTGTGCGAACATTTTGGCCATTGCCAAGCATTTGCTTTTGTGGATGTTGAAAACAACATCATCACAGAAATCACAACAATGGATCCACCCGAACACACACCAGGCTCATTCCCAAAATGGGTGGCAGCCAATGGTGCTACCGATGTAATTGCCGGAGGCATGGGTGGCAAGGCTGTTAGCTTGTTTAACGAAGCTGGTGTGAATGCTTTTGTGGGAGCACCTGTGGACACACCAACCAATTTGGTGAACAAATTTCTTGCTGATGAATTGACACTGAGTGCCAACTATTGCAGTCATGATGAAAACCACAGTTGTGGTGGACATTAGTTCTATGAGATCAATTGCAGCAACTTTCGACGTATGACAAACCAGCAAACATTTAAACTAGCAATTGCCAGTGGCAAAGGAGGGACGGGCAAGACAACCCTCTCTACCAATCTTGCTGCCTATATTGCCGAGCACCAAGAGGTGGTGATGGTAGATCTGGATGTGGAGGAACCCAATTCGGGATTGTTTTTCGATGGCACACTCGTGCACCAAGAAGACAATCACAATATGACTCCCAACTGGGATGCTAGCAAGTGCACCCTTTGCGGTCTTTGTCAAGAGGTGTGCAATTTTAATGCAATTATCCAATTGGGCACTGCCATATTGGTCTATCCAAAATTGTGCCATAGTTGCTATGCCTGTTCCGAGCTATGTCCGGAGGAAGCATTGCCTATGGAGCCAACCAAAATTGGTGTGTTGCGCGATTTTCAGTGGGGCAAACTACATTATGTAGAGAGTCGCCTCAATATTGGCGAAGAGCAAGCAGTGTCTAGCATTGCTAAAACCAAAAGATATGTTGCTGAAAAATATCCGCATGTGTCTATGGCTATTTTTGATTCTCCCCCAGGCACATCGTGTCCTGTGATGGAAGCAACCAAAGATGCAGACTATGTGATATTGGTTACAGAACCTACACCATTTGGTTTTCACGATTTGAAACTGGCTATAGAAACTATGCGCGAACTCAAAAAACCTTTCGGGGTAGTTATCAATCGCCACGGAATTGGTGATGATGCAGTAGCCAACTATTGCCATGCCAAAGACATTGAGGTATTGGCCAAAATACCCAACAGTCGACAAATAGCAGAGCTGTACTCTAAGGGACACCTTATATATCCTGCATTTCCGGAAGTGAAAGCAGCATTGAGCAATATTTTGGAGCATTGCATATCTATAAAGGAAGGAGCACTTAGATGAAAGAAATAGTAGTTATTTCGGGTAAGGGTGGCACAGGCAAAACCTCTCTCACTGCCTCGTTTGGCATGCTGGGGTCAACTGATGTGGTGCTTGCCGATTGTGATGTGGATGCTGCCGATATGCATCTGTTGATGCAGCCCGACTTTGAATGGGCCGAAGACTTTTATAGTGGCGAGGTTGCAACTATCGATCAGACCAATTGCACCAATTGCGGTTTGTGTCAGGATGTATGCCGGTTTGATGCTATTTCGGTGCACAACGAGCAATACATTATCAGTCCGCTCGACTGCGAGGGTTGTGGCTATTGTGCACGGGTGTGTCCTACTGAAACTATTATCAATAATAAATTGTTGTCGGGTCAGCTCTATATCTCCAATATCAAGACGGGTAGCCAAATGGTGCATGCACGATTGGGTATTGGGTCAGACAATTCGGGCAAATTGGTAGCCAAAGTAAAAGAGGAGGCCAAAGCCATTGCCCTTAAACAACAGAAAGATTACATTTTAGTGGATGGCTCTCCAGGCGTTGGTTGTCCCGTGGTTTCATCGCTTTCGGGAGCCAACTTTGTGGTGTTGGTTACAGAACCTTCCGTGTCGGGTATTCACGATTTGAAGCGGGTGTATGAGTTGGTAAAGAAATTCAATATCAAAGCAGGGTGCATCATCAACAAAGCAGATGTAAATGTTGATAAGCAAGCCAAGATAAAACGATTTTTGGCCGACGAAGGCATAGAACATTTACTTGACCTGCCTTATGATGAGGATTTTACCAAAGCCATGACCCTTGGGCAGACCATTGTAGAGTACGATACTAGTAAAAACTTAACCAACCTGATAGAACAGGCTTGGGAGAAAATAAAACAATTAACAAACTAAAAAAGAAGATAGATATGAAAATAGCATTTACAGCTGCTGGCAAAGATTGGGACGCAATGATAGACCCACGATTTGGCAGAACAGAATACATTGTAGTTTTTGATGAGGCGTCAGACAAATTGTCGGTAATAGATAATAGTGCAATAAAGAGCGAAGCGCATGGAGCCGGAACTGCCACATCGCAAAAGATATTTGCACTCAATCCCGATGTATTGATTACTGGAAACGGCCCGGGAGACAATGCCACCATAGCACTAGAAAAGATGGATATGAAGATATTTGTGGGTGCGCAAGATTTGACATTGAAGCAGGCCTACGATAAATACAAAAAAGGTGAGTTGAAAGGGATATAAGAAACTCAAAATATATGTAATAGGAGCTTCCAGCTCCTATATTCTTACAACAACAAATTTGACCTCCCCCAAAGCAAGATGCTTTGGGGAGACCACTAACCGCACCAGCGAATTACCAAAGCAGGATGCTTTGGATACATTGCTGTCAGCGATAGTTAGTTTATTATTTCAGCAAACAACTCCCTATTCTTATCAACAAATTGAGCAATGATGGCTGTTTGTGCTTTTTCTATTTGATAATATTGCTCTTCAATCTCTTCAAACACTTCGAAATCGACATACATGGCGTTGAACTCTTCGTCGGTAGTATCTCGCTCCAACTCTTTGCGATTGGCATCGAATATCACTTTTGCTCTATAAATAAGCTTAGCAGTGCCTTCGGCGCCAAGTATCTTAAAAGCTTTGGCTGTGGGGTTGTCAAAGATATAGCCTCCATAGCCGTTTTGAATCAGCTGTACAAAGCCTCCATGATTTACCTCTTTCCTAAAATAATGATAGGCTAGCAAGGCATGTTGGTATCCGTTGAGCTTTTGAAGATTGTCTGCACTCAGCTGATTATCAACCTCGGCAAGGTACGCATCGGTATATAGATTGATATAATCAATTGGTTCCTTTTTGAGGGTATCGGCAATTTGTTTTTCTGTAATTTGTATCATACTGCTGTGTATTATTTCTTTTCAACAAATATAGAACATTTTTTATTCAAAAGAGAGCTTTATTGCTTCGTAGTTATTTGCCTTTCTTTGCGCCATAGTTGGTAGCTGTTCACAATGTTTTGCCATAGCACATAAGTGCCGGGTCCGATAGATGCTACGGGGTTTAGATAAGTTTGTGTGAGCCATATAGCGAGGATGGTGTTTTTTTGTCCCAAGCCCTGCCCGCCTGATACAGTTCTGTTGTATTTGCTACCAATTCGGCGGCCAAACCAAAATTGCAGCAAGCAAATAATTAGGGCTACTCCGGCAATTGTAAACTCCAACACGTAAGTTGTACCCTCTTGCATACTGATAAACATAGTAACACGGCTGATGACAATGGTGAGGGCAACAGCCCACAAATAGAAAGAGAGTATTTGGGCCTTACGTATCATCTCGTGTAGCTTTGGACTTATTTTTTCTAACGATAACGCTAAAATGAAAGGCAACAGCAGCACCGGAAATACCTTTTTGAAGATGATAAGTACTGATGCCCCAAAGGATATAGACTCTACAGATGCATCGCCAATTGTGGCAAGAAACAGCGGAGACAATAGCGCAACAGACAAGTTACTGATGAATGAATAAGCTGCAATGGAGGAGATGTTGCCTCCCAGAATACCTGTAATGATAGGGGCAGAGGCCGCAGTGGGGGCAAGCACACATATCATGGCTGCTTGTGCCAGAGTGGTGTTGAACTTAAAAAACAGCAGATAGACCAAAATGCTACCCCCATATTGAATGCTTAACAGAATGTAGTGAAACTTTGTGAGGCGTATGTCGCGCAATAGCACTCGGCTATATGTGATAAAGAGCATCACAAAAAGCAAGTAGGGGATAACGGGTGCAAATATTGCAAGCTGTTTGTAGAAAACTATACCAATAACCATGGCAATTGGTAGCATGTATTGTCTTAGAAATTGTTTCACAATTTAGTTTTTGTAATAGTCTGCAGGGCTATCAGATTTCTTGGGAATCCTATTCTTATCGCGATAGTTGATATCGATGAGCAACTGTTTCTTGTTGAAAACATACTCTTTAATGAATTGGTCTATTTCTGGGAGGAAATCGGTCATTGGATATTCCGACACATCGTGCCCCTCGCCCTCTATAGAAAAGAAGAGGTAGGGATATTCATTCTTTCTGAATTGCTTTGCCAAGGTGTTAGAGCCAAACATACCGATGTGAAAGAAGCGGGTGTTGTTGTAGGGAACCAATTTGTCGGCACTACCATGAAATAGTAGAGTGGGTGCTGGTGCAATAGGGTAAGATGGAGTTCCTTCTTGGCTAAAGATGCTACCTGCAAAGGATATTACCCCTGCGTATTGAAAACGAGAGGAGAGAATATTGGCAGATTCAAAGTTGTTGCGCTTTTCGTAGTCGGCTTGCAACACAGCTATTGCTCCAGCGCTCGATCCGCTTATTATTATTTGAGTGGTATCGATATGTAGTTTCTGGTGGTTCTTCAATAAATAATCTGTAGCGGCATACAAGTCTTCTACAGCTAGGGCTATTGATTTCTGCATTGGTTTGTAGTTGAACATAGAGGGAGCTTTCTCTCCTTTCATGCCCAATCGATAGTCTATAGATACTACAGTGAAGCCCTTGTTTGCAAAGTATTGGAAGTAGTCTTTGTATAACTCTGCATTGCGTGTACCTTCTTTAAAACCACCCCCAAACACAAACATCAAGCAGGGTTGCTGTTGTTGCAATGATGTTGTTGTTGTGTCGTCAATTGTTGTGTACACATCTAGTTGTAGAGGCTGCGAGTCTCTATTTATAAAGGTGTAAGTTTGTTTTTGAGGTGTTGCTGCAAATAGCAGTATGGGTAGTAAGCAAATGAGGAGAAAAGTGAGTTTGTTGTACCGTTTCATAAATTGGTTGTGTGTTGATTAGTTTTATTATCTGTGAGATTTTTTACCGTACCTTGGCAAGCTTATTGACCGCATTCTCTCGCTTTTTTTAATTTCAGAACTAACCAGCGAAGCAACAGCAGAGGTATAGCTTGCTTAGTCTTCGCTTTACAACGAGAAAGAAGAGACCCACAGTTTGTGTTTAGTAAATGACTGTTTCAAAAACAAGAGCAACGCATCATAGGGCTTTTTCTCGCAAACATAAATTAAGAGAAGATTATTCTTTTGCAATGAATTCTCTGATCAATTTCACTGTCTCTCTTTTTGCTTTATCGAAGTTGTCGTTCATTATTATTGCATCAAATTGGTCAGCAAAACTCATCTCGAGTGTAGCCTTATCCAAACGATTTTGAATAACCTCGGGAGAGTCGGTGCCTCTTTTTTTAAGCCGATTGCGCAATTCATCTATCGATGGGGGCATAATGAAAATTGCCAGTGCACGGTCACCATATATTTTCTTTATTGCCAATCCGCCTACGCAGTCAACATCAAAGACTACATTATCGCCAGTTGCTAATATTCTTTCGACCTCGCTTTTTAGTGTGCCATAGAAATTGTCTTCATATACCTCTTCGTATTCAACAAAGTGCTCTTTCTTGATTCTGGCCCTAAATTCGTCGGGTGTAAGAAAGTAATATTCTATTCCATGTTTTTCTTCTCCACGTGGCAGCCTGCTAGTTGCCGAAATAGAAAATTGAAGTTTCAGGTCTTTCTCAATCAAGTAACGTACAATAGTAGATTTCCCAGTTCCTGAAGGTGCTGAAAATATAATCAATTTCCCCATCATAATATATGTTCCTTTCTTTTCTGTTTATAAAACGTTTAAAATTTGTTCTTTAATCTGTTCTAGCTCATCTTTCATTTGCACAACAATGCGTTGCATGTCAGAGTGATTCGATTTAGAACCTAGTGTGTTTACTTCGCGGCCAATCTCTTGAACAATAAAACCCAATTTTTTTCCTTGCGACGTATTGGCCTCTATTGTTTCTATGAAATAATCTAAATGGTTGAGCAAACGAGTTTTCTCTTCATTCACATCTAGTTTTTCTATATAATAGATAAGTTCTTGCTCTAGGCGATTGCCATCGTAAGTTACACCCTCCAAATTGTTGAGAGCTTCCATTATACGACTTTTTACTTTTTCTATTCTCTCTGCTTCAAATGTTTCAAGGGCAAGGGTAAGCTCTTTTATATTGTCTATTTTTGTGAGCATCACCTGTCTTAAGGCTTCGCCTTCTTGGTGACGAAACGTAATAAGGTTGGCTACAGCACCATCAACAGCCCGCTCAACAGTTTGCCACTCTTCTTCTTCGAGTATTTCGGGCTCTTGTTTAAATACATCGGGTAGTTTAAAGAGTATCTCAAACCAATCGTTTGGCTCTTCAATATCAAGGGCGGTAGCAAGTTTTTTCACTTCGGTGTGATAGTTCTTGAGACGTGCTTCGTCAATTCTCACAGCAGAGTCTTTCTCAGACTCTTCCACATTGATGTACAAATCTATTTTGCCTCGCTCCAATATCTTAGAAAGATCGTTTCGCAAAGCTATCTCTTTTTCTTTGTAAACATGCGGAATACGTGTGTATAAATCGAATTGCTTGCTGTTGAGCGATTTTATTTCTACTGTTATTTTTTTACCAGAGAGCTCAGCAGTTGCCTTGCCATATCCTGTCATTGAGTGTATCATCTTCTTTTTTTTTACAAATGTAAGGAAAAACTGTCGTATTGTGATAGTTAGATCAATAAAAACTGTGATTGGCAAGCTAGAGTGTCTATTGCAAGAGTACAGGCACTAGTCTATTTCTTATTACATGCAAAGAACACTCCTCACCTAGCGGAGCTAAAGGCTTTGATTTTCAATGTAAACTCATTCATTAAAAATGGTTGCATCAATTTAATTCTACAAGAATAAGTAACTAATGAACTACCCTTTAAATATATAAGCTACAAGTGTTGCAGAGAAGCAATTCTGTCTGTAGTAAACTTACACCCACCTCAAGGCAAGCATCGTAGATGCAGGCTTTAAATTGTATGTAACAAAAGAGTTTGATAAAACTTGACAGTAAAATGTAAAGCAAACACACGCTTTTGCATGTGATTAATTGTTACCTAGCCAGTGTATATCATAGAAACGATTATAAACACAAAAAGCTACTCTTTTGAGCAGCTTTTTGTGTTTATACATAAATTGTTTCTACAAATTATGTTTTACTCTTCTTCATCGGTCTTCTCTTCTGTAGGTACAATTAACTTGTAACCTTTTCCGTGAATGTTTATGATTTCGATGTTTGGTTCTGGTCTCAACAATTTACGCAATTTGGTGATGTAAACATCCATGCTTCGTGCATTGAAATAAGTGTCTTCTTCCCAAATTTGTTTCAAAGCATGATTACGCTCCAAAATTTCGTTATTGTGAGCACAAAGTAGTGTCAACAATTCCGATTCTTTTGTTGTAAGCTTGGTTTGATCATCATTAATGGTAAGAATTTGCTTTTGCGTGTCAAAAGTCATGTTACCAAATTTGTAAACTTGCTGCTCTTTCGATTTTTTACCTTTCACTCTGCGGATGATAGCTTCGATACGAAGTACCAATTCTTCCATACTGAATGGTTTGGTTATATAATCGTCGGCCCCAGCTTTAAAACCCTCAAGAATATCTTCTTTCATATTCTTTGCGGTCAAAAAGATTACAGGAATCTCAGTGTTTATTGTTCTGATTTCCTTTACCAAAGTAACGCCATCTTTTTTTGGCATCATTACGTCTATAATACATAGATCGTATTTTGTTTTTACGAATCCTCTGAATCCGGCTTCCCCGTCAGGGAAAAGGTCGGTTTCGAATCCTTTTGCTTGGAGATATTCTCTGAGCAACATGCCAAGATTCTCGTCATCTTCGCATAAAAATAATTTTAATTTTTCTTCCATATCAATTCTGAGTTATTAAGGGTAAACTAATTATAAACTTTGTTCCTTTACCTAAGTCGCTTTCTGCGCGAATAGTTCCTTTGTGATCAGACACTATTTTATGTACATAAGCCAGTCCTAATCCAAATCCTTTTACATCGTGAACGTTTCCTGTAGGAATTCGATAGAATCTATCAAAAACTTTTTTCACGTATTCTTTTTTAATACCAATACCGTTATCTTCGATAGAGATAAAGAGTCTTCCCGCATCGTTCCATGTTTTCATCATAAGCGTAAGAGGTACATCCTCTTTACGGTATTTTAGTGCATTGTCTAATAAGTTAAATAGAACGTTCGTAAAATGCATTTCGTCTATTTTTACTGTATCGTTCTCTGCTTGCAAATCTATGTCTAGCGTTCCTCCAAACTTTTCTACTTTTAGTACGTGAGTGTTAGCCACGCTAACTATTATATCGTTTGCATCTTTCTCTTTTAGTTTTAATGTAGCTCTTTGTTTGTCGAAGAGTGACATCTGCAATACTTTTTCGACTTGAAAGCTCAGTCGTTTTGTTTCGTCGTTTATCACTCCTGTTACATGTTTAAAAACTTCGGGCGATTTTGCTATGGACGAATCCTTGAGCATTTGTGCAGCCAATGAAATGGTAGAAACGGGGGTTTTTAATTCATGCGTCATATTATTGATAAAATCGTTTTTCATTTCAGACAAACGCTTTTGCCTGAATAGTGTAATTACCGTAAATATGAACGTTATAAACAGTATGAATGTAAATATTAGCGATGGTACAACAAATGTAATTTCACTAAAAACATATTCTCCTTTTGTTGGAAAATAAACCCTCAAGTAATTCAACTTGGCTGGCGGATCGTTTGGGAAAAGTATTTGTGTATATATCGCTTTCTCACTTTTATCAGGATATCCGGGAGAGGAAAAGACCACTTTGTTGTTCGGATTTACTACCTGAAAGCTGAACGGAACACTTAAGCCGGCATTGCTCAATAATTCTGATCGTATATATGCATTTATCTGGCGAAAATCTACACGCTCCTCAATTGGTTTTATACTAGCACGATTCATTATCTTTAGAATCACTTCGTTTTGTAGAGCTTTCTCATGCAAATAGCGTTTCGAAAAGGCTTGTTGCAACTCGTACGAAGTTTTAGATATAGTGTTTAAACCATGCCCTGGCGATATAAATACGCCTTGTTGAGGTTTCTCTGTTGAATCTGTTGTAATGTCGTAATCTATTATAGTTTCACTTCCATCTGGGTTGGTTATTGACCAACGTTCTTTTTTTCTTGTCACTGTTGTTTGTCTAGAAGAATTTCCTTGTTGGGATTGATTATATTGAGAATACTTTCCTTCAGATTCATTAATATCTTCTTCAATAAACTGTAGTGTTTGGTCGAACTCTAAGTTTCGCGAAACTTGATATAGACTTCTTTTTACAGACTCGTCAAATTGTTCGTTTCTTGTTTCCAATGTTATTTGTATATACTTTACTTGGAGAAACAACAATCCTACAAATGCAATAATCATTACACCGGCAAGTATCCAAATAGTTGATTTTTTCATATTTCTCTTTTTTACTTACCTCTTTTGTTTAAAAAATATTTTAAAGAACGTTTCTTGTCATCCAAATTAACAAATGAACTCTCTAAATGTTTAACATTTATCGTAAAATTATTACAAAGAGACCAAATGTTATTCTAAGTAGCCACATTATGAGTGTTTTTTTGTCTGTTGGTTTAATTTTTTAGCAACTTACATTATATTTCTTTTATATGTAAACTACACATCTCTTTTTGGGAGGATGAAAGTTGTTATTTTTTAATTTACTTGCAACCGTAAAAATAGTAATAATAGTTTGATTTACTCTCTTTTTTTCCATTAAAGTTAAAAACGCATCTTTATTCGTTAGCTTATTAAAGGATATTTCGATTTTTAGAACAAAATGTATAATTATTCTGCTTTACTACTCGGTAAGATACACAAGATGTCATTTTTATTTTTAATTTTGCGTAAATCTATTTACACAATTATTAATATGCTAGATAAGCACACACAGCACATCAATTTCAATGATATTGAAACGGCATTTAAAGGCAAGTCTAAAAACGATCTGCGAGAGATGCATCTTTTGTTTAAAGTAATGAACAGCCCCACGTGGGTGAGTTTGGGTAAAAAACTAATAAACTTTGCTTTTACAATTCATTTCCCAGTAGAATGGATAGTAAAAAGGACCATCTACAAGCATTTTTGTGGTGGTGTGTCTATAATGGATAGCTCTAGGCTTATTGATAAGCTAGACCAACGCCATGTGGGTACTATCTTAGATTATGCTGTAGAGGGCGAGGAAAGCGAAGAGATGTTTGATGACACCTACAGAGAGTTGTTGAACGTTATCAAGTTCTCTCATAAAAATAAAAAAACACCTTTTAGTGCTTTCAAATTAACAGGAATAGGCTCGTTTGATTTAATGGTAAAAGTGAGCAACAATGAAACACTGAGCGAAGCTGAGACCAATAGCTATGAGCGCCTGCTGAAAAGAGTGGACGATATTTGCAAATTGAGCTACCAGTTGGAAGTTCCTGTACTTATTGATGCAGAACAAACATGGATACAACCCATGCTCGACAGCTTGGTGCTAGATATGATGCGCAAGTATAATAAAGAAAAAGCTATTGTACAAAACACCTATCAGATGTATCGTCACGACAGGGTGGAGGTAATCAAAAAGCATCATGCCATTGCAAAAGAAGAGGGTTTTTATTTGGGGCTAAAAATTGTGCGTGGTGCATACATGGAAGCAGAGCGTGAGCGCGCAAAAAAGATGGGATATCCGTCTCCAATACAGCCCAACAAAGAGGCTACAGATAAAGACTTTGATGATATAATTCGCTATTTTGTTGACAATGTAGATACAATTTCGTTTATGGTGGCCACACACAATGAAGACAGTTCTCAACTATTGGCCTCGTTGATTGAAGAGCACGGCTTGCCCCGCAATCATCCTCATATTTACTTTTCGCAGTTATATGGCATGAGCGATCACCTTACCTATAACATAGCCGAGGGAGGCTACAATGTTGTAAAATATGTGCCTTACGGCAAAGTGAAAACAATGATACCCTACCTTATACGTCGTGCCGAAGAGAACAGTTCGGTTACGGGCCAATCTAGCAGAGAGCTTCTTTTGATAAAAGAGGAATTAAAGAGAAGAAGAATTAGAAAATAAACGTACAAATAAAGCAAATAGTAAAAGCCCGTAAGATCGATCTTACGGGCTTTTTATTGTTTCTCTCATTGCTTTATGAGTTATTCTACTTTCCAAACGTTGGGCGAACTCATCAAGAACTCTTCAAAAGAGAGCTTAGGTGTTTTAGCTTGCGCCTCTTTTATTTGTCTTTCTTGTTCCACCTCATAAGTAAGAGCTTCTACATCCCTAATAACTCCCAATGCTACAGGCAAATCGTAATTGTCTTCTCCTCCCATTAGGGCCAGTTTTTCGTGCAATGTATCGTTCTGCGTAGTTGTATCGTGTATTAGTACATCGTCAAGCGTGTAACCATCTTCGCCAATAGTTATGGCTTTAAGATTCCACCCATCAATTACAATGCCCTTATCGTCGTTGTCTCCAAAGATCATTTTCTCTCCATGTTGCAGCAATATTGTATTTTCTTTTCGCCAAGTTTTGTCTGAAAACTTACTATGAACACCATCATTAAATATTACACAATTTTGCAATACCTCAACTATTGCTGCGCCTTTGTGTTTGGCTGCTGCCACTAGTGTGTTGGTCAGGTTTTTCAAGTCAACATCTATGCCTCGGGCAAAGAATTTGCCACGTGCACCAAAACAAAGTTCTGCTGTTCTAAAAGGGTCTTCAACAGTGCCATATGGTGCAGATTTTGCTACAAAACCTCTATCGGAAGTTGGCGAAAACTGCCCCTTGGTGAGACCATATATTTTGTTGTTGAATAGCACTACCGTTAAATCTACGTTTCGGCGTATGGCATGTATAAAATGATTACCACCAATTGCAAGCGAATCGCCATCTCCTGTTGCTACCCATATATTAAGGTTTGGGTTTGCTACCTTCATACCGGTAGCAATGGGGAGTGCACGTCCGTGAATACTGTGTATTCCGTAAGTCTCCATATAATAGGTCAGCCTTGACGAACAACCTATTCCCGAAACCATTACCGTGTTGTGAGGCTCTAGTTTTAGCTCGGCCATTGCTCTGTGTATGCAGTTTAGTACAGCATGATCGCCACAGCCTGGGCACCAACGAACACTATTTGCACTTTTATAATCTTTTGGTATATATGTCAAAGTCTTAGCTTTAGTATCTAATGTAGTTTTCATATCTATGCCTCTTCTTCAATAATGTTTATAAACTCTTCAACCAACTGCCATACTAAAAAGGGCTGTCCGGTAATGCGGTTGTATTTGCGAATATTGAGTCCTTTTATTTGACTCCCCAGATAATTTGCGAATTGTCCTAAGTTTTGTTCTGCAACAATTATGCGTGAATACTTTCTCAACACCTCTTCTGTGTTTTTTGGCAAAGGAGCTATAAACTTAAATTGCGTAAAGGCAATTTTGTGCCCCTTCTCTTTTATTCCTCTGTATGCTTCGAGCAGATGCCCAAATGTGCCTCCCCATCCCACAATAATTGTTTTGGCATCTTCATCACCTATCACTTCTAGTTCGGGTATATAGTTGGCAATGGCGTCTATCTTTGCCTGTCGGGTTTCAACCATCAGTTGATGATTCTGGCCATCCGATGAAATACCTCCTGTTACATAATCTTTTTCTAATCCTCCCACACGATGTTCGTACCCTTTCATTCCTGGGAAAGCCCAGTATCTTGCTTTCGTATCTTCGTTGCGCAAATAAGAAGTCCACTCTTTCTGGCCCGTATAGTTATTGGCATAGTTTGGTTTGATATCCGGATATTCGCTCATCTTCGGGATTTTCCAAGCAGACGACCCATTGGCAATATATCCATCGGTTAGTAAAACTACGGGGGTAATGTGTTCTAATGCCAATTTTGATGCCCAAAAAGCACTATCGAAACAATCGGTAGGTGAGAGTGCTGCTATTACTACAACGGGGCTCTCGCCATTGCGACCATACAATGCTTGATTCAGATCAGCTTGTTCGCTCTTGGTAGGCATTCCTGTTGAGGGGCCTCCACGTTGCACATCTATAACCACCAAAGGGAGCTCTGTCATAACTGCCAGTCCCAAGGCTTCGCCTTTAAGTGCTAGTCCTGGACCCGAAGTTGTGGTAACACCCAGTTGGCCCGAAAAGCTTGCGCCCAATGCTGCGCAAATACCAGCAATTTCGTCCTCCATCTGAAGAGCTTTTATACCAAAGTCTTTTCTTTTTGCCAATTCGTGCAAAATATCTGTAGCGGGTGTTATTGGGTAGGTTCCAAGCAGCAAATTTATATTTGCTTTTTCGGCGGCGGCAATCAAACCATAAGCTGTTGCTAAATTGCCATTTATATCTGTATAGAAACCTTTGCTATGTTGTAGTGCTTCAATTCTGTAGGTAGATACAGTGAGGTGCCTGTTGTTTCCAAAGTTGTACCCATCGTTCAATACCTTCACATTGGCTTCGACTAGTTTAGGGTTTTTCAAAAACTTTTTTGCCAAGAGGCTATCGGCAATTTCTACCGGACGGTTAAATAACCAGCAAACTAATCCTAAAGCAAACATGTTTTTGCTACGCAGAATGGCTTTGTTGTCCAAGCCCATGTCCTTCAGACTTTCTTTTGTCATTGTGGTAATGGGCACGGGCACCAATTGTAGCTCGTGCATGTCCAACTCCTCGAAAGGATTGTCGGTGGTGAAGCTGGCTTTCTCTAAATCTCTTTTCTGAAAAGAGTCGGTATCGTAAATTACGATAGAGTCTTTACGAAGGTGGCATGCATTCACTTTTAGCGCAGCGGGGTTCATTGCAATTAGCACATCGGTTAAATCGCCCGATGTATGTATGTTTTTTGAACCAATGCGCACTTGATACCCCGACACACCATTGAGTGTTCCTTGTGGAGCTCTAATTTCTGACGGATAATCGGGGAATGTAGCAATTTCGTTTCCGAATATAGCTGAGAGGGTCGAAAATATTGTGCCAGAAAGTTGCATTCCGTCACCTGAATCTCCCGACAGCCTTATTGTTACTTGACTTAAATCTTTGACTACAGTAGTTTGATCCATTTTTTGAGTGAAGTTTTATGTTAGGCGTTACAAAGTTGTGCTAGATTATTTTTAGTAACTATTTTTTGATTATTTTTATATACAAAGGAATGAAAGTATTTAGTAATTGACAAATAGTTTCACATAAAAGTAACGTTTCAAAGAAGATATCCTTTATGTTCGCTTTATGCGCGCTCCCAATTTATTTAGTCTGACTTCAATATTTTCATATCCTCTGTCTATTTGCTCTATGTTGTGAATCTCGCTTATACCTTGGGCACCCATTGCGGCAATGAGTAAAGAAATTCCTGCGCGTATGTCGGGCGATGTCATTGTCATACCTTTAAGTTTAAATTTATTGCCCATACCAATTACTGTGGCACGATGAGGGTCGCACAATATAATCTGTGCACCCATATCTATTAGTTTGTCAACAAAAAAGAGGCGACTCTCAAACATCTTTTGATGAATCAAAACACAACCCTCTGCTTTTGTAGCCAATACAAGCAATACGCTGAGCAGATCGGGCGTTAGACCTGGCCATGGGGCATCGGCAATGGTGAGGATAGAGCCATCTAGAAAAGAATCGATGGTATATTTTTCATGTTTTGGCACCAATATATCATCTCCCTTTTGCTCAACAGTGATACCCAATCTGGCAAATGTTTGTGGTATGATGCCTAAGTTGGCCAAAGATGCATCCTTTATTGTAATTTCAGAACCAGTCATGGCAGCTATGCCAATGAAACTGCCAATTTCTATCATGTCGGGAAGTAGTGTATGTGTGCATCCCGACAGCTCTTTCACGCCATTTACACACAATAGATTAGACCCAATACCTTGAATGTTTGCACCCATGCGCACCAGCATTTTGCTTAGCTGCTCTACATAAGGCTCGCAGGCAGCGTTAAAAATAGTGGTCTTGCCCTCAGCAAACACTGCTGTCATTAGCAAATTGGCCGTACCTGTTACCGAGGCTTCATCAAGAAGCAGGTATGAGCCAATTAGCTTTTTTGCGGAGAGCAAAAATAGTTGTTTTTCTTCATCAAATATAAGATTTCCACCTAGCTTTATTATTCCATTCAGGTGTGTATCTAGTCGTCGGCGTCCAATTTTGTCTCCTCCGGGTGTTGGCACTATAGCTTTTCCAAAACGGCTAAGTAGTGGGCCAATGAGCATGACAGAGCCCCGGAGGGCTCCACAGCGCTTTACGAAATCGGCCGATTGGGTATATACAAAATCAATGCTGTTGGCGCAAAAAGAGTAACTACCCTTGCCCAGCTCTTCAACCTTCACTCCCATTCGCTGTAGCAAATAGATTAGGTTGTTTACGTCTAAGATATTGGGGATGTTATTTATAACTACCTCTTCGTTGGTCAGCAATGTTGCGCAAATTACTTGTAAGGCTTCGTTTTTAGCTCCTTGTGGTGTAATTTCTCCTTGCAGCTGATGACCACCTTCTATGATAAATGAAGACATGTTTGTTGTATTAATATTTGAATGTGAAAATGAAAAGCTGGTTTAATTTAAAATTAGGCTTTAGCAATTATATCAAATGTTGGGTTCTTTAATAAGTAAAACTGTATATTGTTTTGAGCTAAGATAGCTGATAAGCAGCACTCTTATGCAATTAAAGAAAGAAGCAATATACTACAAAGCAAAGGTACAACTTTACTGTCAGAGATAAAAAGTTTTTTTCACCTCGATTGGAAATCGGGGGAGTGAGTTTTTACGATTTCAGGCTTTTGCACGCTAGTTTTTAGAGTGAGGCGGGCGCAGTCTTGACCTTTTTTGCTTACTTTTTTTGCGTCAAGGCAAAAAGAGTAAGTGCCTTGCCCCATGAAATCTGAGTTTATATTTCTTTGGGGGGTTTTAGGGCAAATCCCTGTCATTCCGACACGCAAGTGAGGAATCTGTAACAAAAACCCTGCAAGTAGTCAACAGATACTTCACTCCGCTGATCATGACAGCGGTTTTACGTCATTCACATACCGCATACCGTCATACCTCACATTGTCAACTGTCCATTGTCCATTATTCACATACCACTTTCAATTTTGTCTCACCTTAAAATAAATATGGCAGGCATTTT
>CAYVLC010000046.1:0-18288 GCA_964452155.1 uncultured Dysgonomonadaceae bacterium
TTATGCTTACAAAGATAAAACAAAAAGGAACATCTCGAAAAAAGATGCCCTTTTTTGGGGGGCTTGTGAAGAATGAGTTAAGAATTAAATGGCAAACATCAGGATATCGTTGACATTTTTGTCTCACAACATCGTTGACAGTCTAATAGTATAATCGTATCACAATATCGTTGACAAAAACATTCAAAGACTTTAGAGTTGTAGTAATCTTTGATTTAAAAGTTATTGATGAAAGCCAAGAGATTTAAAACAAGTAACGATAACTATGAGCAAATCTTTATAAAAAATGGCAACCAGCACTCCGCTTGTAGTAGCACTGTCTGAAGTAAAGGCTTACTCACACCCTACCAGAAGCTCTATAGATTGGTGCGAACTGTAAGTTGTATGTAAGGACGACAATAGAACAAATCTAGCACTCATTGGTACAAAGCTGCTTATTCTAAAAAATAAAGGAGTTGCTTATCATTATTTTGAATTTGTGAAGTCAATATCTTAACGCAATATGTAAACGATGTACTGATATTTTGCATTCCTTTGAACGCGAAACCCTATAGGGTTTTGTAAACGATGTGCTGATATGAAACAATGAAGAGTGAAGACATTTGCATTCTCTAATAGCCGCTAGCTCTATTTGATAATATTTTTAGAACTGTAGCGACACCCATTTATCGCGTCGCTCTGAGATAAGAACCTGTGGCAACCTGTGGCATCTATTCATAGCTACTCCCTCTGAATATAACACAAAAGCAGTTAAAGATGGGCTGGCAGCAATATCACTATGTGCACAGTTAGCTATCAATTATCAACTAACTATAAAACTGGCTCCCGCCCCCTTCAGTACACCACCACTACTAGTAAGTATCAAATATTTAAGTACCAAGTATAAGGATTGTGCTCATCGGCCTTTTTATTGGGCTCCCTAGATAAGCTACAACCTGTGCAACCACCACAATACCCCTCCTTCTTCTCTTCAAAGAAAAACCGGTACACACCTCGCAGTAGTATTGCAGCTACCACAACACCTATAAAAATTACTATTATCAATTGTATGTCCATGATTACCTATAAAAACAATTTAATTGTCATACTGTTCAAAAAAGCATACCTATCTGATAGGTCAAAAATGCAATAAACCACGCCAACGAAGTAGTATATACGATAGTAAACAAACCCCATTTCCACGAACCCGACTCTTGCTTTATAGCTACAATAGTAGCAATACAAGGAAAGTATATTAATACAAACAACAAGAAAGCCACCACAACTGTTGGCGTAAATACAGGAGTGCCATCGCTGTGCTTCTCTTTCATAATGCGTGTCTGCAGCGATTCCTGTTTTTGTGCATCTCCTGGATACAAAACACCCAGCGTACTCACCACTATTTCTTTGGCAGCCATACCAGTGATTATACTTACAGTTATCTTCCAATCAAACCCCAGTGGGCGCATCACTGGCTCTATAAAATGCCCTATCTGGCCTATATAAGAGTTCTCTTGGTGTGTAGAGGCCCGCATAACCTCTATTCCGGCCACAAGGCTATCTTGCTTCTGCAAGCTTATGCGGCCCTCATCATACAATTTGGCCGTTTGCTCTACCTGCTTATCAAAGGTCTGTTCTGTAGTTTTATTGTGCGGAAAATAACCCAAAAACCATATCACAATAGAAGCAACAAGTATTATGCCCCCCATTTTTTGTAAGTACTGACGAGATTTGTCCCACATATGTATCACAGTAGATTTTACTGTAGGCATACGATATGGAGGCAGCTCCATCACAAACGGAGTATTCTCCTCTTTAAACAATGTTTTCCTGAACAGCTTCGACAGAATCACTGCAAGCAAAATACCAAACAGATAGATAGCAAACAGCGCTGCACTGGCATGTTTAGGGAAGAATGCACTCACAAACAGTATATAAATGGGCAGCCGTGCACTGCAAGACATAAGTGGGTTTATGAGCATTGTTATCATTCGGCTACTTCTACTCTCAATGGTGCGCGTGGCAAGTATGGCCGGCACATTGCACCCAAACCCCATCACAAGTGGAATAAAAGACTTGCCGTGCAGCCCAATCCTGTGCATCACCTTGTCCATAATGAAAGCTGCCCGTGCCATATAGCCAGAGTCTTCCATAAATGAGATAAATGCATACAAAATAACAATATTGGGCAAGAAAACAATCACCCCTCCTACTCCACCAACAATACCATCAACCAACAAATCTTTCAGTGGTCCATCAGACATATTGGCACGCACAAAGTTGCCTATCAACTGCACCACCCATTCTATCCACTCCATGGGGTAGCTACCAAGGGTAAATGTGGCCTCAAACATCACCCACATAAATACAAAGAAAAGCGGAAACCCAATGTACTTGTTCGTCACAATGGTGTCTAGTATGCGCGTAGTCTCAGAGGTAGTTGTTTTCTCAGACAATGTCTCGCGTAGTGCCCCCGCCACATACCCATAGCGCGCATTGGTAAATGCCCCCTCGGCATCCTCGCGCAATAGGTTTTCTATGTAGTTTCGTTCGCGTTCTATGCGAGCAAATATATCTTGGCTATTATCGAGCGTGCCCACAATTTGTCTTATATCGTTGTCGTTTTCCAGTAATTTTATGCATACATAGCGCAAAGGCATATTCAAACCACTCACATCTGTCTTTGCAAACTGTTGCTCAAGCCTATAAATAGCTTTTTCCAAGACCCTCCCATAAGAAATGTGTACATTGCTACTCGCCTCGCTCTTGGCACTCGCTTCCTCATATATCTCTATTATTTTGTCTAGCACAGCAGGTATGCCAAATCCTTTTTTACCAATAGTAGGTATTATGGGGGTGTCTATCATTTCCGAGAGCGCCTGGTGGTCAAACTGCCTACCACTCTCCTGCAGCTCATCAAACATATTCAGGGCTATTATCATTCGCACCTTCAGCTCCATCAGCTCTGTAGTCAAATACATGTTGCGCTCTAACGATGGCGCCGCCACTACATTTATAATTATGTCTGGTTGCTTTTCGAGCATATATTTCCTCACAAAAAGCTCCTCTGGTGTATATGCCGATAGGGAATAAGTGCCCGGCAAGTCAACCAACTTTATGGTATAGCCCCTGTGTTTTAGCTTTCCCTCTTTCATATCTACCGTCACCCCACCATAGTTGCCCACATGCTCATGAGAACCCGATGCAATATTAAAAATTGAGGTCTTGCCAGAGTTGGGGTTGCCAACCAGCGCCACAGTTATCGTTTTCGAATCTTTCGTTTGCAAGACCTTGCCTGCCCCCAAGGGCATCAACACGCTATCGTCTGCACCCTTTTCAGATGTGGCCTGCTCATACCTTGGCACATCGTATTTAACCATAGATATCTCTATCATCACTGCTTCGCTTCGTCGCAACGATACCTCATACTCCATTATATTGTATTTTATGGGGTCTCTTAAGGGTGCATTCAAAATAGACTTCACCTCTTGTCCACGCACAAAGCCCATCTCTAGCAAACGCTTTCTAAAGGCTCCGCTGCCATTCACTTTCACAATGTAGGCCTTCTCGCCAGTATGTAGTTCCGATAAACGCATAACTATATATATCGATTGAAGATTGAGTTTTTATTATTTGAAATAGCTCAAACACTCTTCTGGTGTCATTTTTTTTCGAAATGCAAAGATGGCCATTTTTATTGTAATTCTACAGATAATTGGCCCTTTATTTACAACCAATGTGAATAGCGTGTTCCCCCAAACACCCCACTCACCCATCCCAAATAGCTCTTCTACAACAACTCACGCCACACACCCCACCCCTTGATGTAATATGACCATTTGGCGTAACTTGCGTTTCAAAGTCAATTATCAATTTTTCCACTTTTGCCCTTTGAGCTCCAAATATCACTTTTCATCGCTGCAAAGCATATTCGTGAACTTATTTGTATCTTTGCACCCAGAAAAAACCAATAGACAACAAAATAAATGGCAAAGACAAGACGAGAACTCCCATTGCACCAAGGGATAGAGATAATAGATGTGGCCGCCGAGGGCAAATCGATTGCAAAAGTAGATGGCCTTATCGTGTTTGTGCCCTTTGCCGTGCCTGGCGATGTGGTGGACATACAAACCTACCGCAAGCGCAAGGGATTTGCTGAAGGGCGTGTGATGCGTTTCGTTGAATACTCGGCCGATAGAGTAGAGCCTGTGTGCGAGCACTTTGGTGTGTGTGGTGGATGCAAGTGGCAAATGCTGCCCTACCCATTGCAACTAAAATATAAGCAAAAACAGGTGGAAGATAATCTCACCCGCATTGGCAAAGTGGAGTTGCCCCAAATATCCCCTATTATGGGAGCACCCGAAACCACGTTTTATCGCAACAAACTAGAATATACCTTCTCCAACAAGCGCTGGCTCACCGCAGAAGAGATTGGCACGGAGCGAGAGTTTACCCAAATGAATGCACTGGGATTTCACATTCCTGGCATGTTCGACAAAGTACTCGATATAAACAAGTGTTGGTTGCAAACCAATGCTTCAAACCAAATACGCAACTCTGTGCGAGAGTTTTGTTTTCATCACAATCTTAGTTTCTTTGATCTTAGGGAGCAAACGGGGCTCATGCGTACCCTGATAATCCGCACCACCAGCACGGGAGAGCTCATGGTGATTGTGGTTTTTGCAGAGGAGGATGAGGAGAAGCGCACTATGTTGATGACACACCTCGGCGACACCTTTCCCGAGATTACTTCTCTGCTTTACATTATTAATGAGAAGAAAAACGACACCATCACCGACCAAGAGGTAATTACCTGGAAAGGCAACGATTGTATTTATGAAGAGATGGAGGGCTTGAAGTTTAAGATTGGGCCCAAATCTTTCTATCAAACAAATAGCCATCAGGCGCACAACCTCTATAAAGTGGCACGAGAGTTTGCTCAGCTTGACGAGACACAGTTGGTGTACGATTTATATACCGGCACGGGCACCATAGCCAACTTTGTGGCCCGCAATGTAGCCAAAGTGGTGGGTATAGAGTATGTGGAGGAGGCCATTGAGGATGCCAAAGCCAACTCTTTGGCCAATGGTATTGAGAACACCCTGTTTTTTGCAGGCGATATGAAAGATATTCTGAACCAAGAGTTCATCTTGGAGCATGGCAGGCCCGATGTGTTGATAACCGACCCACCTCGTGCTGGCATGCACACCGATGTGGTAGATGCCATCTTGTTTGCCAATCCCAAACGCATTGTATATGTGAGTTGCAACCCAGCCACACAAGCACGCGACCTCAATTTGTTGGACGCCAACTACCGTGTAACCCGTGTACAACCCGTAGATATGTTTCCGCACACCCATCATGTAGAGAATGTGGTGTTGTTGGAGCGCCGATAGTTATAAAACAGATTGCATATAGGCACAAAAAAAGAGACGCAATATTATTGCGTCTCTTTTTTTGTGCCAAAATTTCTATTTCACCGCCTCTACTTTATACCCTTTGGTGCGCAATTGGTTTATCAATCCATCTGTGCCCACCAAATGAAGGCAGCCAACAGCAATAAATGAAGGCTTTTGGCGCATCATCTCGGGTAGGGTGTCCATCCACTTTTCGTTGCGGGCTTTGTTTAGTTCATCTTTTTCTTCCTCAGTGCTGGGGCAGGGGTTGTTGGGGTCTTCCTCTTCATACAACGTGGCCATTGCGGTGAGGTCTTGTGCATGGTAGGCAGTCATAAGCCTATCCATTTGTTTTTTGCCATAGTCCATGTTCTTGATGGTGCACAAAAGCGACTCGGCTTGGCGTTCTATCGATTGCGAACCAAACAACACATCTATTTGATCTTGCACAGTTTCTAGTCCCAGCGTCTGTCGATATCTGTCTCGCGCTTCTTTTTGGAAATGCTCGTCCATACTCAACCCTTTTTCATCCGTAGGATAAAATTTTTGGTGCATCATCACCGTTAGCAGCATGTTTAGCATGGCCGGTTTCATTTGCTCAAATTGGTCAAGACCAACGCCTACATATTCTTTTAGTGTTTCGTCCAGAATGGCTTGGTCTTCTTCGCTCAGCAAGTGCTTGTAGCTCTCTCCTTCTGGCATTAGCGATGCCACCATTAGTTGCATTTGCATTTCGCCCATGTTGTTCATATCCAGCTCGCCGATGGCTTGCTCAGTTGCCATGAACGCTTCGTCGATCCCCGTTATGCTATCCAGAAAAGATAGTGGCACCAAGTGATGGGTACCAAAGAGGTACGAGGGTTGTTCGAGATTGTTGCCAGAGATTTTCCAAAGCAAACCAGTTTCTTGTTGGGGTTTTGCGCACGATGTTAAGCTTATACTTAATAGGAGCAAAAGGGTGATTGTTTTGTGTAGCATGTTTTGTTATTTAGTTTGTAAAATAGGTGTTTTCTGTGGGCTGCCCACTCCCATCCAATCGAAGAGGATGCAGTAGAGGGTAAATGAAGGGATGATATCTGTAATGGGCAATAGCTCTTCGGCAAATGTGGTTATTGCTGTGAGCCTACCTCGCTTTGCTCCAAACATTTTGTAGCTAATAATGGCTGCAACAGGGGCCCATAGAATATCTGAGAACTCTCCGATGAGGGGAATTGTGAAACTAATACATCCCATAGCATCGAGCAGCAGACAGAGTGCCAGTTTTTTTACTTTGTATTTCATTGGTTGTTGCTTTTTTGTGCTATCACTATATATTGTGGCTAGCCGATGTTGCAAATATAGTACATTGGAGTTATATATCTAATATAGGTTTAGTAAATGTTTTAAAACAAAATGACACTGCAAAAAAATAATGGAAACATAGGAGGAAGAAAGTAGAGCAGGAATAGTTCTTAGGTGTTGGCTCTTGGCTGTGAGCGAGTGAAATAATTGACAGCTGACAATCGACAATTGATAATGAAATGCTCAGTTAATTGAAAATTGCAAGTTGGGAATTGACATAAACCCCTGCCATTCTGACACGGAGTGAGGAATATGTTGAAAGAACCTCCCGCTTGTATTTGAGGGCTGAAGTCCCGCTATAATTCAGCCCAATACCTTACAGCTATTTTCTTTTCAAAAATACCATATATCAGCATCCCTACAGCACTACAGATACATTGTACTCTGCCGTTTGTTTACTGCTAACTCGTAATTCATAATTAATCTTTGTTGAAAGAGCTTTACCCTAAAACCCCCAATAAAATGAAAACTCAGATTTCATTGGGCAAGCCACTTACTCTTTTTGTCTGGACACAAAAAAGTAAGCAAAAGAAGTTCAAAACTGCGCCCGCTTTGCTCGAAAAAATAGTGTGCAAAAGGCTGAAATCGTCAGAACACATTTCGCCGAATTCCAAACGGATAAGCTCAAACAGAGACGATTTTTAACCGTCTTTCGTACTAGTTTCTCGGCTCATCGGTCGATGTCGGGGTGCCATAGAAATGTTAAGGTAGATAGATGATTTAAAATTAAGCATTTTAGCAAACACACACTTTTGCATATCACCCTATATCATATCATTCTCTTCTTATTTGCTTAATAAAAATTGAGTGGCTTCTCGGTATGGCATGACATCAACATTATACAGCTAAACAATTAACATTCGACTTTTAGACTTACGTTCTCATACCTCCAATTTCCTATTTCCTACTTTCTAAATCAAAACTGAAACTCTTGGTGCCAGAAGTAATTGTATGTTTAATCTCACCAACAGACACTGTAGCTGTGCATCCAGTGGGGATGGATACGGTGAGATTTACGATGGCCCCTTGTTTGGTCCATTCAGAACGAATTGCACCTTTTACAGAATTGTACTCAGCTTTTACCCAATCGACACCTTCAATAAAATAGGGCTCAATAATAATATGCTCGAAACCAGGCTTATTGCTATCGTAGTTGATTCCTGCAAGGTACTGATACATCCATGCACTGATATCTCCAAAAAACATGTGATTGAGCGAAGCATCATTAAACTGAGGACTTAGTGTCCAAGTTTCTGGCAGGGTGGTATATCCGAGCGAGTCAACCCAATGTCCCCAAGATGGAGCTTCTGGTCGTGTAATGAGCTTGAGGGCCAACTCTCCGTACCCATATTTGGTGAGAATACGTGGTACTGTTTTGGTGCCTAGAAGACCAAAGTCTAAAAAACCATTGTTAGATTTAATTGAATCGGCAAGGTTGTTGGCAACCTTTTGCTCGTCGGCTTTTGCAACCAAACCCAAGTATAATGCCAAAGCTTGTGATGTTTGAGAGCCATTGGCATAAATGTTGGTTGTGGGGTCATAATATTTTTTGTTGATAAGCTCTTTTAATAGTTCTGCTTTTTGAGCATAGAGAGTTGCATCTTTACCCAGCAAACAAGCAAACTGGGCCATAAGTTTATTATCTAAATAATAATAGGCCGACGAGGTAAACTCGTTGGGTGTTTGTGCATTGTAGGTGAGCCAATCTCCCAATCCATAATCCAACAGTCCTTCTTTATTTTCTTGCTCCTTTAGATAATGGAGGTATCTCTCCATGGTGGTATACATGCGCTGTATTGCATAAGTATCATTGTAGTAGTTGTATAGCTCGTGGGGTATGATAAATAGAGCTGCGTCCCACACTGGGCCAGGCCAATTGCCAAAGCCCCAACCACTACTTGGGATAATTCCTGAAATCATGCCATTTTCTCGTTGGTTGTCGATAAAATCGTTCATCCACTTTTCGTACAACAAAATACCATCGTAATTGAGCAATCCTGCCTCTATCGATATATGCGCATCGGCTGTCCAACCGTTTTTCTCACGTTGTGGACAATCTGTTGGGATGCTGTGTAGGTTGCTCAGATAAGACTGATTTGTGGCTCTCCACAACTTATTTAGCGTTTCGTTTGAGCAGGAAAAGGTGCCCACTTGTGCAACATTGGTATTTATAAAAAGACCTTTCACGCTTTCTTTTGTCAATTCTATAGGTCTATCGCTTTCTATTTGCACATATTGAAATCCGTGATAGGTAAATGATGGCTGAAACTCTTCAAACTCATCGTCGCCTTTAAGTGTAAAAACATTGGTCTGAAATATCTCTTTCTCTTGTGTGGGATGGTAGTACACATCTATATTGCCTTGCTGCAATAGGCCCAAGCTATCTAAGAGCTCTCCGTGTTTGATATGGAGCTTAGTACCCCTCTCTCCTTTGACTTTTATTTTTGAAAAGCCAGCAAAGTTTTCTCCAAAATCATATACATACAGAGAGTCGTTTATTTTATTGAATGCTATTGGTGCTAACTCTTTTGTAATTTGTATGGGTGCTTGTTTTTGTGCTCTAAAAATAGGGGCGTCGGATGTAGTAGCTATTGCTTGATTCCATTTGCTATCATCGAAGCCAACAAGCTGCCAACCTGATTCTTCTAAGCGAGCATCGTACATGTCACCACTGTAGAGATTGTTGTATGTATAAGCCCCACTACTTGTTTTCCATGAAGTGTCGGTATTCAATTTATCGATTGTACCGTCGGAATAATGAATGTGCAGTTCGCAAATCATCATAGGTCTATTGCGCCAGTGAGCTTTGTGAAAATCCCAAACGGCAACACTTTGCTCGTTGTACCAACCATTGCCCAGGACGGTGCTAATAGCATTCTTTCCTGCTGATAGTAGGTTGGTAACATCGTGAACAACATAATATACCCTTTTGTCGAAAGCGGTATAAGACGGGTCTAAATAGTTTTCTCCAACCCTCGCTCCATTTATAAATGCTTCGTAGTATCCCAATCCAGAGATATAGAGGCGGGCATAGTCGATATGTTTCATATTGGCTGTTTCGAACACTTTCCTAAACAGGGGTGCTGGTTCGAAATTTTGGTGGTTTGAGTCTGTTATCCATTGGGCTTTCCAATCGCTCTTGCTCATCATGGCTGTTTCGAATGATGCTGTTGCTGAAATGGCAGGGTGTGTAGATAAATTTGTCCACACTTTTACATTCCAATAATACCGCTGAAAACTCTTTAGATTGACCAGAGAGTCTAAAGAGGTGCTTTGCAGAGGAGACATTCTTTTGTCTGATTGCCAAATATCTGGATTTTCCTCTTGGAGGAGAGTAGGCGATGAGGCAACACTTATTTGATAGGCATATTGTAGCACGCTATCTTTGTCGGATACTAACTGCCACGTAAACCTTGGTTGGGGTTCATCAATTGAAATTGGATTTATAGCGTATTCACACTGTAGATGATTGACCAATAAGTGGTTGGTTAGCTTGTTGCACTGTGTGAAAAGGATAAGAATAAATGTAGTGAATAAAAACAAGATTGTTTTTTCAGGTTTTGTTTTCATATTCTTTGATTAAGATAGTTGTGGGGAGGCTGATAATTGGAAGTGAAAAATTTGAAAAACTAAAATTGCAGATGAGCAGGGGAGTATGGCTGCTGCATTGAGTAGGCTCAAATACGCCTGATACTGCCTACCCACTCAACCAGTTTCAACCAGAGGAGAGAGCCTGAAGAAGAGGTCGTGAAAGCCATGTGGTGTAGCAGTGCTTATAGAGCAATAACACAAATTGAAGAAAGAGGCCCAAAAGTGTGCAATGGTTGCTTTTTTTTGCAACGAAGACTACCAGCTATCCACAACACATTTAGCAACCCATTCCTCTGCAGTACTTACACCTTAATACTGATGAAATGCATCGGAAATAAACGAAAGTACTACAGGCAGAGAGTCGCGCCAATAGGTCCATGTGTGCCCACCATTGCGAACACGGTATTCGTGAGGAATATCGTTTTTATTCATTGCAATATGAACCAGAGAATTGCCTTCGTAGAGAAAATCGTCATCGCCACAATCTATAAACCAACGTACAGCTTTTTTCTGCTCATCGGGCATATTTACGACCATGTCTAGCACGCTGTGCTTCTTATAGTAAGCTACCAATTCCTTATCGGTTACATCATTCATTCCCTCACGCAACTTGTAGCTATTCATTTCGTCCATGCTCAAGGGGCCACAATATGCACTGAGCGGACAAGCCGACGAAAACAACTCGGGGTGTCGCAAAGCATAAACAAACGACCCGCCACCCCCCATAGAGAGACCAGCAATAGCACGGTAGCGTTTTTCTTTTTTGATGCGATATTCTTTTTCAACAAAAGGCATTAGTTCTTGAAAAAAGAAATCTTCGTACAGCCAATCGCCTTTGATGCTGTTGAAATAACCGCGTTGTCCGGTATCGGCATCTGGCATGACCACAATCATAGCTGTTGCGCTACCCTCGAGAATAGCCTTATCTGCAATATGCAAAACCTCGCCAAACTGCACCCAACCTGTATGATTGTCTCCGGCACCGTGTAGCAGATAGAGCACAGGATAGTCTCGCTGCGATGTTTCGTAGCCTGGTGGCAGGTAAATTGCAAACTTTCGCTCCATTTTAAGAATTTTGCTGTTCATAGATAGGTTGTCATACACCTTACCAGTTTGAGCCAGCGTTAGAAACGAAAGTGAGAAAAATAAGGAAGAAAGGAGTAAGTTTTTCATTAGATTGATGTTTATAATATGAATGAAATTAGTAAATAAAGTCATGCTTTGCTCTTGGCCCTAAACAGACGATTGCCCAGTTTAGCACCAAGAAATATTAATATCAAAACAAATATGATAAATGCCCCAGATGGAACATTCAAGAAGTAAGACAACAGCAGGCCCGCCACACTGCCTACAAAACTAATTGCGACCGAGCCAAGTATTATTTTATAGAACCGATTGGTAAAGATATTGGCTGTCATTTGTGGCACAGTAAGCAACGATATCAGCAAAACAATGCCCACCAAGCGAATGCTTAGCACAATAGTAACTGCCACCAACATAATAAGGGTATATTCCAGAAAAGCAACAGGCACACCACGAGTTTTGGCAAATTCTTTGTCGAATGATGTATTAAGAATGGAACGATAGAAAATGGTGAAAAACAGCACCAACACCACACTCAATATGGCCAGTAGCAGTATGTCGGTCTGACTAATGGTGAGTATATTCCCAAAAAGATATTCAGAAAGATTAGGAGCATAGCCAGGCGAGAGGAAAATAAGGATAATGCCCAGTGCCATTCCCAACGACCAAAACACTGCAATGGCTGAGTCTTCGCGCACATTTTGGTTTTTGGACAACCACTGAATACCAAAAGCTGAAAGAACAGAAAATATTAAGGCAGATATAACAGGATTGAAACCTAAGTAAAATCCAACACCAATTCCGCCAAACGATGCATGTGTGATGCCTCCGCTAATGAAAACCATGCGACGCGCCACCACATAACTCCCTATAATGCCACAGGCAATACTGGCCAACAAACTTCCCCACAACGCATTGCGGAAAAATGTATAATCTAGCAGTTCTACAACATCCATATCGTTGGTTTATGCTAGTTGCTCATGCTGTTGGAGCGACTTCATCACTTGGGCCATTTCCTGTTTCACCTGTTGTGGCAATCCAATATGACGCATGCGTAGGCTTCTGAGCCAAAGATTTTTCTCATGATCCATCATGGTGTTAAAAATCTCTCTAAACTCATTGGCTTCCTCATCAGAGTACTCATGCGATAGTCTGCGCTGAAAACGATCCAGCTCTTCATCATCGAAATAGTCGGGTGCAGAGTTTAGCTCGTCTGCTGGATGTTCGCACACTTCGTGTGCTCCACAACAACCCTCGGGGCGTACATACTTTTCGGGTTTATCATCAGTAATGCCTCTTCGTCGCTGAATAATATTCCAAATATAAACCGAAAGCGAAAAGAATACAACAATTCCTATTAGTATAAATAGACTTTTCATAGTTAAAAATTATCTGTTTCGTTCAACTTAAAACCACCCTGCTGCAAATCTTCCCAAAAGGAAGGGTACGATTTTGTTACAACACTGGGATGATTGATATACATATTTTTGAAAACGATAGTCGCTGGGGCAAATGCCATTGCCATACGATGATCGTCGTACGTTTCTATTACAATAGTTTCGTCTGTGAGACAACGCTCGCCATCCCACTCCAATATTCCATTTTCGGTTTCACGCAACACAAAGCCCAGTTTCTCTAGCTCTGTTATGAGTGCGTATATCCTATCGGTCTCTTTTATCTTTAGCGTTTGCAAACCACTAAAAAAGAATGGAATATCTAATAAACAACAGGCCACTGCAAATGTTTGCGCCAAATCGGGTTCGTTGATAAAGTTGTGAAAAAACTTTCCTTTCACAAGGTTCTTTTTCCTCAACACCACCCCATCATCTTCGAAAGTAGTGGAGACACCCAAATCAGAAAAAAGATTCACTACATTGGCATCGCCCTGCATGCTACCTTTTCTAAGCCCTCTTAGTGTGACCTCTGCCTCTGGCATAAGTGCCACAAGCGAATACCAGTAGGAAGCAGCCGACCAATCGGCCTCTACACTATAGGGAATTGCAGTGTAGGGCTGTGCATCTACTTTTATCGTATTGCCCACCCACTTTATGTGCACTCCATAGTCTTCCATCATCTTCTGCGTTAAATGAATGTAGGGCCTCGAAATTACTTCATGCTCTAGGTGCAGTGTCAAACCATATTTCATAGTAGGAGCTATCATGATGAGAGCCGAAATAAACTGCGAGCTCACGTTTGCTGTGAGATATACCTCGCCGCCTTCTAGCTTCTTGCCTTTTATCTTTAGTGGAGGATAGCCTTTGTTGCCCAAGTATTCGATATCGGCACCCAGTGTTACAAGTGTATCTACTAATGGGTGAATGGGTCGCTGATGCATTCGTTCCGAACCTCTCAAAATCCACTCTCCCTCTACACAGGCCAAAAATGCAGCCATAAAACGCATACCAGTGCCAGCTCCGCGCACATCAAACTCGTTTGTGTTTGATGCAAAGGCATCGCTAATTACGCTTGTGTCTTCGCTAACAGATAGATTCTCAAGCTCATAATTGCTCAAGCTCAAAGCATTGAGTATGAGAGCACGATTGCTAATGCTTTTTGAACCAGGAAGATTGACGGTGTTGTACAAAGAATTGGGAGGATATATTTTATAAGCCATGCTCTATATTTTTAATGTAAAAGTAATACTTTTTGAAGTGAAAATCAAAGTCCTTTTGTTAAGTATGGTTAGTTGGCAGCCTCAAGCTTTCGCTCTATACACATGCGTGTATTGCAACCAGTGCAACTACATACTCTCTCTAAGATTTCAATTGCCACCCACGCACTCTAGTCTCATTTCGCTCATTGTATGCAACATATATCTTGCCCCCCCTTGTCTCTAAAAGAAGATACCATAAACAAATATACCCACAATAGCCGCTGGTGCAACATAACGTAGAATAAAGATATAGAGTTGCAGAAACCGCACCGATACCGACAGTGTGCCATCGTTGGTAAGTTGTGCAAAGGTGATTTTCTTATCGAGATGCCAACCAATAAATAGCGAGATGAACAGCCCGCCCATTGGCAACATTATCTTGGCAGTAGCATAATCTAAAATATTGAAAAACTGTGGAGAAATAGATGATACAACGCCCAAAACTGCTACTCCCATTGCTACAAAAGTAACTGCATTGCGGCGCAACATACTGAACTCTTCGTGCAAAAAAGATGTAACCACCTCCATAAGCGATATTGTGGAAGTGAGTGCTGCTATAGCCAACAATACAAAAAACAGACTAGACCAAAGACTAGAAAAAGGAAGATGATGAAACAACTCGGGAATGGTTATAAACAACAAGCCCGGACCTCCTGCAACAAGCGAAGAGACAATGCTATCTGGTGTTTGTGCTAATGCAAAAGCAGCAGGAAAGATTACAATACCAGCCAGAATTGCAACCAATGCATCTAACATGGAGACTTGCACTGCAGTTTTACGCAGATTAGAGTCGTCGCGAAAATAAGAGCCATAAGTGGTCATACAGCCCATACCTATAGACATGGAGAAGAAAGCCTGTCCCATGGCATCAAGAAAGATAGTAGATTTTACGCTTTCCATATTGGGTTTAAACAAGAAAGCCAATCCTTGGGCCGAACCACTAAGCGTAATAGAACGAATACCCAGCACAATCAATATCAGAAAAAGCACAGGCATCAGTATCTTTGCAGATTGCTCTATCCCTCTTTTCACTCCAGAAAGAATAAAGAAAGCAGTAAGTATGGTAAAGAAAACCATCCAGAGAACCTGTCGTAGAGAGTTATTCAACAAGCTATTAAAGTTGGCGCTAAAACTGTCAGATGCCATCAATTGCCCTGTCATACTTTGCACAACATACTCCATAGTCCAACCACATACCACCATGTAGAAACCAAGTATCAAAAAACCTGTGAGTACTCCCAAACGACCTACCCACTTCCACGAAGTGCCGGGTGCCAGCTTCTGAAACGAACCCGAAGCGTTGGCTCTACCTGAGCGACCAATAAGAAACTCGCCCATCATCAGTGGAATACCAAAAAAGATAATACAACCAATGTACACAAATATAAATAGTGCCCCACCTCCATCGGCAGCCTGACTAGGAAAACGCCATATATTGCCTAAACCAACTGCCGAACCAGCCGCTGCTGCAACAAGGCCCAACTTGGATGCAAACTTTATTCTTTTGTTACTCATATATTATAAGTCATATTTTTGTTAGTCAATACAAATTTGTACAATTCCATCAAATGAACTTCATAGATGAGTTATCGCACAAACATCCATTCGGTTGGTGTAGATTGTGCAGGTGAGTAGAAATATCCCTCTGCATCGAACCCCTTAATATCTTCAACTTTTGCAATTTTGTTTTTCACTACATAGCGCACCATCATACCTCGTGCTTTCTTTGCATATACAACCACCTGCTTCAACCCATCGGCTCTTTGTTCTCTAAAACCAATGTTTATGACACGTGTTTTGCTGGGCAAAAGCTCAGGTACTACAACCTTGAAGTACTCAGACGAACTCAGATTGACAATAACATTGTCATCCTGAGCCAGCTTGCTATACAAGTACTTATTTACAGTCTCTTGCCAATAGCCATACAGATAATTAGATTTGGGATAGGCTGCACTAAGATTGCCACTGCTGTTTATGCCATTATCGATAGGTGATATGCGCGTGCTTACATCCAACCGATAGGGCTTGATGATATCCAATGGGCGCAACAATCCGTACATCCCCGATAGAATATTGATGTGCTCTTGTGCAA
This sequence comes from uncultured Dysgonomonadaceae bacterium, assembly GCA_964452155.1. Classification (GTDB taxonomy): domain Bacteria; phylum Bacteroidota; class Bacteroidia; order Bacteroidales; family Dysgonomonadaceae; genus UBA2632. The sequence goes on from CAYVLC010000046.1 coordinate 16,136, forward strand.
ACATCAACTCATGGGCCTCGAAATCGTGTATGTTGAGGCCTTGAAACGCTATACCATTGAATGCAAATGCTGCACTGCGCTCTATAGAATTATTGAGATGGAATGTATGAAAATTTCCATACACATCGTGGGCCATCTTCAAGTTTATCTTTAGCAATTGTGCTATTTCGTTTACCGATAGCTGCTGGCAGAATTGTGCCAATAGATTTGTCTTTTCTGTAAACAAAGGTGTTGTACCACTCACTGTTTCAGTAATGTCGTTAAAATCTATCAGTTTAGCTGGAGAAAGCAGTAGTTGCATATATTTTCCTTGTTAAGAAAAAGTAGATTGTGTGGTAAGGTATTGCTACCAAAGAAACACAAATGTATTGTGTGGAGTGCTCTTTTCTCTTCTTATTACTAAGACAGGCTCCACTCAAACCCAGTAGGAGTGTCTTTTATAACAAATCCTGCTTGGGTGAGCTCGTTCCTTATTTTATCTGACGTAGCCCAATCTTTGTTTTTCTTTGCCTCTTGTCTCATTTCTAGTAGCATATTCACCGCCTTTTCGAATGCTTGGTAGCTGGTGTCTTTTAGTGCCGACTGGTCTTTGATGCCGAGTAGATTGTGCAAAAAGGTTTCAAACAGACCGGCTAGTTCATCCACATCGTCTTTCGACAGCTTTTCGATACCAGCAATGGCAGAGTTGATGATGCGTGTAGCTTCAAACAAATGCGAGAGCAGTATGGGCGTATTCAAATCGTCGTTCATTGCATCGTAACATTTCTGACGCAACGACCCCACCTCTACAGTAGAAGTATCACTCACTGGTATATTGGCAATATTATTAGCTGCATCCAACAATCTCTTTAGCGCCACTTCTGTAGAATGTAGGGCATCGGTACTAAAATCGACCATGCTTCTATAATGCGATTGCAGTATAAAAAAACGAATAGTCATTGGCTCATAAGCTTTGTCTAAGAGGGGGTGTGTACCGTTGAAAAACTCTTCGAGGTTGATAAAATTGCCCATAGACTTGCCCATCTTTGTACCGTTCACCGTTATCATATTGTTGTGCATCCAATAGCGAACCGACGCTTTGCCCTTGGCTACAGTATTTTGGGCTATTTCGCACTCGTGGTGAGGAAACAATAAATCGAGCCCCCCACCATGAATATCAAACTCATCGCCCAAATAGCGTGTACTCATTACCGAGCACTCTATGTGCCATCCAGGAAAACCAACACTCCAAGGAGACTTCCATCGCATAATATGCTCGGGAGCAGCCTTTTTCCAAAGCGCAAAATCTATGCTCCGTCGTTTTTCGTCTTGTCCATCTAGTTGGCGAGTAGTTTCTAGCATCTCGTCTATGTCTCTGTGAGACAATAGTCCATAGTTGTGCTCTTTGTTGTACTTTTCTACATCAAAATAGACCGATCCATTGCTTTCGTAAGCAAATCCCTTGTCTAGTATATCTTGCGTCATCTCTATTTGTTCCATCACATGCCCCGAAGCACTTGGCTCTATCGAGGGGCGCAACACATTGAGCGCATCCATTGCCATGTGATAGCTATTGGTGTAAAACTGCACAACCTCCATTGGCTCTAACTCCTCGACACGCGCTTTTTTGGCAATTTTGTCTTCACCATCGTCTGCATCGTTTTCCAAGTGTCCCACATCGGTAATGTTGCGCACATAGCGCACCTTGTAACCAATATGTTGCAGATATCTAAACAGCAAATCGAACGTGATTGCCGGACGAGCATGTCCTAAATGCGGATCGCCATAGACTGTTGGCCCGCAGACATACATCCCTACATGGGGTGCATGCAAAGGGGTGAAAACTTCTTTTTCTCGACTCAGCGTATTATATATAACCAATTGTTGTGTCATGATAAATAACCTTGATATTATTACATAGTCTTGTAAACAAGCAATTCAAACAAATGTTGTTTGAATATATATTGAATTGACAAAAATACGAATTTATAGTTTATTTGTCTATTAAAAGAAGAGTTTTATGCTATAATGAGGGAATACATATCTAATAGACCCTACGAGGCTTAGTATTACTTTCATACAAAATGCTTATCAAGACGCAACTGTTTATCAACTACGCAATACTACGAAACACAGCTAACAGGCATCCACCAACAGGCATCCACCAACAGGCA